>NZ_JALNWM010000110.1 GCF_023230885.1 Desulfocurvus sp. | reverse complement strand
GGCATCTACAGCGCGCTGGTGACCCGGGCGGACACGCGCCATTGGAGCTCCGTCCCCGCCCGGTACGAGGTCGCCCGCGTCCCGCTGGACGGGGCCGGGGACCGGCTGTGGCTGGACATCCCCGGCGGCCGGGAAACGGCCCTGGACCTCGATCCCGGCCGCGACCACATCGTTTTCGTGGCCCTGCGAAGTGCCAATGCGAATCCGTATATCGACACGGTGGCCTTTGACTGATGCATCCAGCCGGGGCGCCCGCGCCACGGGCGGCCCGTCCGACGGGAGGATTCCGATGCGAAGCATTTCCCTGGTGTTGTGCCTGGCGCTTTTCTGTGCGGCCGCCGGATGTGCGCGCCACGGTGCGCCTCCCGAGGCGGCGGTTGCCGCCCCCCAGTTGTTCCCCTGCGAGGTCAGGGTCGTGGGGCTGCCGTCCAGCCTGTCTGTCGCCCCGCCGGTTTTGGGCACGGCGCCCTCGGGGTTCTTGCGGGTGGAGGTCGGCCTGGAGAACCGGTCCGCGCTCAAGGTGACGGTGCTGCACGCCGTGGAGTGGTTCGACGCCGAGGGTTTCGCGCTGCCCACCGTCATGGCCCGCCAGAACCGGGTCGTCATCCCCGGGCAGCAGGCGCACCGCATCGCTGCCGTCGCCCCGTCGGCCAAGGCGCACCGCGCCGTTGTCACGATTTCCCGTTCCAAGTAACCACTTGCCGCCGCAGACCGGAGGTCGCGATGAAATTGCAGCTTGCCCTTCTTCTTGTGTGTTTGGTCTTCGTGAGCGCATGCACCCAGTCCGCCCGCTATGTCGACCCGGCGCGGGACGCCGGGCTGGTGACGGCGAGCATCGACGACAGCGACTTCCAGAAGGCCGCGGCCGACGCCGTGGCCTCGATGCTTGCCAGCGGCGCCCTGAACCGTTCCGGCGGCGGGCGGCATGTGCTGGCCATCTCCACCATCACCAACGACACCATGCAGCGGATCGACGTGGACATGCTGATCAAGAAGATCCGCATCGACCTGCTCAACAGCGGCAAGGTCGTCGTGACCACGGCCGTCCGCGCCGGGGGCCCGGAGGACGCCATGAGCATGCAGGCGCGCGAATTGCGCCAGAGCAAGGAGTTCAACCAGGCCACCGTGGTCGGCGAAAACCAGATGGTTGCGCCCAACATGTCGCTGTCCGGCAAGATCATCCAGCGCAACACGGCCGTGGACGGCAGCAACCAGCGGATCGACTACTACTTCCAGCTCACGCTGACCGAAATCGCCTCCGGCCTCGCCTACTGGGAGGGCGAGACGGTCGTGGCCAAGGTCGCCTCCAACAAGTCCGCCGCCTGGTAGCCCAAAGGGGGAGAAACAGATGCTTGCGATGAAGAACTGTTGCATCCGGGCGGCCGCGGCCTGCCTGGCCCTGGCCCTTTTCGCCCCCGTTGCCTGGGGGCAGGATGTCGTGGCCATGGGCGCCGTGGCCGAGAGCCCCGTGGTGGACGACGCGGCCGTGGCGCTGAACACCTTCGCCGAGGCCGGGAAGGTGGATACCTCGCAGGTCGCGCAGAAGAGCGCTTCGGAGATCGTTGAAGAGCTCTTCGAAGCATACATGCGCGACAATGGCCTGGAAAACGGCTACAACGCCAAGGCTGACAAATATTTCTACTTTGCCAAGAGCCCCGTCGAGCAGTCGGTCGTCTCCCCGGATTTCGGGAAGTCCCGGGTGCTTGCGTTCGAAAAGGCCTATCTTGGCGCGCAGAAGCAGTTCGTCAAGGACCTCGACCAGCAGGTGACCAGCGAGATCGTCCAGCACCTGTTTGCCGACAACAGCTCCGACGCCGGTTCCTTCGAGCAGGAGCTGGGGCAGGGGTCCTCCACGCTGGAGGCCCTTGCGAGCAAGGCCCTGGCCCTTGGCGACGCGATGCTTTCCTCCAAGCTCGAGGAATACGGCATCGACCCCCAGCGCTACTCCGCCGCCCCGCCGGACCAGAAGAAGACCCTGCTGGAGGACGCGTTCCTGAAGCGCACGGTCACCCGGGCCTCCAAGGCCCTCGCGGGGGTGACGCCCATCCAGACCTTCATCGGCCAGAGCGCCAGCGGATCGCAGACCGTGGGCGTCCTGCTCATGTACTCCCCGAAGCTGGAGGCCATCGCCTCCTGCCTGGCCCGGGAGCAGAAGCCGCAGATCGCCAAGCAGGGCCCTCCCCTGCGGGATATCGTGCCGCTGGACGACAAGGCCAAGCTCTATGACCTGCTCGGCGTCCGGGTGCTGTTCGACGAGAACGGGCCGGTTGTCGTCAGCTACGGGCAGTGGTCCAGCAGCTACACCGGCGAGAACGAAAGCATGCGCGAGCGCCACCGCGGCATCGCCCTGGACCAGGCCGACAGCCTGGCCGCCGCGCAGCTTGCGGCCTTCCTGAACAGCAGCTTCAGCACCCAGGACGAGGCGACCATCAGCGAGGCGGTGAGCCAGTCCAAGATCCTGCGCGGCGGCAGCGGCGATGTCGAGGAGGTCACGGCCAGCCAGATCGTCGACGTGCGCAACGAAACGTCGAAGAGCCGGACCAGCGCGCGCCTCAAGGGCGCCTCGACCCTCAAGCGCTGGGTGTACAAGACCCCCGAGGGCCACGAGATCGTCGGGGTCATCAAGACCTACAGCTTCGCGGGCATCCAGGCCGCCAAGCGCGGCGCGCAAAAGCCGGGCGGCGCGCAGAAGAAGGCCGGCGGCTCCACGGGGGATGCCTCGGGCCGCAAGAGTGTCGACCAGATGAACATCAACGACTTCTAGCCGGAGGGGTCATGGCCGTTTCTTGTCTGCCGCGTGCCCTTGTCGCGGCCCTGGCGGGCGTTGTCCTGGTCCTTGCCTGCGCACAGGCGCAGGCCGGGACCAGAACCTCCGCTCAGAACGTCCGGGCCAAGGGCTATGGCGCCTCCCCGCAGGAGGCCGTGCAGGACGCCCTGGTCCGCGTGCTGCAACAGCACAAGGGCGTCAGGATCGACGCCAGGCAGGTGCACAGCACCACCCTGGTTTCAGGGTCCGTTGTCGAGAACGGCGCCGAGTCCAGCGCCGCCGCGCTCAAGGACGCCGTTCAGAAACAGGTCGCCACGGCCACCAAGGGCGCCATCAGCGAATACCGCGTCCTTGACGGCGGCATCGGGGAGGACGGGCTGCACTGGGCCGAGGTCGAGGCCACCTTCAGGAGCTCGACGTACCAGGCGCCGGGGCTGCCAAGCGACAAGCGCAGGCGCTTTGCCGTCTATCCTTTCGCGGCCGCGCGGGAGGTCTTCCGCGTGGATTCCGGGGACGTTTCGGGCCTGGATGTGGCCCATGCGCTCACCGACGCCCTGATCGCCCAGCTGGTGCAGACGCGCAAATTCGCCGTGCTGCAACGCCGCGACCTGTCCGCCTACGGCGCCGAAAGCGCCGTCGTCGGCTCGGCCGCGGCGGGCAGGGACGAGCGCCTGAAGCTGGGCAAGCTGCTGGGGGCGGACTATCTGCTCACCGGGGCGGTCACCTCGTGCGGCACCGACACCAGGGGGACGACCAGCGCGCTGACCGGCGAGCGGCTCTCGGGCGGCAACGTCGAGATCGGCCTGTCCTACGAGCTGATGCTCATGGCGACGCAGGAAATAAAATGGGCCGACACCCTGACCTTCGCCGTGGAGCTGCCCGGAAACGCCCGGCGGGACTCGGCCCTGGCCGGGGCGTTCGACGCCCTCGCCAACCGGGTCGTCATGGATCTGCTGGAGAACATCTACCCGCCCCGGATCGTGGCCGCGCAGGGTGGGGAGGTGCAGCTCAACCTGGGCGGCAAGAGCTACGCCCCGGGCGATGTCCTCGATGTCTACGCCCTGGGGGCGCCCATCGTGGACCCGTATACCAAGGAATCCCTGGGCGCCGTGGAGACCCTGGTCGGCACGGTGGAGATCGTGCGCGTCACGCCCAAGCTGGCCTATGCCAGGGCGGTGTCCGGCGCGCCCCTGGCCGTGGGCATGGTCTGCCGTCGCCAGGGGCGGGCGCCCGGGGCCGCCGCAACGGGCACCATGGGGACCGGGGTGGAGATGCAGCCCGGCGGCGGGGTGAAGCTGCCCTTCGACTAGGCCGGCGCGGGGCGCCGCCCTGGCGGCGCCTTTGGCGGCCGGAAAGCACGAGCCCCCGGCGCGGTTGCGCGCCGGGGGCTCGTTTGCGTCTGGGCCCGGGGGCGGCCCGGGGCGCCCTAGAAGCGGTATTCCAGCGTGGTGACCACGCGGTCCTGGTCGCGCCAGCGGCCGTAGTAGCTGGTGCCGGGCCCGTCGAAAAGCTCCAGGGCCGTGTGCCAGGTCAGGTTGTCGGTCATGCGCCAGGTGGTGCCCACGCGGTGCAGGCGCGCGGAGTTGGAGAGCAGGATGTCGGCCAGGTAGTGCAGGCTGAACTCCTGGGTGAGGAACAGCTCGGCGCGCAGCACGGCGTCGTTGCGGCCCAGGCGCGCGTCGCGCGAGGAGATGAAGTAGCCGTCGGCGTTTTGGTGCTGCGTGATGCTCTCGCCCACATATTCCGCCGTGAGGTCCAGGCGGTGCAGGCCCAGGCGGGCGGGCCAGGACTGGTTGGACCACGTCGTGCCGCCCACATAGTGCAGGTAGCTGTCGTCCTTGCCCTCCTCGGTATGGGAGTAGAGCGCCTCGCCGTGGAATTCCAGCTCCTTCCAGGTGGTGGAGAAGCCGCCCGCCAGCTGGTCGGCCACGGGGTGCTCCACGGTGATGGCCACCCGGGCGGCGGGCTGGTCCAGCTCCGCGCGCATGACGGGGTAGATGCTCGGGCCCCGGAAGGCCGAGGCGAACAGGTCAAAGCCGCCCAGGGATGTCTTGGCGCGGGCCAGGTAGCTCCACTGGTCGGGGTCGTCGGCGTCGGGCAGGTCGTAGCGGGTGGTGATGTCCGGGGTCACGCCGCCGAAGCTGATGCCGAAGAAGCGCTCGAACAGCGACACCATGTCGACCCGCGTCAGGCTGGAGAAGAAGTGCAGCCACTCCAGGAAGTCGTCGAACTGGCTCTGGCTGTTGCCGAAATAGCCGGGGACTCCGCCCCATGCCTCGCCGGAAACCCAGCGCGACTCGGGGCTGGGCGTCTTGGGCGGCGTGAAGTAGGGCATGACGGCCACGGTCCAGGTGGTGTCGCCGACGGGCACGTCGAGGGCCGCCTGCCACACGCCCAGGCGGCGCGGGTCCAGGGGGTCGTTGAAGTCCACGGGGCTGTAGCGGTTGGCCGGGGAGACCAGGGTGGAGATGCCGTTTTGCAGCACCTTGCGCCCCAGGGTCAGGTCGGCCGGGCCGAGGTCCACCACGGCGTAGAGTTCGTTGATTTCCCAGGCGTTGCGGCGGCGGTTGTCGTCCTGGAAGAAGCGGCTCACGCCCGCGTAGGTGTCCTGCTGGTTGCCGGCCTCCAGCCAGCCCGACGTGGCCAGCCGCACGCGCCCCACGGTGGCGCTGGTGGCGTATTCCAGGCGCAGCTCGCCGATGTTGTCCTGGGTGTCCTTGGGCAGGTCGTCCCGGCCCGCGGTTTGCAAGAAATGGGCGCCGCGCAGGCGCACGGTGAGGTCCAGGTTGTCGGCGAACTGGGCCGCCGCGCCCCGCTCGCCGGTGTCCTGTTCCTTCTGGGCGCTGGCGGTCATGGCCGCGTCCAGCTCCTGGAGCAGATCCACCTCGTCGGCGGCTGCGGGCAGGGCCGTCAGGACCAGGGCCAGCAGCCAGGCCGCCAGGGGCGGGACGAGGCGGGGCCGGGGAGGCGCGGGGTGTTTCATGGCGTCATCCTTGGTTTTGCAGGGACTTTTGGTAGTACATGACGTTGGCGATGGCCAGCCGGTGGCCGAGGATGCGCGCCAGGTTGCGGTGGGCCAGGCTGGCCAGGCGCGGATACAGGCGGTGCAGGCGCTGGAAGTCGGCGTGGCTGATCTCCACCAGGTGCAGGTCGGAGAAGGCCCGGGCGGAGTAGGAGCGCGGGCCGGGGTCGAGCATGGCCGTCTGGCCGAACACGTCGCCCACGCCGAACAGGGCGTAGGGCACCTCGCGTCCGGTGTCCTCCTGGATGGAGAAGGCGCGCACCTCGCCGCTGAGGATGATGTACATGGAGTCGCCCTGGTCCCATTCGTCGAAGATGCTCTCTCCGGCGCGGCGTTCCTGGATGCGGCCCATGAGGATGATCTTCTTGATGTGCCAGGGGCGCAGCTCGCGGAAGAACTCCGACTGGCGGATGACCTGCGGGTCCACATGCAGCGAGAGCATGTCCCACAGGGTGAGCAGCTTGGTGTTGGCCAGCAGCGGCCCGGTGAGCAGCAGGTCGCCGATCAGGGCGGCGAGCATGACCAGGGCCGAGAGGGCGCCGAACTGGATGATGGTCACGAACTCCGAGGCCAGGAGCACCGAGAAGCCCAGGGCCAGGGCCAGTGAGGTGGCCGTCACCGGCCTGATCTCGGCGTGGATGCAGACCTCCATGGCCCGGTGCTGGTCCTTCAGGCGCAGCATTTCCTTGTTGTAGCGGGTCATGAAGTGGATGGTGTCGTCCACGGCGATGCCGATGGCGATGGCCGCGACCATGGCCGTGCCGATGTTCAGCGGGATGCCCGTGAAGCCCATGGTGCCGAACATGATGAGCACCGGGAAGATGTTGGGCAGCAGCGAGAGCAGACCGGCCTTCACGTTCACGAACAGCACGGACATGATCAGGAAGATGATGCCCAGCAGGAGGGCGATGGACAGGGCCTGGCCCTCGGCGATGCTGTCCGCGCCGCCCAGGATGAGCATGCTTTCGCCGGTGAAGGCGCTCTGGTAGTGCGGGCCCAGGGTCTTGGCCATGAAGGCGCGCAGCCCTTCCAGGGCCTGCTTTTGTTCGTACGACGATTGCAGGCTGTGGCGCACCAGGATGTGGAACTGGCTGAAGTCGGGGTTCACGCTGCGGCGCAGGTCCGAGTCGTGGATGAGCAGCAGGTACTGGGCCACCTGGTCCTCGGTGGCGGGGATGGCGTAGTGGGCCTGGGCGCCGCCGTGCATCTCGCGGTTGATGAGCCGCAGGGAGTCGGCCAGGGAGAAGGACGCGTCGAATTCGGGGCTGGCGGCGATGTAGTCCTGGATGGCCGCCACGGCGCGCAGGGCTTCGGGCTTTTTGAACATGCCCTGCACGCCGCTGGAGATGGCGATGGAGAACGTCTGCACGCCGGGCAGGTGGGCGGCCATGGCCTCGGTGCGCTGGCGGATGGGCGAGGACTTCTTGAACACGCCCAGGATGTCGTTGTTCAGCCGCACGTTGAAGGAGAACAGGGCCAGGCCCGCGGCGAAGAGCAAAAGCCCGGCCACGAGCTTGCGGTCGTGGCGGTTGGCGGCGGAGCTGGCGGCCCTGCCCAGCAGGTCGAAGATGCTCAGGTTCTTCTTCCAGGGCTCGGGCTCGGCGTTTTCGTCCTCCTCGTCCCGGGGCGGCGGCCCGGCGGGGGCCAGGGGCGAGGCCCCGCGCCCGCCCGTCAGGCGCAGATAGGCCGGGATGAGCGCCACGGTGATCACGGGGTTGACCAGCAGGCCGAAGGCCGCGGCCATGCCGAACTGGCGCAGAATCTCGATCTTGTTCACCGTGATGGAGGCGAAGCCCAGGAAGGTGGTCAGGCTGGTGATGAGGATGACCACGCCCATCTTGGAGACCATGTAGTCGAAGGCCAGCTTGCCGGGGCCGCGCTTGTGCAGGCCCTCGCGGTATTCGGAGATCAGGTGGATGTCCTCGGTGGAGCCGATGACGATGATCAGCGAGGGTACGATGATGGTCAGGATGTTCAGGGGGATGTCGGCCAGGGCCATGAAGGCCGCCATCCAGCAGACGCTGGTGCCCGCCGTGAGCAGCGGCAGGATGGCGCTGGCGGGCGAGCGGGTCATGAGCACCAGGGTCAGGATGAGCACGGCCACGGAGAGCGGGACCAGGCGCATCTGGTCGTGGATCATGGTCTGGGAGATGACCGTGCGGAAGTACGGGTTGCCGAGCTGGAATGCCTCCTCGAAGCGGCCCTGGCAGGGGGCGAGCAGCGTTTCGATGGAGGCGGCCAGGGTCTCGTAGAACTGCGGGTCGTCCTGGTCGGGTTCGATGAACACGTTGACCGAGGTGGTCGTTCCGTCGCGCGAGAGCAGGTTGCCCGCCACCAGCGGGTTCTCCAGGGCCTGGGCAAGGATGGCCCGGGCCTCGTCCCGGTCGGCCGGGGGCTGGCGCATGAGCGGGCCGGAGCGCAGGGTGCCCTGGTCGTCGCGGAAGTCGGCGGCGGAGAACAGGCTCTCCACGCGCACCACCCCGGGCAGCCCTTCGAGCTGGTAGGCCAGCTCGTCGATGAGCGCCAGGCGGTCGGGGTCGAACAGGTCGGGGTCGCGCAGGCAGATGACGGTGACCTGGTCGGTGCCGAAGGTCTCCACCGTGCGCGCGTAGATGGCGCGCGCCTCGGGGTCGTCGGTCATCATCCCGTCCACGGACGGGTCCAGGCGCAGGCCCCTGGCGAGGAAGAGCGAGGCCGCCGTGATCACGGCCAGGGTCAGGACCACGACCCAGGGGTGGGCGTAGGCGAGGCGCATGAATCGCTGCACGGACAGTCTCCTGGCGGGCTGGGGCGTTGCTATTGCAGGGCGCGGCCCTGGGTGACGTACAGCTCGGTGAACACCTCGTCGTCGATGGCGGCGTCGACCTCGAAGGCCGCGAGGCCCATGAGGGTCCGGTGCTTGGCGCGCAGGTTGTCCATCAGCGTCTTGCGCGCGATCCACATGTCGCCGCGCACGTTTTCCAGGTCATGGGCGGTCTGGACCTTGACCAGCCTGCCGCGCGGGTCGTGATATTCGATCCTGACCGTGAAGGTGATGTCCTTGCGCACATGGAACACGCGCTTGCCGTAGCCAGATTCCTTGGCTTTTTCCGGGGTGGCGGGCACCACCTCGATGACGTGGCAGTCCTGGCCGTCCACGTCCGCCGAGCCCGTGAGTGTCATGACGTACTGGTCCAGGTCGTCGGGCTCCATGTCCTCGTAGGTGAAATCGGTGCCCATGAAGAAATCGGCCTTGGAGCTGGACGCCACGCGCTGCATCTTGGCGGTGGCGGGCATGTACAGCCACTGGTTGGCCAGTCCGTCGCCCGTTTCCCAGCTGAGCAGGGCCGTGCCCGAGAGGTCGGCCGGGGCCGTGAAGACCATGAGGGTGCGTGCCAGCCCGTCGGACATGGTCTTTTTCCAGCTGCGGAACTCGCGCTGTTTCTTGTTTCCGGCCTTGTCGGCCAGGATCATGACCACTGTGGACGTGGCGCTGGATGTTTCGTGCAGGTCGCGCTGGCGCTCCAGGATGGCCCGCCCTTCGGCTTGGGCGTCGGCCCGGGCCGGGGTGCAGGGCAGCGCGAGGAAGAAACAGGCGAGGATCGAGGCAATGGTGGCCAATGGCATGTAGCGCTCCTTTTTTAGAAGGGCAGCATAGGCCACAACGGCGTTTCTTTCCATCGGAAATATCGGGGAACGGCCACCGGAGGCCGTGGGGCGGGGTCAGCGCGCGCCGCGCAGGCGGGCCCGCTCGGCAGCCACGCGGTCTTCGAGGCCGAGCTTGCGGATGCGGTAGCCGATCTGGCGTTCGGTGAGCCCCAGGGCCTCGCCGGCACGGCGCTTGATCCAGCGCGCCTCGCGCAGGGCCGAGAGGATTTCCGCGCGTTCCATTTCCTTCAGGGACGGCTTGCGGGGCGGCGCGGCGCCCGGGGAGCGCCCCTGCGGGCCGCCGTCCGGCCCGCTGGCGGTGTTCAGGGCCAGGCGCGCCAGGGCCTCGTCGATGCGCTGGCCCCCGGCCATGACCGCCAGGCGTTCCACAAGCCCCTCCAGCTCGCGGACGTTGCCCGGCCAGTCGCGGGCAGTGAGGAACTCCAGGGCCCCGGGGGTCAGGAAGAACGTGCGCCCGCGCCCCCGGGCTGCCCGGCGCAGGAAGTGGTTGAGCAGGCCGGGCACGTCCTCCTTGCGGCGGCGCAGGGGCGGGACGGTGACGGGGGACATGTTCAGGCGATGGTAGAGGTCCAGGCGGAAGTCGCCGCGGTCTACGAGTTCGCGCAGGTCGCGATTGGTGGCCGCGAGGATGCGCACGTCCACGGCCCGGGGGCGGCTGCCCCCGGCGCGCACGGTCTCGCGCTTCTGGATCACGCGCAGCAGTCCGGCCTGCAGGGCCGGGGGCAGGGCGTCGATCTCGTCGAGGAGCAGGGTGCCCTGGTGGGCGTCCTCCATGCGTCCGGGCCGGGCGCCGCGCTCGCAGCCGAATAGCTCGGATTCCAGGTTCCCTCCGGAGGCGGACGCGCAGCCCACGGCGACGAAGGGCCGGGCCTTGCGTCCGGAGAGGTCGTGGATGATGCGCGCGATGCGGGTCTTGCCCGTGCCCGGCTCGCCCAGCAGCAGCACCGGGGCGTCGGTGGGCGCGAGTTGCTCGATCAGGCGTTCCACCTCCCGCATGGGCGTGCTGCTCCCGATGATGTACAGCCCGCCGGCCTCCTTGGACACGCGGTACCGCAGGGCGGCGTTTTCGCGGCGCAGGGCTTCCTCGCGCCGCCGCACGGCCTCGCTGATGCGGACCATCTGGGCCAGCAGGGCGGCCACTGCGGCCAGGAATTGCGTGTCCCCGGGCGTATCGGTCTGCGCGTCCGGGAGCCAGTCCACGCCGAGGGCGCCGACGGTTTCGGCGTCCAGGACGATGGGCACCCCGGTATGGGCCGCCGGGCGGTCGGCGCCGTCGCCGGGCAGATGCAACGCGGCGGCGGTGTCCAGGATTCGCCGCGCGGCTTCCAGGGCGGGCGCGGGCGTGGCCTGGCCGCGCCGCCCCCGGGCCGGGCCGTCGCAGGCCGTGACGGCCAGCTCCCCGGTGTCGCGGTCCGCCAGGGTCACGGTGGCCCGCTCCACGCCCGGCGCGCAGGACAGGATGCGCAGCGCCTCCTCCAGGGCCTGGTCGAGGTCCAGGGCCTTGTG
>NZ_JALNWM010000109.1 GCF_023230885.1 Desulfocurvus sp. | reverse complement strand
TGTGGACTTTCCGGCCATGTTCGGGCCGGTGATGACCAGGAGGCGCTTGCTCTGGGTGAGGTGCAGGTCGTTGGGGATGTAGTCCGCCGCGCCCTGCATGGCCTCGACCACAGGGTGACGGCCGTCGCGGATGGCGATGTCCAGCCCGTCGTGCAGCTCGGGGCGGGCCCAGTCGCGGCGGCGGGCGGTCTCGGCCAGGCCCTGCCAGCTGTCCACGGCGGCCAGCCGCTGGCCCATGTCCAGGAAACGGTGGGCGGCGTCGGCCAGTTCGGCGCGCAGCTCCTTGAACAGGGCGAACTCCAGCTCCTTGCGCCGCTCGGCGGCGTGCAGGATGCGTTCTTCCAGCTCCGCGAGCTGGGGCGTGGCGTAGCGCTCGCAGTTGGCCAGGGTCTGGCGGCGGGTGAAGTGGTAGGGCGCCTTGTCGGCCAGGGACTTGGGCAGCTCGAAATAGTAGCCGAACACGCGGTTGAAGCCGAGCTTGAGCTTGTCCAGCCCCGAGGCCGCCCGCTCGGCCTCCAGGAGCCTGTCCACCTGGGCCTGCCCGTGGTCGGTCAGGTCCATGAGCTCGTCCAGCTCGGCGCGGTAGCCGCGCCGGAACAGCCCGCCCTCGGTGACCACCGGCGGCGGCGAGTCCTCCAGGGCGCCGTGCAGCAGGGCCGCGAAATCCTCCAGGCTGTCCCAGCCGCCCAGAAGCTGGCGCAGGGCGGCCGGCGCCTCGTCGCCGCGCGCGGCCACGGCCCCGGCCAGGCGCTCGCGCAGCCCCGGCAGGGCGCCCAGGGAGGCGCGCAGGGCGATGAAATCGCGCGGGGTGGCGCGGTTCATGCGGATGCGCGTCACCAGCCGTTCCAGGTCGTAGACCGATTCCAGCAGGGCGCGCAGGTCGGCCCGCAGGGCGTCGTCCTCGAAGAACAGGCGCACGCAGTCCTGGGTCTTGACGATGGGCGCGAGATCCTTCCAGGGCATGCGCAGCCGTTCGGCCAGAAGCCGCCCGCCCATGGGCGTGAGGGTCGCGTCGAGCACGGCCCACAGGGTGCCCCGCCCGCGCGAGCCGTCCAGGCGGCGGAACAGCTCCAGGTTGCGCTCGGTCACGTCGTCCAGCAGCAGGTGCCGGGCGAGGTTCAGGGGCTTGAAGGGCGCCAGCCGGAACTCCTCGCGCATCTGCGTCTGGCGCAGGTAGACGAGGATGGCGCCCATGGCCTGCACGAGCTGGGGCCTGTCGGCCAGGTCCAGGGCCGCCAGGTCGGCCACGCCCTGGTCGCGCAGCACATGGCGCGTGGCGGCGGCGAGGTCGAAGTGCGAGCGCGCGGGCAGGTGGTTCACGCGCCGGGAGAAGCTCTGGTAGCGCCGGGGCGCCTCGTGGCCCGCGGGCAGCAGGATCTCGCTGGGCCCCAGCTTGGCCAGCCATTGCCAGAGCTGCTCCTCGCGGGCGGCGGCCAGCCCGGACCATTCGCCGGTGGACACGTCGGCCCAGGCCAGGCCCCCGGCGCCCTTGTCCGGGTCGAAGTACAGGGCGCACAGGTAGTTGTGGTCCTTGGCGTCGAGGTTCTCGTCCTCCACCAGGGTGCCCGGCGTGAGCACGCGGGTCACCTGGCGTTCCACCAGCCCCTTGGCCTCGCGCGGGTCCTGGACCTGGTCGCACACGGCCACGCGGTAGCCCTTGTCCAGCAGGCGCGCGGCGTAGTCCCAGTAGGAATGGTGCGGCACCCCGGCCATGGGCACGGGGTTGTCCGACTGCTTGTTGCGCGAGGTCAGGGTGATCTGCAACTCGCGCGCGGCGATGCGCGCGTCGTCGAAGAACAGCTCGTAGAAGTCGCCCATGCGGTAGAAGAGCAGGGTGCCGGGGTGCTCCTGCTTGATGCGCAGGTATTGCTCGAACATGGGGGTCATGCGGATCCCCTGTTCCCGGGGCTGTTCGCTGTCGGGACGGCGTGCGGGCATCTATTCGTTCAGCACTGTGCGGTACTTGATGGAGTGCCAGCTCTTGCAGCGCGGGCACAGGAAGAAGACCCGCTCGCGCTTGAGGCCGCAGCGGCGGCAGACAAAGCGCTTGAGCTCCCGGGCGCGCTGCACGAAGAAGTCCAACTGCGTGCGGAAGGATTCGCCGAGCTGCTGCCCCTGGGTGTCCAGGGCCAGCAGCTCCAGGCGCGCGGGCCAGAATCCGGGGTTGAGCACCAGGGTCCGCTCCAGCCAGCGCCGGGCGGCCTCGGGGTCGTCGCCGCAGACCATCCATGCCGCGTAGAATTGCAGCAGCAGGTCGTCGTCGTGGCGCTCCAGCAGCGGCAGGGCCACGGCCGTGAGCGCGCGGGGCGGGTGGTACTGGAAGGGCCTGTCGGCGCGCATGGCCGCGTCCGGGCCCAGCTCGCGGACCTTGACCGCGTCCAGCAGCCCTTCCAGGAGCACGAAGCGCTGGTCGGGGCGCACGCCGTCCAGCCCCCGGGCCAGGTGGTGGCCCACCTCGCGCCACTTGTCTTCCAGCATGGCCTGGCGCATGAGCTCCCCCCAGGCCTCCAGGGAGCCTTCGTAGGCCTTGAGGGCCTTGCGCAGCCATTTGTAGCCCTGGCCCGTCTGGCCGTCGGCGAAGCGCTCCACGGCCAGGCGCACGAGATGGTGCGCCTCGGCCACGGGGTTGCCCAGGCGGGCATAGTGGCGCGCGGCCTGCTCATGGTCGCCGCTGTCGGCGGTGAGCAGGGCCAGTTCGGCGACGATGGCCTCGCCGTCGCCGCCGAGCCTGCGGGCCTGCTCGAAGGCGCTCTGGGCCCGGTCCAGGAACCCGCCGCGCTTGAAGTCGCGGCCCAGCTCGAACCAGGCCCGGGCCTGCATCTCCTTGTCCAGCCCGGGCCGCACCACAAGGCTCTGGCGGATCTGCACGGCGCGCTCGATCTCGCCGCGGGAGCGGTAGAGGTTGCCCAGGGCGAGGTAGATCTCCACGGCGTCGGGGTTGGCGCGCACCACCTGGGACAGCTCGGCGATGGCCGCCTGGGTGTCGCCGGGTGCGCCGTCCGCGTCGGGAAGGCACCCCGGGCGGCCGTCGGCGCCCAGGGGCCGCGCGCGTCTGCCGCCCGCAAGGAGGTTCCGCCAGCCCATGAGGCCTCCGGGGGTCCTAGTTGTCCTGCGCCGGGGCGGCGTCGGACAGCGGCAGGTTGCGCAGGGAGGTGACCTCCTGCTCGAGGGTGGCCAGCTTGCGGTTGGCCCTCGCCAGCTCACGGCCCGTGCGCAGCTTTTCCAGGAAGAAATAGAGCAGGGTCAGCACGCAGCCCAGGAAGAAGGCCGCCAGCAGGAACATGTACAGCGGGGACTCCAGGGCGAAAAGCTGCGCGCCGAACATGGTCAGCCCAAGGGACAGGGGCGCGCCCAGCACGGCCAGGTTCTGGGCGAACAGGGCCATGGTCAGCACGAACAGGGCGATCACGGCCAGGAACTTGACGAAACGCATGGGAAATCTCCTTTGGGCGCTAGGCGGTGTATTGGTCGAAAAGGGGCTTCAGGGCCGCGTAGGTGGAGTCGATATGCTCGGGGATGACCCGCGTCTGCGACGCGAAGGCCATGAACGAGGAATCGCCCGTCCAGCGGGGCACGAGGTGGAAATGCAGGTGCTCCTTGATGCCCGCCCCGGCGGCCTCGCCGATGTTGACCCCGCCGTTGACGCCCTGGGGCCGGAAGCGCTCCTGGAGGACGCGCGTGGCCAGCTGCATGAGGTCCATCAGCTCGTGCCCCTCCTCGGGGGTCAGGTCGACGAGGTTCATGAGGTGCCGGTAGGGGCAGACCATCAGGTGCCCGTTGTTGTAGGGGAAGATGTTCATGATCACGAAGCAGGTCCGCCCGCGGTGGAGCACCCGGCGGCGGCGGTCCTCGCTTGTGTCCCTGGGCAGGCAGAAGGGGCATTGGTCGGCCTTGGGGCCGAGGATATACTCGAGCCGCCACGGGGCCCACAACACGTCCATGAGTCTTCCTTCGCGCTTGCAGGTTGGCGCCGCCCGCGCGGGGCCGGGCGGGCGGCACGACGCCCGGCCGCCCCCCGGCCCGCAGCGGGGCGGAAAGCGTCGGGCTGTCGGCCAGTTGTACACGGCGCGCGGCCCAAGGGCAAGGGCCGGGCCGCGCTCAGGGCTTGGCTGGCCGGGCCGCGCCGGGGGCCGGGGCGGCCTCGATGCCCCGGAACCCCGGGTCGGTCACCAGGGCCCTGGCCAGGGCCAGCTGGTCCTCGCGGCAGTTGGCCCGGCCGTCGATCATCGCCGCGCGCACCGCGTCCAGGATGCGCCCGTAGGCGGGCCCGGAGGGCAGCCCCAGGTCGCGCAGGTCGCGCCCGGAGATGTCCAGGGCCTGCGTGCGCATCTGGGTCAGGTATTGCGAAAGGGCCTTGCGCACGTCCTCCTGCTTGTAGCGGGCCATGAAGTAGAGCACCCCCTCCAGGGGCACCTTGTCCAGCAGGAAGTACAGCTCCGAGGGCGGCCCCTGGCGGTGGCGCCACATCTTGAAGGCGTAGATGGTCTCGTTGACCGTGGCGCGCAGGGCGATGAACTCGTCCTCCAGGCGCTGGCTCATATGGAAGCGCGCGGCCAGGGCGCGGGCGTCGGCCTCCTCGGCGCCGTTGGCCAGGGCCATGAAGAAGAGCAGCCAGCGCCGGGGCGACTGGTCCTGGTAGAGCATTCTGTGCCATTCCAGTACCTTGGCTATCTCCTCGGCCAGTTCCTCCTGGGCCGGGGACAGGGTCAGCAGCGGGTGCATGGCCCGCAGGACCTTGTACTGGCGCAGGAGCCGCAGGCAGCCCACGGCGTTCTTTTCCTCCAGGAGCAGCTGCATTTCGTTGAACAGCCGGGCGCCGGAGAGCTTCTGGATCAGCCCGAGCTGCACGGCGTTCTTGATCAGCCGGTCGGTCTGCCCGCCGATGCGCATGTCGTAGCGCATGGCAAAGCGCACGGCGCGCAGGATGCGCGTCGGGTCCTCCACGAAGGACAGGGAGTGCAGGACGCGCAGGGCGCGCTCCTTGATGTCGCGCTGGGCGCCGAAGAAGTCCACCAGCCGCCCCAGGGCGGCGGTGTTGATCTGCACGGCCAGGGCGTTGATGGTGAAGTCGCGGCGGTAGAGGTCCATCTTGATGGACGACAGCTCCACCGTGGGCAGGGCTGCGGGATACTTGTAGTATTCCAGGCGCGCCGTGGCCACGTCGATGTGCTGCTCGCCGGGCAGGACGACCACGGCGGTCTGGAACTTGCGGTGCGGGCGCACGCGGCCGTGCAGTTCTTCGGCCAGGGCGCGGGCGAAGGCGATGCCGTCGCCCTCGACCACGAGGTCCAGGTCCGTGTTGGGCTGGCCCAGGAGTATGTCGCGCACGAATCCGCCCACGGCGTAGGCCGCCACGCCCAGGGCGTCGGCCAGCCGCCCCGCGCGGCCGATGAGGTCGAGCAGGTCCCCGGGCAGGCGCTCGCGCATGAGGGAGGCGATGTTGCGCTCGCGGCCCCGGTCGGGCAGCAGGTTCTCCGGGATGCGCGCGGGCTCGTCGATGAGGATGTTGATCAGGTCCGTGCGGGTGATGACGCCCACCACGCGCTCGTCCTCCACCACGGGCACCAGCCGCTGCCCCTGGCCGAGGATGATCTCGGTCACGTCGTACAGCTCGGCCTCGGGGCTCACCGAGGCGTGGCCGCGCATCATGTATTCGGTGCAGGGCGTGCCGCCCAGGCCGTGGGCCACGGCCTTGTCGGCGATCTGGTGCTCCAGGATGCCCACCAGGGCGCCGCTGGCGCCGTCCACGATGGGCGCGGCCTTCAGGCCGTAGCGGGTCATGATCTCGGCGGCCCGGGCCGTTGTGTCGGCGGCGTCCACGGTGGCCGGGTTTCGCGACATGATCCCGCGCACGTTGTGCCGCGGGCGGACCTGGGCGTTGAGCAGGGCGAACAGCTCGTCCTTGACCTGGGCCAGGGTGCGGTCCTTTATGCTGGCCGAGGCCGCCGAGGCGTGGCCGCCGCCGCCGAAGGAGGCGCAGATGCGCCCCACGTCCACCTCGGGGCTGCGCGAGCGGGCCACCAGGTGGACCCGGTCGTCCATGCGCCCCAGGGCGAAGAGCACGCGCAGGTTCTCCATGTCCAGGAGTTTGTGGGCCAATAGGGCGAAATCGTTGACGTAGCTGTCCGTGCTGATCTCCGTGACCACCACGGGGATGCCGCGTATCTCGTGGGTCTGCGCGGCGTCGAGCATCTGGCCCAGCAGGGCGATCTGCTCTGTGGAGAGGTCGCGGGTGATCAGGTCGGAGATGACGGTCACGTCCATGCCGTGGCCCAGGAGCCAGGCGGCGGCGGCGAAATCCTGGGGCGTGGTGGAGTTGAAGGTGAACGACCCGGTGTCCTCGTAGATGCCCAGGGCGATGAAGGTGGCCTCGTCGGCGCTGGGGGCGGGCCCCCGGGCCATCAGCTCATGGGTCAGGATGGTCGCCGTGGAGCCCCAGGGCAGCACCTTGCCCTGGCTGGCGGGCACGTCGTCGTCGGTGTCGGGGTGGTGGTCCCAGGCATGGACGGTCAGCCCGGGGTTGTCCAGGGCGGGGGCGACGTGGGCCACGCGCGAGCGCTGGCGCGTGTCCACCAGGACCAGGGTGCGCACGCTGGCCAGGTCCAGGTCCTTGGCGTTCTGGAAATTGAACAGGTACATGGCGCTCTGGATGAAGAAATGGCGCAGGTTCTTCTCCTGGCTGCCGGGAAAGACGAGCACGGCCTCCGGATAGAGGAGGCTGGCGGCGATCATGGCCGAAAGGGCGTCGAAGTCCGCGTTGGCGTGGGTGGTGATCACCAGCGGGGCGGGGCGTTTTTCCTGGGGTTTCATGGGCGGTGGCGGGCCTCTTGATCCCTGGTGCGCATGGCCGAGCGCGGATGGTGCTCGCGGTGGACGCGCAGCAGCCGCTCGGACTGGACGTGGGTGTATATCTCCGTGGCGGCGATGTCGGCGTGGCCGAGCAGCAGCTGCACCGTGCGCAGGTCGGCCCCGCCTTCGAGCAGGTGCGTGGCGAAGCTGTGGCGCATGGTGTGCGGCGAAACCTCGGCGCGCACCCCGGCCATGAGGGCGTAGCGCTTGATGAGTTTCCACACGGCCTGGCGCGAAAGCCCGCGGCCCGAGCGGTTGAGGAACACCAGGTTCTCCACGGGGCGGAACTGCCCGCGCCAGGAGCGCAGGTAGGTTTCCAGGAAGCGCTGGGCCTCGTAGTGCAGGGGCACCACGCGCTCCTTGGCGCCTTTGCCGAAAACGCGCAGGAGCCCGGTTTGGGGGTCGAAGTCCAGGGGGCCCAGGGCGATGAGCTCGGAGACGCGCAACCCGGCGGCGTAGAGCAGCTCCAGCATGGTCCGGTCGCGGAAGCCCAGGCGGTCGGCGGTGTCGGGCTGGTCGAGGATGGCCGCCACATCGGCCGGGGTCAGCACGTCGGGCAGCTTGCGCGGCAGCTTGGGGTTTTCCAGCAGGTGCGCGGGGTCGGCCGGCAGGCGGCCCTCGTCGGCGAGGTGGGCGAACAGCCCGCGCAGGGCCGACAGGTGGCGCGCCAGGCTGCGGCTGGCCAGCCCCCGGCCGCGCAGGTGGAAGAGATACAGGGTCAGGGTCTGCGGGGTCACGTCCGCCAGGTCCGCGCCGCGGGCGCGCAGAAAGTCGGTGAAGGCCGCAAGGTCCTGGCCGTAGGCCGCCAGCGTCCGCCCGGCCAGCCCGCGCACCAGCAGCAGATGGTCGAGATAGGCCGCCACCCAGGGGTGGGACGCGGCGGGCGCCCCGGCGGGGGCGGGGCGGGATGTCTCGGGCCGGGGCCCGGGGCTGCGGGACATGCTCGGCAGGGTACACGGCCCGGGCGTACGATACAAGGGGCACGGCGGAGGGGCGGCCCCGGGCGCACGGCAGGCCCAATCCGCGGGGCGCCCGGGCGGCCCGCGGTGCCCCGCGCCGCCGCGGGGCGGGAAGACGCCCCGGCGTTGACAGCCCCCGGGAGCCGCCGCTATGGTCCACGGGCCTGCCCGCAACCCGACGGCCCCGCCGTCCGTATCGACAGCTCCAAGGAGTGCAACGACGTGCCCGATTTCAAGCTGGCCCAGCGCATTGCCGAATTGCCGCCCTACCTGTTCGCCGAGATTGACCGCGTGAAGAAGCAGGTGGCCGCGCGCGGCGTGGACATCATCAGCCTGGGCATCGGCGATCCCGACCTGCCGACCCCGGATTTCATCGTTGACGCCCTCTATGAGGCGGCCAAGAACCCCGCCAACCACCGCTATCCGGACTACGAGGGCCTGCCCGCCTTCCGCCAGGCCGTGACCCGCTGGTACGCCGAGCGCTTTGGCGTGACGGACCTGGACGAGGCCCGCGAGGTGGTCAGCCTCATCGGCTCCAAGGAGGGCATCGCCCATTTCCCCCTGGCCTTCACCGACCCCGGCGACCTGAACCTCGTCTGCTCGCCCAACTATCCGGTGTACCCCATCGCCACGCGCTTTGCGGGCGGCGAGGTGGCCTTCGTGCCCATGACCGAGGAAAACGCCTTCCTGCCCGACCTGGACGCCATCGACGACGCCACCTGGGAGCGCGCGCGGTCCATCTACCTGAACTACCCCAACAACCCCACGGCGGCCACGGCCGACGCCGCGTTTTTCGAGAAGCTCATCGCCCGCTGCCGCGAGACGAACACCATCATCGTCCACGACGCGGCCTACACGGAGCTGTACTACGACGACGCCAAGAAGCCGCCGAGCATCTTGCAGTTCCCCGGCGCCAAGGACGTGGCCATCGAGTTCCATTCCCTGTCCAAGACCTACAACATGACCGGCTGGCGCGTGGGCATGGCCGTGGGCAACGCCTCGCTGGTGGCGGGCCTGGGCAAGGTCAAGACCAACGTGGACTCGGGCATTTTCCAGGCCGTGCAACAGGCAGGCATCCGGGCCATGCGCGACGGCGAGCCCCATGTGGCGGGTTTCCGCGAGGTCTACCGCGAGCGGCGCGACGCCGTGGTCGCGGCCCTGCGCAAGGCCGGCATCGACTGCCCGTTGCCCGAGGCCACTGTCTACATCTGGGCCAAAGTGCCCAAGGGCCGTTCCTCGGCGCAGTTCGTCTCCGAGGTGCTGGAACGCACCGGCGTTGTCCTGACCCCCGGCAACGGCTTCGGCGCCGCGGGCGAGGGCTATTTCCGGATCTCCCTGACCGTGCCCACCGCGCGCCTTGAGGAGGCCGTATCCCGCATCGCGGCGCTGTAGAGGCTTTCGTGTGCCTCGGGTCCAACCTGGGCGACCCCGTGCGGAACCTGGCCCGGGCGCTGGAGCGCCTGGGCCGGGTTTCCGGCGTCCGCCCGGGCGGGGCCTCGCGCGTCTACCGCACCCAGCCGCAGGACAAGCCCGACCAGCCCTGGTTTGCCAACCAGGTCGCGCGCGTGCTATGCGACCGGACGGTGAGCCCCGAGGCCCTGCTGGACGCGCTCCTGGGCATCGAGCTGGAGCTTGGGCGCGACCGCGGCACCGGCCCGGACGCCCCCGAGCGCTTCGGCCCGAGGATCATCGACCTGGATCTGCTGCTTTTCGGCGGGCTGGTCCTGCGCACCGCGCGCCTGGAGCTGCCCCATCCGCGCATGGAGCGGCGGGCCTTTGTGCTCGTGCCCCTGGCGGAGCTGGCCCCGGGGCTGCGCCTGCCTGCGGGGCACACGGTGGAAGAGGCCCTGTCGCGCCTGGTTTTCCAGGTCGTCCCGGGCCCGCAAGGCGAAGAGATCAGGCAGTAGGGCCCTGCGCGGCGGAGCCAGGCTGGCGCAGGGGCGGGCGGCGCGGCGGGATCGGGCGCGCGAGGGCTGGGGGCGCGGCTAGGCCGCGTGGGCCATGCGGGACGGCCGGATCAGGCCGTGGGGGCGACGCGGCGAGCCGGGCGCATCGCGGGGCGGGGCGCAGCAACGCCTCCGGCCCTGAGGAAAACTTAAAGTGAAACTTTAACAACAAAGCCAAGGGTGGGGTATCATGCTGAAATTCCTGATTCTGGCCGCAGCGCTTTTCCTGCTCTTCAAGCTCTTCAAGGGCGACGCCCGGCGCAAGGAAGCGCGCGAGGAGAAGGAGCAGGAAACCCTCAAGGCCTCGGGCGAGATGGTCAAGGACCCCATCTGCGGCAGCTATGTATCCCGCGAGGACTGCGAAATCCGGGTGCGCAGCGGTGAAACGGTGCACTGCTTTTGCAGCTACGACTGCCGCGACAAGTTCCTGAAGCAGCTAGAGGGCCAGGCCGAAGAGGCCAAGCCGCTGGAAAACAAGGAAGGATAATCGCGCGCAGCAGCAGGGCGCTCCGGGTCGCTCGCGAGGTGCCGTGTCCGTGAACAAGGGCCCCGGCGACGGGGTGAAAAGGGAGACGATGTCATGCGTTTTTTCATCGATACGGCGAACCTGGAAGAAATCCGCCGGGCCAAGGCCTACGGGCTCATCGACGGCGTGACCACCAACCCGAGCCTGCTGGCCCGTGAGAAAGAGGACTGGCGCACCCTGGCGCAGAAGATCTGCGCCGAGGTCGAGGGGCCGGTGAGCCTGGAGGTCGTCGGCCTCACGGCGGCGGAGATGGTCCGCGAGGCGCGCGACCTCGTCGCCTTCGGGCCCAACGTGGTGGTCAAGATCCCCATGACCATGGAAGGCCTGGCCGCCGTGCGCGAGCTGACGG
The DNA here is from genome assembly GCF_023230885.1 of Desulfocurvus sp. Lineage (GTDB taxonomy): Bacteria > Desulfobacterota > Desulfovibrionia > Desulfovibrionales > Desulfovibrionaceae > Desulfocurvus. The sequence goes on along the minus strand of NZ_JALNWM010000109.1, from coordinate 443 downwards.
CCATGGGCATCGACACCAACGTGACCCTGGTTTTTTCGCCGCTCCAGGCCCTTTTGGCGGCCAAGGCGGGGGCCAGCTACGTCAGCCCCTTCGTCGGCCGCGTGGACGACGTGGGCGGCGAGGGCATGGCCCTGGTGGAACAGATCGTAACCATTTTCACCAACTACGGATTCTCCACCCAGACCCTGGTGGCCAGCGTCCGCAGCCCCATGCATATCCTGCAAAGCGCGCTGCTGGGCGCCGACGTGGCGACCATCCCTTTCGATGTCCTGGAAAAGCTCTCGCGCCACCCGCTGACGGACAAGGGCCTCGACGCCTTTCTGGCCGACTGGAAGAAGACTCCCGGCGCCGGAGCCTGAACCTTCCCGGCCAGCCCGCACGCGCGGGGGCCTGCGAACACCAGCCAGGGGGGCGCCCCGCGCCGGGCGACCAAGGGCGGGTGG
>NZ_JALNWM010000108.1 GCF_023230885.1 Desulfocurvus sp. | reverse complement strand
GGGCTGGCGAAGCCCGCGCCGCGCGCTCCGCCCCGGCGCCCCCGCCTGGCCGCCAGGAATTACAAAAAGGTTAATTCAGTTATTTCATCGTCCTTTCCCCTCCCCCGCGAGAACCCAGACACCACGGATGCAAGGGACTGATTTATCTGCATTCAACAGAATTGCAGAGAAGCTTGTGCGGCCTCAAAATCGAGGCAATCCCCTTGCGTTTGCAGCTTGTTTCAACTATGGAAATTTGGCGTATGAATAGCCAATCCGACCTCATCCTCAGCGACGTGACCGTCCAGTTCGGAGGCCTCAAGGCCGTCGCCGACGTGAGCTTCGCCGTTCCCGCCGGGCAGATCGTCGGGCTCATCGGCCCCAACGGGGCGGGCAAGACGACGATATTCAACGTTATAACAGGTGTTTACAAGGCATCCGAGGGCGACGTGAGCTACGGCGGCCAGCCCCTGCTGGGCCTGCGACCCCATCGCATCCTGGCCGCCGGAATCGCCCGGACGTTCCAGAATATCCGTCTGTTCACGGCCATGACCGCCCTGGAGAACGTCATGGTCGCCCAGCATTGCCGTTCCTCCAAGGGCGTGTTCGGGGCCATCCTGCGCACCCCCTCCCAGCGTCGCGAGGAGCGCCGCATCCGCCAGCGCGCCCGGCAGGCCCTGGAGTTCATGGGCCTTGGCGAAATCGCCGACGAGGTGGCAGCCAACCTGCCCTACGGCCACCAGCGCCGCCTGGAAATCGCCCGGGCCCTGGCCTCGGAGCCCGCCGTGCTGCTGCTCGACGAGCCCGCGGCGGGCATGAACCCTGCCGAAAGCGCCGACCTGACCGTCTACATCAGGAAAATTCGCGACCACGGCGTCAGCGTGCTCATGGTCGAGCACGACATGAAGGTGGTCATGGGCATCTGCGACCGCATCGTGGTTCTGGACCACGGTGTGAAGATAAGCGAGGGCAACCCCGGAGAAGTCCAGCGCGACCCGAAGGTCATCGAGGCCTATCTGGGGCAATAGCGCGGACGGCAAACAAGAGGAGGATTCGGCATGAAACGGCTTCTTTCCCTGTCGTTGGCCCTGGCCCTGGCGCTGACCGTCGCCACGGCCGCCCCGGGCCTGGCCAAGACGCTCAAGGTCGGCAGCCTGAGCCCGCTCACCGGCCCCTACGCCGCCGACGGCAACGACATCGCCAACGGCGTGCGCGCGGCCATCGCCGTGGTCGAGCAGGAGGGCGGCATCCCCGGCTACGACGCCATCGAGCTGTTCGCCCAGGATTCGGCCTGCGATCCCCGCCAGGCCGTGGCCGCCGCCAACAAGCTCATCAACGAGAAGGTGGCCTTCGTCATCGGCGCCTACTGCTCCTCGGCCACCATCCCGGCCTCCGAGACCCTGGACGAGGAATCCATCCCCATGCTGACCCCGGCCTCCACCAGCGAGAAGGTCACCGAGCGCGGCCTGGCGCACATGTACCGCATCTGCGGGCGTGACGACGACCAGTCCGTGGTGGCGGTGAAGTTCATGGTCGAGCACCTCAAGGCCGGCACCGTCTACATCATCGACGACAAGACCACCTACTCCCAGGGCCTGGCCGACAACGTCGAGGCCAAGGCCGGGGCCGCGGGCATCAAGGTCCTGGGGCACGACCATGTGAACCAGGGCGACAAGGACTTCTCCGCCGTGCTGACCAAGGTCAAGCAGGCCGACCCCGCCGTGTTCTACATGAGCCTGCAGAACTCGTCCTCCGGCGCGCTCATGGCCATCCAGGCCCGGCGCATGGGCATCACCGCGCCCATCATCGGCCAGGACGCCGTGTACCACCCGCAGCTCATGGAAATCGCCAAGGAAGCCGCCGAGGGCATGTACCTGACCTTCGGCTTCATCGACCAGGAGCGCCCGCTGTACAAGCTGTTCCTGGAGCAGTACGCCAAGATGGGCTTCGCCTCCCCCGGCGCCTATTCCGGCTACGCCTTCGACGCCGCCTACGCGGCCCTGAAGGCCATCAAGGAAACCGGCGGCACCGACCCCGACAAGATGAAGGCCGCGCTCATGGCCATGGACTACGACGGCGCCACCAAGCGCATCAAGTTCCTGGAGAATGGAGACTCCGGCTCCAACTACATCATCCGCAAGGTCCAGGGCGGCGAGTTCATCAACTACTGGAACCCCGAGACCAACGCGCTCTACTAGCGCGCGGCGGCACTCCCGCCGGGGCCGCCCGCGCGGCGGCCCCGGCCGGGGTGTCCCGGGCCCCGGGCGCCCCCCGGCAGGACGGTCCGCCGCGCCTCCGGGCAGGACACCAAGGACAGGAACCAGGCCTATGGAATTCTTCATCCAGCAAGTCATCAACGGGCTGACCCTGGGCGGGCTCTACGCGCTCATCGCCCTGGGCTACACCATGGTCTACGGGATCATCCAGCTCATCAACTTCGCCCACGGCGAATTCTTCGCCGCCGGGGGCTACATGGGCGTGATCCTGCTGAGCTTCCTCGCGGCCCACGGCTACATGGAGACCCACCCCTGGTTCTGCCTGTTCGGTGCCCTGCTGCTGACCATGGGCTACTGCGCCATGCTGGCAATGGCCGTGGAAAAGGTGGCCTACAAGCCCCTGCGCTACGCCTCGCGCCTGTCGGTGCTGCTCTCGGCCCTGGGCATGTCCATCTTCCTGCAAAACGGCCTCATGCTGACCCAGGGCGTGTACGACAAGGCCTACCCCACGGAGTTCACCCACGGCGGGCTGGACTTCGGGCTGATCACCTTCTCCTACATGCAGATCCTCATCGTGGCCGTGACCATCGCCCTGCTGCTCGGGCTCAACGCCCTGGTCTTTCGCACGCGCATCGGCACGGCCATGCGCGCCACGGCCCAGGACAAGGTCATGTCCTCCCTGGTGGGCATCAACTCCAACCGCATCATCTCGACCACCTTCGCCATCGGCGCGGCCCTGGCGGCGGCGGCGGGCATCATGATCGGCCTGTACTACGGCAGCGTGCGCTACGACATGGGCTTTGTCCCCGGCATCAAGGCCTTCGCCGCCGCGGTGCTCGGCGGCATCGGCAACATCACCGGGGCGATGGTCGGCGGGCTGATCATCGGCATGGTCGAAATCTTCGCCGCCGGATATCTTTCCAGCGAATACAAGGACGTGTGGGCGTTCATCATCCTCATTGCGGTGCTGTACTTCATGCCCACGGGCATCATGGGTGAAAATGTCGACGACACTCGGGTCTAGAAAGGTCTGGCTCTACTGGGCCGCGGGCATGGCCTGGTTCTATCTGCTGCTGTGGCCGCTCATGGGCATCGGCGCCGACGGCGCCGTGAGCTTCGCGGACAGTCTCGCGGTCTGGGGCTATGTGGCCGCCGCCTCGGCGGCGCTGCTGGCGCTGCGCCAGCTGCACGCGCGCGGCGCCTTCGCCGCCGTGACCAGCCCCCTGGCCCGGGGCCTTGCCGGCGCCAAGACGGGCATGGACAAGGTGCCCCCGGCGGTGTGGTGGTCGCTGGCGCTGTGCATCGCCGCCGCCCTGCCCTTCGGCTCCGGTCGCTATGTGCAGGACGTGGCCATCAACGTGCTCATCTACATCTGCCTCGGCCTGGGCCTGAACGTGGTCATCGGCCTGTGCGGCCTGCTGGACCTGGGCTACATCGCCTTCTACGGCGTCGGCGCCTACACCTACGCCCTGCTGAGCATCCACTACGCCATGCCCTTCTGGATGGCCCTGCCCGTGGCCGCCGCCCTGGCCGCCGTGGCCGGGTGCATCATCGGCTACCCCACCCTGCGCATGCGCGGGGACTATCTGGCCATCGTCACCCTGGGGTTCGGCGAGATCGTGCGCCTGATCCTCAACAACTGGATGGCCCTGACCAACGGGCCCAACGGCATCCTGGGCATCCGGCCCCCCACGGCCTGGTGGCCGAGCTTCGAGGGCACCTTCGGCTTCGAGCTGATCCAGATGAAAAAGCTGACGGCCCTGTATTTCGTCATCCTGGGCCTGACGGTGCTGACCACCATCGCCGTGCACCGGCTGAACTTCTCGCGCATCGGCCGCGCCTGGGAGGCCATCCGCGAGGACGAGACGGCCGCCGAGCTCATGGGCGTGAACACCTTCCGCCTGAAGCTGCTGGCCTATGCCACGGGCGCGGTGTTCGGCGGGCTGGCCGGGGCGTTTTTCGCCGCGCGGATGCGCTTTGTCAGCCCCGAGAGCTTCACCTTCATCGAGTCGGCCATGGTCCTGGCCATGGTCGTGCTGGGCGGCATGGGCTCCATCCCGGGCGTGATGCTCGGGGCCCTGGCTCTGGTGGCCCTGCCCGAGGTCTTCCGCCAGTTCGAGCTGTACCGCATGCTGGCCTTCGGCGGCGCCATGACGGTGATGATGCTCTTCCGCCCCAAGGGCCTGTGGCCCGCAAAACGCTTCGGGGCCCGCTCCGAGGAAATGGACTAGGCCCATGACCGGCACAGCGACCCCCATCCTCGAACTGCGCGACGTGGTCACCTGCTACGGGCGCATCCAGGCCCTCAAGGGCGTCTCCCTGAGCGTCATGCCCGGCGAGATCGTGACCATCATCGGCGCCAACGGCGCGGGCAAGTCCACCACGCTGATGACCATCTGCGGCATCACGCCGCCCCAGTCCGGCGCGGTGTTCTACCAGGGCCAGCGGATCAGCGGCCTGTCGCCCGACCTGCTGCCGTCCCGGGGCCTGTGCCAGGTGCCCGAGGGCCGGCGCATCTTCCCCCGGCTCACCGTGCGCGAGAACCTGGAGATGGGCGCCTTCTTCCGCCGCGACAAGGACGGCGTGCAGCGCGACCTGGAGCATGTGTTCTCGCTTTTCCCCGTGTTGCGGGAGCGCCGCCGCCAGCGCGGGGGCACCCTGTCCGGCGGCGAGCAGCAGATGCTGGCCATCGGCCGGGCGCTCATGGGCCGCCCCCGGATGCTGCTGCTGGACGAACCCTCCCTGGGCCTGGCCCCGCTCATCGTGCGCCACATCTTCTCCATCATCGAGCGCATCAACAAACAGGAGGGCGTGACCATCCTGCTTGTGGAGCAGAACGCCAACCTGGCCCTGCAACTGGCCTCGCGGGCCTATGTCATGGAAACCGGCAGGGTGACGATGGAAGACGACGCCCGCGCCCTGCTCGCCAACGAGGCCATCAAGAAAGCCTACCTGGGCGAATAGGCGCCCGGCCGGGAAACGCGCCGCGCGCGGCCCACGGTGGCCGCTGCGGCGTGAAACATGTTTTTCTATATTGACAAACGCAACAATTCGGCTAGGCTGGCGGCACCCCAGGCCCACAAAGGACACGGGAGGAGCCATGCCCCTGTACTATGTGAACAGGAACGCCCGGCCCGACGGCGATCACGAGGTCCACGACGAGCACTGCCCGTACCGGCCCGAGCCCGCCGAAGGCGTCCTGCTGGGCTGGCACCCATCCTGCCACGGCGCCGTGCTCAAGGCCCGCGAGCACTTCGCGCGGGTGGACGGCTGCCACCACTGCTGCCCCGACTGCCAGCGGCGCTGACCACCGCCCAGGGTCCGCCCCGGCCACCGCGCGCGGCCGCCGATCCGGGGCCCGCCCTTGCCACCTGCCGCCACCTGGGCTAACACTGACCCCATGAGCAACCCCACGGGCACGACCCACATCTTCCTGCCGCCCCTGGCATCGCCCACGGGGGGGCTGGCCGTGCTGCACCAGATCGCCGCACACCTGCACGCCGCCGGGCGGCCCGTGGCCCTGGTGCCGCGCGAGGCCGGGTTCTGGCGCCCGGAGTTTTCCCGGGCCGTGCCCGTGGTGCCCTGGGCCGATCTGGCCCTGGCCCGGGGCGACATCTGGCTCGTGCCCGAGGGCTGGGTCAACGCCCTGGCCCCGGGGCTGCACTCGGGCGCACGCACGGTGCTCTATGTGCAGAACTGGGCCTACCTCTTCTCGGCCCTGCCGCCGGACGTGCGCTGGGACCAGCTGCCCGTGGAGTTCCTGGCCGTGTCCGACCCCGTGGCCCGCTTCGTGGAGTACGCCCTGGGCGTGCGGCCCCCCGTGGTGCGCCCGGCGGTGGATCCGGCCCGCTTCCGGCCGCCCGCCGCGCCGCGCCCGGCCAGCCCCGTGACCGTGGCCTACATGCCGCGCAAGAACAAGGCCCTGGCCACGCAGATCCGCGCCGTGGCCGAGGCGCGCGCCGCGCGCGACCCCGGCGCCCCCGCCCTGCGCTGGCTGGAGATCGCCGGGCAGCCGCCCGACGGCGTGGCCGAGCTGCTGCGCCGGGCGCACATCTTCCTGGCCACGGGCTTCCCCGAGGGCTGCCCCCTGCCGCCCCTGGAGGCCATGGCCTCGGGCTGCCTCGTGGTCGGCTTCACCGGGCTGGGCGGACAGGACTCCATGCGCCAGGCGGCAGACCTGCCCGGCGCCTTGCGGCCCTGGCTGCCCCAGCGCCCGGTGCCCTGGGGCGGGCAGGGCCTGTTCTGCGCCGACGCCGACGTGCTCGGGGCGGCCCAGGCCCTGGAAACCGCCGTGCGCTGGGTCGCGGGGAACCATCCGGCCCTGGCTGGCGCCCTGGACGCCGCCCGCGCCACCGCCGCCGCCTACAGCCCCGAGGCCCAGCGCCGCGAGGTCCTCGCCGCCTGGGACGCCCTGACCGCCCGGGGCTGAGCCGCCACCCCCGCCGCCCCCCGGCCCCGGGGGGTTGGCATCGCCGCCAAAAAGCCTATAGTCGGCCCCGCGACGCGGGCCGCAACGCCCCGCCGCCAGACCATCACGCCGGGCGCACCGGCGACGGACGCACACATCATGGGAAAAAAGAAACGCCCCCTGCCCGAGACCCTGGGCCTGCCCCCGGGCGGCGTGGAGACCCACGCCCACCTGGATATGGCCCCCCTGAACCAGGACCTGGACGCCGTGATCCGACGCGCCGCCCTGTGCGGCGTGTCGCGCATCGGCCAGGTCTTCCTCGGCCCCCGGGCCTACCACGCCGGGCGCGCGGCCTTCGAGGCCCACCCAGGGGTCTTTTTCCTGCTGGGCACCCACCCCCACGACGCCAAGGACCTGACCGCCGACGACCTGGAGGCCACCGCCGCCGCCTTCCGCGCCGACCCGCGCCTGCGCGCCCTGGGCGAGATCGGGCTGGACTACCACTACGACCTCTCCCCGCGCGAAACCCAGCGCGCGGCCTTCCGGGACCAGCTGGCCCTGGCCCGCGAGCTGGACGTGCCCGTGGTGGTCCACTCCCGCGAGGCCTGGGACGACACCGTAAACATTTTGTTGGACATGGGCTTCCACAACCGCCCGCTTCTGTGGCATTGTTTCACGGAGAATGTGGCGTGCCTGGACGAGGTGACGACCCACGGCTGGATGCTTTCGCTGCCCGGCCCGGTGACCTACCCCAGGAACGAGGCCCTGCGCGCGGCCGCCGCGGCCGCGCCCGGGGACAGGCTGGTCCTGGAAACGGACAGCCCCTTCCTGAGCCCCGACCCCTACCGGGGCAAGGTCAACGAGCCCGCCCTGCTCGGCTTCACGGCCCTGGCCGTGGCGGCCCTGCGCGGGCAGGACCCCGCCGAGCTGTGGCTGCTGGCGGCGGCCAACGCCTCGCGCTTCTTCGGGCTCTAGGGCGGCGAGTGGACCTCCGCCACCCCCGGGGCACGCCGCTGCTTCTCCGCACTGCGGCGCGGCCGCCATCGGGGCGTCACACGGCGCAGGCATAAACAGGCCCGCCCAGATCGGCCCATGCCCGGCCTTCCCGGGGCGACACCCATTTCCCGAGAGGTTCCCATGTCCGTCCGCCTCAAGGTTCTCGCACTCATAGGGCTGACCGCCCTGGTCTCCCTGCTCGGCTACGCCCTGCTCCTGGGCAACATGCGCAAGGCCGGGGAGGCCCATGTCCAGGAGACGCGCAAGGCCATCCGCAGCCGGGTGGCCACGGAGGCCGAGGTCATCAACACCTACATGACCGTGATGCAGGAAAAAACCCGCGACATCGCCACCGCCGGGGAAAACCTGTACGCCGTCCACAAGGCCACGGACGCCGACATGGAGCCCCTGGTCCGCGATTTCCTTGTTTCGAGCATCCGCAAGTATCCCGACGCCATCGGCTGCGGCGTGTGGTACGAGCCGTACACCTTCTTCACCGACCGCGAGTATTACGGCCCCTACGCCTACTGGGACAACGGCTCCGTGACCTTCACAATGGAGTACAACACCCGGGATTACGACTACCCCAACCAGGACTGGTACGCCCAGGCCGTGCCCCGGGACTGGAACCGCGCGCGCAAGCGCGACCGCGAGGTCTACTGGTCGGCGCCCTTCTTCGACACGGCGGGGACCAAGGCCCTCATGGTCACCGTGGCCGGGATCATGTACGACGGCGCGGGCCGGGTCATCGGCATCTCCACCCTTGACCTGAGCATGGAAACCCTGCGCAAGGTCGTGGGCGCCATCTCCGTCACGCCCTCCTCCCTGGCCTTCGCCGTGGAGACCCAAAGCGGCCTGGTCACCGCCTATCCCGCCGCCGACGAGATGGTGCTCAAGCCCGCCTCCGAGCTGCCCTTCGGGGCGGACCTGGCCCGCAACGCCGCCCAGGCGCGCCCCGGCCAGCCCGTGGAGTTCGAAACCACGGTGAACGGAGTTCCCTTCCTGGTCTTCTACAGCGTGACGCCCACAGGCATGGGCCTTGGCATCGCCGTGCACCAGGACGAGCTATTCGCCGATGCCCAGGCCCTGGCCCGGGCCAACACGCGCACGGCCATCGGCGCCGTGGCAGCGCTGCTGGTGCTCATGGGCGTCATCGCCCTGGCCCTGAACACGGCGGTGGTGCGCCCGGTGCGCACCCTGGCGGAGTTCTCCCACCAGGTGGCGGGCGGCGACCTGGACGCCACCGTGCGCGGCAAGCACACCAGCGAATTCGGCGTGTTGCGCTCGGCCATGGAATCCATGGTCGCCAGCCTCAAGGAAAAGATGCGCGAGGCCGGCCAGCAGACCGAGGCCGCACACCAGGCCGCCCAGGCCGCCGAGGCCGCCAAGGCCCTGGCCGAGGAGGCCACGCGCAAGGCCGAGGCTGCGCGGACAGAAGGCATGCGCCACGCCGCCGCCCAGCTGCGCGACGTGGCCCAGGTGCTGGCCACGGCCAGCGAGGACCTCAAGCGGCACATCGAACACTCCAGCCAGGGCGCCCGCGACCAGGCCATGCGCGTGGACGAGACCGCCACGGCCATGGAGGAGATGAGCGCCTCGGTGCTGGAAATCGCCAGGAACGCCGAGAACACCGCCGCCCTGGCCGAGAACTCGCGCACGGCGGCGGGCGACGGCTCGCGCCAGTTCGGCAAGGTCCGCGACGATTTCGCGGCCATCACCGAGGGCTTCCAGGGCGTCTACCAGGCCGTGGACGACCTGAGCGCCAAGGCCGACGGCATCGGGGCCATTGCCCAGACCATCGAGGACATCGCCGACCAGACCAACCTGCTGGCGCTGAACGCGGCCATCGAGGCCGCGCGGGCGGGCGACGCGGGCCGCGGCTTCGCCGTGGTGGCCGACGAGGTGCGCAAGCTGGCCGAGAAGACCATGACCGCCACCAAGGAGGTCGGCCAGTCCATCGGGGCCATCCAGCAGGCCGTGCGCGGCACCCTGACGGGCATCGACGGCACCCGCACCGTGCTCGACTCGTCGCGCGCGGGCGTGGAGACCGCCGGGAGCCTGCTGGAGCGCATCGTGGAGCTGGCGCGCCAGTCCTCGGACCAGGTCCGCTCCATCGCCACGGCGGCCGAGGAGCAGTCCTCGGCCACGGAGGAGATCAACCACAGCGTGGGCGAGGTCAACCGCATCTCCACGGAAACGTCGCGGGCCATGGACGACGCCCTGCAGGCCGTGGCCGAAGCCGGGCGGCAGGTGGACGTGCTGCGCAGCCTCATCACGGAGCTGGAGCGCTAGCCCGCGGGACAGACCGCAGACCGGGACCGGGAACCGGACCCGGCGACAAAAAAAGGGAGCCCCCGGGGCTCCCTTTTTTTGCGTGGCGCGCCGGGCGCGCTAGAAGCGGATTTCCTTGATGTCCTTGGCCGCCAGGCGCATCAGGCCCCAGGGCGTGCGCCCGAAGAACACCGTGCGCGGCGAGGCCGTCACGGTCTTTTCCTGACCGTCGGCAAAGCTCACCCGCGCCAGCAGCTCGTCGCCCTGACGCAGGAAGACCACCCGCGAAATCCGGGCGAAGTCGATGCTCAGGCTGGCCTTGCCCATCTGCACGGGCACCACGGTCTGCCCGTCCACCGAGAAGTCCTCGGCCTGGAAGCTGGTGTCGGTCACGTCCACCACGGTCACGGTGAAGTGCCGGTCGGGCTCGGGAATCTTGTTGATGATCCCGGTGTCGCCCAGGCCGCCCATGCCCATGCAGGCAAGGGCCAGAAGCAGGGTCGCGGCCAGGGCCGCGAGGCGTCGCAAGGCTGGCATTGGCTGTCTCCGCGGGCGCTCAGGGTTCGATGACGGCGAAATCCACCTGCGTGCGCATGGCTTCGAGCCATTCCCGGACCTCCCGCTCCTGCCCCGGGGAATGCACCAGACGGCAAACCGCACTGTATCTGTCCACCACACTCAGATAGGCCAAATTGTCGTGGCCTTCAAGAATGAACTTGAACAGGGCCATGTCCTGCGGGCGCAGGCGGACATAGACGCGCCGCGACCGCGCGGGGGCGACGGCCTCGCGCGCGTAGCGGGCCGAGCGGGCCTTGCCCACCCTGCGCCGCAGGGCCATCACAGGACCTCGGCCCCGTCTTCGGTGACCAGGATCATGTACTCCCAGCGGATGCCGCCCCACCGGGGGTAGTACAACCCCGGCTCCACGGTGACGACCATGCCCGGCTCGAACACGCCCGTGGCCTTGGGGCCAAGGCTCGGGGCCTCATGGGTCTCCAGGCCGATGCCGTGGCCCAGGGCGTGGGTGAAGTGCTCGGCCACGCCGTGGCGCTCGAACACCGCCCGGGCCGCCTCGTAGGCGCCCGCGATGGGCCGCCCGGGGCCGATGGCCGCGATGCCCGCCGCCTGGGCCTCGCGGGTCTGCTCCAGGGCGCGGGCAAAATGCTCGGCCGGGGCGTCGCCCACCCAGAAGGTCCGCGTCTGGTCCGAGCAGTAGTCGTCCAG
>NZ_JALNWM010000107.1 GCF_023230885.1 Desulfocurvus sp. | reverse complement strand
GAGGGCTCTCTGCTGGCATGGCGGCTCCTGGGCTGTTCCTGGGTGGCTCCGGGCGGGCCGGGCGGCCGGCCGTGCCGTCCCGGTCACGCATTTTCCCGGCGGCGTGACCGCATTGCGGGGGTCCGGCCCCCGGACGTATAGCGGGAGGGTCGCGCTCCCCCCGGAGCATGGTGGAAATCCGGAACAACCGCAACCATCGGAGTGTCCCTGCCATGAAACGTTTCGCCTCGCTTCTTGCCGTGCTGCTGCTCCTGGCGGCGCCCGCCCAGGCGGCGGACCTGCTGCTGGCCCAGGCGGCCAACTTCACCCCGGCCATGAAGGAAATCATCCCGCTCTTCGAGAAGGCCACCGGCCTCAAGGCCGAGGCCACCTACACCTCCACGGGCAAGCTCTACGGCCAGATCGTCAACGGCGCACCCTTCGACATCCTGCTGGCCGCCAACGAGGCCACCCCGGCCAAGCTCCTGGCCGAGGGCCGCGCCGAGGAGCCCTTTGTCTACGCCAAGGGCCGCGTGGTGCTGTGGACCCTCAAGAAGGAGCTGTGCGCCATGTCCTGGCCCGAGGCCGTGCGCGCCAGCACCAAGGTGGCCATCGCCAACGTCGAGACCGCGCCCTACGGCACGGCCTCCATGCAGGCCATGCAGGCCGTGGGCCTGTGGGAGGAGATCCAGCCCGCCCTGGTCTTCGGGCAGAACATCAGCCAGCCCTTCCAGTTCGCCTCCACGGGCGCGGCGGACGTAGGCTTTTGCGCCCTGTCGTCCACCTTCACCCCCGAGGGCGGCAAGGGCTGCTTCCTGGAGGTGCCCGAGGCCCCGAAGGTCATCCAGGCCGCCTGCGTGCTGAAGAGCGCGCCCAACCCCGAGGCCGCGCGCCGGTTCGTGGAGTTCCTGCACACGCCCGAGGTGGCGGCCATCAAGGCCAAGTACGGCTACGAGTAGATGCTCGAACCGCTCGTCCTCTCGGCCAAGCTGGCCCTGATCACGACGCTGCTCATCCCGTTGGCGGCGGCGCCGCTGGCCTACCTCCTGGCCTTCCGGCGCTTCCCCGGCAAGAGCCTGGTGGACGCCCTGGTGTCCCTGCCCATGGTGCTGCCGCCAACGGTGCTGGGGTTCGCCCTGCTGCTGGTCATGAGCCCCCAAAGCCCCCTGGGCGCGGCCTTCGAGTCCCTCACCGGGCAGCGCCTGGTGTTCAGCTTCACGGGCATCGTGCTGGCCTCGCTGGTCTACAACCTGCCCTTCGCCGTGCAGCCCCTGCGCACGGCCTTCGAAAAACTCGATCCCCGGCTGCTGGAGGCCTGCGCCGTGCTGGGCATGTCGCCCGTGGCCGCGTTTTTCCGCGTGGTCCTGCCGTGCAGCCTGCCCGGGCTGGCCGCGGCCTCGGTGCTGGTCTTCGCCCACAGCCTGGGCGAGTTCGGCGTCATCCTCATGGTCGGCGGGAGCATCCCGGGCAGCACGCGGGTGGCGGCCATCGCCATCTACGAGGCCGTGGAGGCCCTGCGCTACGACGACGCGTTCACGCTCTGCCTGGCCCTGGTGCCCATGAGCTTCCTCGCCCTGCTGGCCATCAACCGCATGAACAGGGGAGGGCGCTGATGGCGCTGGCCATGAACGTGCGCAAGCGGCTGGCCCATTTCGAGCTCCGGGCCGAGCTGCGCTGCGAGCCCGGCAGCCTGACGGCCCTGGTGGGCCCCTCGGGCGCGGGCAAGACCACCCTCATGCGCATCGCCGCCGGGCTGGACCAGCCCGACGAGGGCCGCGTGGCCCTGGGGGCCTGCGTATGGGTGGACACCGCCGCGGGGGTTTTCGTGCCCCCGCGCCACCGGGGCCTGGGCTTCGTGTTCCAGGACTACCCGCTGTTCCCGCATCTCACGGTGCGCGCCAACGTGGCCATCGCCGCGCGGCGCAGGGAGCGCGTGGACGAGCTCCTGGAGCTGTTCGGCATCGCCCGGCTGGCGGGCAAGCGCCCCGGGGCCATCTCCGGCGGCGAGCGCCAGCGGGCGGCCTTCTGCCAGGCCCTGGCCCGCGATCCGGTGCTGCTCCTGCTCGACGAACCCTTCTCGGCCCTGGACGCGGCCACCCGGCGGGCCCTGCGCCGCGAACTCGCCGCCCTCAAGGGCGAGCTGGGCGTGCCCATCGTGCATGTGACCCACGACCTGGAAGAGGCCCGGGAGCTGGGCGACGCCATCGTGGCCGTGGAGGAAGGCCGGATTTCCCCCGACTGGCTGGAGCGCAACTCCCCGGGCCGGTGCCCCGGGGAGCCTCCGGCCCCGGGCGGCCCCGGGGCACCGGCGGGCAAGGCGCCCGCCCCGCACTAGGGCGGCGCCCGCACTGCGCGCCACGGCCCTTCGCCGCGCGGCCACCGGAGTCGTACGCCTTTCCTTCACATGCCCCGGCCCGCCTTCAGGGGCGCCGCGCCCGCCCCCGGAAAAGGAAACGGCCCGCCAAGGCGGGCCGTTTCCTTTTCCGGGGGCGGATCAGGCCGGATGCTTGCGGGCCACCACCACGCCCTGGGTCAGGACGATGGGCCAGTTGACGAAGGTTTCGAGCACCTGGCCGTGGCGGGCGACCTGCTCCAGCACCTCGGCGAAGCCCAGGGGCCGCTCGTCGGTGAAGCGCCAGCGCCCGGCCAGCTCCACGGCGCCGCGCGCCGCGCGGTAGAGCCAGGTGGGCGTGGGAAAGGAGATGACCACCACGCCCCCCGGGCGCACGGCATCGAAATGGGCGCGGATGGCCGCCGCCGTGCCCTCGGGGCCGAAGTGCTCGATGAGCCCGATGCTCAGGCACAGGTCGGCGTCGCCCCCGGGGGCCGGAGCCAGCACGTCGCGTTCCTCCAGGGTCACCGCGGGCGCCCCGGGGTTGGACCGCGCGAACAGGTCCAGGCCGGTGCGGTTGCTGTCCACGATATGGTAGGCGGCCTGGGGGTGGGCCTTGCGGAAGTCGGGGAAGAAGCAGCTGTTGGCCCCGCCCAGCTCCACGGCCTTGCGCGGGGCGGGCGCGTGGCGCCCGATGGCGCCCAGCAGGCGGGCGATGGTGTAGCGCCGGGTCAGCCCGGCTACGCCGGGGCGGCGGCGGTAGTAGGCGTCCCAGTCCGTGGGCCGGGCGGGGGCCTCCTGGCGCGGCCCGGCGAAGACGCACTGGCGCTGGAAGGCGAAGCTCAGCACGAAGAGCAAGAGCTCCGAGACGGCCTTGGCCAGCAGCAGGGGCAGCCCGAGCCCCGAGCTCAGGGCCACGGTCATGGTGTAGGAAAAGGCCATGAGCACGGCCACAAGCCCGGCGTAGCGCAGGGCCTCCTGGCGCACCGCCCCGCGCGACTTGAACACCCAGCCCTTGGCCAGGGTGAAGTTGAACGCCCCCGCCCCCAGGCGCGCCAGGCAGATGGACAGGAAGGTCTGGCCCGTGAGCAGGGCGAAGAAGGCGAAGATGGTGTAGTCGATGGCCGCCGTTGCCAGGGACAGGGCCGAAAAGCGCAGGAAGACGAAGTAGACCTTGAAGGAGTCCAGCAAGGGATTGAAGTGCGAGGTGGCGTTGCCGTCGAGGTAGACCGTGGCGATGGGCACCTCTTCGATGGGCAGGCCCGAGCGCGCGGCCAGGATGAGCATCTCCAGCTCGAAGTCGTAGCCCTCGGAGGCGACCCCGAGCAGCCGGGGCAAAAAGGCCGCCGGGATGGCGCGCAACCCGGTCTGGGTATCCTTCAGGCCCAGGCCGGTGAAGAAGCGGAAGACGCCTAGGGTGGCGCGGTTGCCCAGGCGGCTGCGCAGGGGCACGTCGGCCTCGCGAAAGCCGCGCGCGCCCAGGATAAGGCTCTGCGGGCGGCGCCGGGCCTCGTGGAGCACGCGCACGATATCCTCGGCCAGGTGCTGGCCGTCGGCGTCGGCGGTCACGGCCCCGGGGCAGTCCGGCAGCTCCACCAGCAGATGGTTGAAGGCCGTTTTCAAGGCCCGGCCCTTGCCCATGTTGCGGGCGTGGCGCAGCACGGCCACGCCGGGCAGGGCCCGCAGCTCGTCGAACAGCGGGGCGCACGCCGGGGAGGAGCCGTCGTCCACGACGACGACGCGCTCCACGCCCCGGGCCAGCAGCTCCCGCACCAGGGGCGGCAGGGCGGGGGAGGGTTCATAGGCGGGAATGACGACCACGGGCTGCATGGCGGTGGCGGACTCCTGGGCGTTAGGCCCCGCCGGCGGGCGCGGGGGCGGTTGGGCCCCGGCCCGCCCGGGCGCAGAAGTCCCGGACGGTGGCTCCGTCGGGCTCGCGCCGCAGGTCGTTGGCCAGGGCGTGGAAGAAGAAGACTTCGTCGGCCAGCAGCTCCGGGGTCGGGGCCCTGCCGGCCAGGGTGGCCTCCAGGCGCGCGGGGTCGGTGATCTCCGCGCGGCTTTCGCGCCAGTCGTCCAGGTAGCGCAGGGGCATGAGCAGCGCCACGCAGGCCAGGGCGACGGGCGCCAGCCGCCGGACGGCCCGTCCGGGGCTCAGGCGGTCGAGGGCCAGCCCGAGGAGGACCACCAGCAGCATGTTGGCCAGGCCGCTGGAGCGGTTGACCAGCTCGAAGGCCAGCGCGGGGCCGTAGCCCGTTCCGAGCACGGAGCGGTCCAGCACCAGGACGTTGGCGGCGCAGACCAGCCCGGCCCAGGCCAGCAGCACCGGGACCAGGAAATCCCCGGCGCGGGTGGCCGGGCCGGACCGGCCTTCCCGGCGGGCCCGGCGCCACAGCAGGCAGACGCCCAGGGTCGCCCCGACCCAGTATATCCAGCGCGTGAAGCGCCGGGGGTCCAGCCCGGCGTGGTCGCCCAGCAGGGCCAGCAGCAGGCCGGCGCCCAGGACCGTCAGCCCCAGCACGGCCAGGACGCAGACCCGGACCAGGCGCCGGGGGGGCATGGCCATGATCCCGGCACCGGCGGCGCGACGGCGCGCCAGCAGCCCCAGGGCCAGGGCGGGCGCCAGCAGCGCGGCGAAGCCCACGTTGAGGGAGGCGGCCAGCAGCCCCAGGCCCGCCGGGGCCACCCAGGCCCGGACCGGGGCGCGCCCCGGCTCCTGGGCGCCCACAAGCAGCAACGCGGCCGCGAACACGGGCAGGGCCGTACTGCGCAGGGCGGCCTGGTACCAGAGCATCCCGCTGATGCCCAGGGGGCTCAGGGTATGGCCCCCGGGCAGCAGGCCCACGGCCAGGGCCAGCACCAGGGCCCAGGCCACGCCCCGCCCCGCGCCCAGGGCCCGGCGGGCCGTGCCCAGCAGCAGGGCCACGGCCCCGGCCTTGAGCAGGGCGTGGGCGGCCAGCACCCCGAAATAGGCCGAGGGCGGGCCCCAGGCCTCGAACAGCCGCGTGAGCAGCGCGCAGAGCGGGTAGTTGTGAAGCACGCCGAAGCGGATGGTGTAGCGCAGGCGCATGGCCTCGGGCAGGTCGCCCAGCGCCCCGGTCAGGGCGCCAGCCAGCTCCGGCACGGCGACCAGGCGCGCCAGGGCGCGCAGGACGGCCATGTCGTCGGCGTTGCCGTCGCGGGCGGCGGTGAACAGCGTGACCACCACCGGAACGCAGACGGCCACCAGGGCAAGCAGGACAAAGGGTACGCCGCGCGGCGGCGGCGTACCCTGGCTTGCGTGTCGGGCTGCGGGGCGCATCCGGGGCGGCCCCTATTTCTTGAAGTCGCGCAGCATCTTCACGGCGCAGTACTCGCCGCACATGGCGCATTCCTCGCGGTCGGCGTGGGCCTGGCGGCGGTGGCGGACCATGGGCGGGTCCAGGGCCAGGTCGGCCATGGCCTTCCAGTCCAGGTCCGCGCGGGCGCGCGAGATGTCCAGGTCGCGGCGCGTGGCCAGGGGGCGGCCCAGGGCGTTTTCCGCGCTCTGGGCGGCGATGCGCGAGGCCAGCACGCCCTGGCGCACGTCCTCGCCGTCGGGCAGGGTCAGGTGCTCCGCCGGAGTCAGGTAGCACAGGAAGTCCGCCCCGAAATAGGCGGCCAGGGCCCCGCCGATGGCTCCGGCGATGTGGTCGTAGCCGGGGGCGCTGTCGGTGGTCAGCGGGCCGAGGACGTAGAGCGGCGCGCCGTGGCACAGGCGCTTGATGCCCTGGATCTGGGCCTGGACCTGGTGCATGGGCACATGCCCGGGGCCCTCGATCATCACCTGCACCCCGCGCTCCCAGGCGCGGCGGGTCAGCTCGGCCAGGACGACGACCTCCTCCCACTGCGCGGGGTCGCCCGCGTCGCAGCCCGCGCCCGGACGCATTCCGTCGCCCAGGGACAGGGTCACGTTGTGGCGCGCGGCGATGTCCAGCAGCTTGTCATAGTGCGTGAGCAGCGGGTTTTCCTGGTTGTTGGTCTTCATCCAGCGCACGGTGATGGATCCGCCGCGCGAGACCACGCCCAGTACGCGCCCGGACTCCTCGACCAGGGCCGCCGCGCGGCGGGTCACCCCGCAGTGCACGGTCATGAAATCCACGCCCTGCTCGGCCTGGCGCTCGATCTCCTCCAGCAGCTCCTGGGCGCTGAAGTTCGCGGGGTCCTCCTTGGCGCGGATGTACTTCTGCACGCAGCCGTAGAGGGGCACCGTGCCCAGGGGCAGGGGGCTTGCGGCCAGCATCCCGGCGCGGATGGCGTCCAGGTCGCCGCCGGTGGACAGGTCCATGACCGTGTGCGCGCCGCTGGCCTCGGCGATCCTGAGCTTCAGGATCTCCTTGTCCGGGGCTTCCACGAAAGGCGAGGTGCCGATGTTGGCGTTGACCTTCACCGTGGCGGGCTGGCCCACCAGGGTCGGCAGCACCCCGGCGTGGCCGGGGTTGGCCAGCAGGACCATCGTGCCGTCGGCGACGGCCCGGCGGATCAGTTCGGGGTCCAGGGCCTCGCGCTGGGCCAGCGCGGGCAGATGCTCGTCCAGGAGCCGTGAGAGGAGGGGATTGTTTGGCATGGCCTCGAGGTTATGTTGCGGGTTGACGCGGGCCCCGGGAAAAGGCCCGCCAGAGCAGGAAGACACCGTAGAGCGCCAGGGGCGCGGACAGGAGCTGGCCCATGGTCAGCCCGCCTGCCAGCAGGCCCAGGTGGGCGTCGGGCTCACGGAAGAATTCCACCACGAAACGAAAAGTCCCGTATCCGGCGGCGAAGAGCCCCGACACGGCCCCCTCGGGGCGCCTGCGCGAGGAGAACCACCAGCACAGGGCGAAAAGCAGCACTCCTTCGAGGGCGAATTCGTAGAGCTGGGAGGGGTGGCGCGGGTAGGGCCCGGCCTCCCAGCCCGGAAAGATCATGGCCCAGGGCGCGTCGCTCACGCGGCCCCACAGCTCGCCGTTGATGAAGTTGCCGATGCGCCCGGCCCCCAGGCCCAGGGGCACCAGCGGGGCGATGAAGTCCGACACGGCGAAGAAGCTCTTCCCCGTGCGCCGCGCGAACAGCCAGAAGCACAGGAGCACGCCCAGCAGCCCGCCGTGGAAGGACATGCCGCCCTCCCACAGCCGCACCACGCGCGCGGGCTCGGCCAGGTAGGCCAGGGGGTCGTAGAAGAGCACATAGCCCAGCCGCCCGCCCAGGATGACCCCGAGCATGAGCAGGGCCACCAGGTCGTCGACCTGGGTCGCGGTCCAGCCCGAGCCCGGGCGCGAGGCGCGCCAGCGCCCCAGCCCCCAGCCGCCCAGAAAGCCGAGCATGTACATCAGCCCGTACCAGCGCACGGCCAGCGGCCCGACGGACACGGCCACGGGGTCGAAATGGGGAAAGGTCAGGGCGAGCATAGGGGGCGTCCCGGCATGGCGGGGCTAGGCGTCCTGGGCCATCCAGCGGCCCGCGGCGGCGGCCTCCTCCTTCCAGCCCGGGGAGAAGCGCAGGGCCAGAAACTCCAGAAACACCGAGTCCAGGAAGGCCAGGCCGCGTTCGAGCAGGTACATCTTTTCCAGGAAGGCCGCGTCGGGGTCTTCGCCCTCCTCGCGCCCGGTGTCCACCTTGGGGGTCTTGAAGGAGGACAGGCTCATGTCCTCGGCCTTGAGGGTCGCGGACCACTGCTCGGCGTCGGCCTCGATGCGCACCAGGGCCTTGGAGACCTTCTTGCCCATGGCCAGGCCGGTCTTGGCCTCGCGCAGCTCGCTCAGCAGCCCGCTGACCGAGGTGGTTTCCTTGGCGTCGCCCTCGCCGCCGGTGACGGACACGCGCTGTTCCATGAACAGGGCGAAGGGCTCGCCCGCGTCGGTCTTGAACCGTCCGGCCTGGGATTCGCTCCTGTACCACAGCCAGGTCAGGAACTCCTGGCCCAGCACCACGTCCGTGGCTTCTCCGAGATATGCGTGGTCCATGCGGGCCTCCGGCTTAGACGAAAACAGTGGGTTCAAGGTCGTCCAGGACGCTTGCGCGCTCCTCGCCCATGCGGGCCAGGGCCTGGTAGTACGGGGTCATGGGCTCCAGGTGCAGGTCGAAGGTCATTGTGAACATGTCCTCGAACAGAGCGCGCAGCTTGCCCTGGATGGAAGCCAGGTAGACCACGCCGGAGCCGGTGTTCCAGACCACGTCGAACTGGGCGGGGATGGGCAGGGTCCGGGCCATGAGCCGCAGCCTGGTCTGCTCCTTGAGTTCGTTCTTGCGGTCGCGCGAGACGTAGGCCTTGCCCTTGGTCTGCTCCATGCGCTCCATCTCGCCTGCCAGGGCCAGGGTCAGGTGCTTCTTGAACACCGCCGGGGGGATGCGCCGGGTGTCCAGGCGCAGGCCCATGGTGATGAACTCGCCCTTCTGGGGCGGGGCCGTGCGCCAGTCGGCGTCGAGCATGTCGTCGAAGGCCACCCAGCCGAAGGAGCGCTCGTCGGCGGTGTGGTCGATGTCCTTGAAGGCGTTGCGGCGCAGCCTGTCGGCGATTTCCGGCCACAGGGTGTCCGGGATTTCCTCGATGATGCGGTAGCGCGTGAAACTCGCGCTGGCGGAAAGAAAGCCCACGGTGGATTCTCCTTGTTCATCCGGGCGGGGTGGGAACGGTCGGCCCGGGGCGGGTGCGACCCTTGGGGGTCCGGCCCTTTCCTTACCCTGCGCCGGGCCGGCGGGCAACCCCCCAAAGGCGGTGCCCGGGGCGCGTTGCCGGGGCGGGCCGTTTGCCGTAGCCTTGGGCCGCAACCCCCACCCCGGGCCCCGGCCCAAGGAGCAGCCATGCCCCGCTACAGCGGAGTCAACCACCTGGCCCTGGTCACCGGCGACATGGACGCCACGGTGCGCTTCTGGCGCGACCTGCTCGGCATGCGGCTTGTGGCGGGCCTGGGCCGCCCGGGCTACCGCCACTATTTTTTCGAGATCGACGGGCGCGACATGGTCGCCTTCTTCGAGTGGCCCGGCGCAAGGCCCCTGCCCATGAAAGACCACGGGGTTCCCGTGCGCGGGCCGGTGGCCTTCGACCATGTGTCCATCGGCGTGGCCTCGCAGGAGGACCTATGGGACGTGCGCGGGCGGCTGGAGGCGGCGGGCTGCGAGCCCTCGCCGGTCGTCGACCACGGGTTCATCCACTCGGTCTACTGCTTCGACCCGAACATGATCCCCATCGAGTTCTCCTGGGCCGTTCCGGGGGCGGACCCGCGCGCCCGCCCGGCCATGACCGACCCGGCCCCGGGCGCCCCGGGCGCCGAGGGTCCGGAGCCCCGGCCCGGACACTGGCCCCCGCCCGTGCCCCAACCCGAGGCCGAACGCGAGGTCTACCCCGGCGAGGGCCGCGAGCTGCTGGAACCCGAGCGCGACTTCTGGCGGCGCCGCCCACCGGACCCCGGGGCGTAAGCGCGCCCTTCCCTTTCCGCCGCCCGCGCCGTATCCTCGGCCGCGTATGGCGAACAACGAGCACAAGGCGGACATCGGCGAATACGTCGCGGCCCTCAAGGCCTCGCAGCGCCTGGGGCACCTGGTGGTACACCACCAGACCCTGCCCCCGGCCCCGGCCCGCGAGGCCGCCTGCGCCAGGCCCTGGCCCGTGACCCTGGAGCGCCTGCTGGCCCTGCGCGGCATCCCCGCGCTCTACGAGCACCAGGCCCGGGCCATGGACCTGCTGCGCGCCGGGCGCAACGTGGTGGTGGCCACGCCCACGGCCAGCGGCAAGACCCTGGTCTACACCCTGCCCGTGCTCGAACAGCAGATCATGAACCCCGACAGCCGGGCCCTGTGGCTCTTCCCCCTGAAGGCCCTGGCCCAGGACCAGCTGCGTGGCTTCGAGGAAATGGTCGCGCCCTGGCCCGGCCCCGGGCGGCCCCGGGCGGCCATCTACGACGGCGACACCCCGGCCCGGAACCGGCGCAAGATCCGCGAGGAGCCGCCCGGGGTGCTGCTGACCAACCCCGAGATGCTGCACCTTGCGCTGCTGGCGCACCACGGGAAATGGGCGACCTTCCTCTCCGGGCTGACCCATGTGGTGGTCGACGAGGTGCATACCTACCGGGGGATCATGGGCTCGCACATGGCCCAGGTCTTCCGGCGGCTCGCGCGCGTGTGCCGCCGCTACGGCTCGGCCCCGGCCTTCGCCTTCCTCTCGGCCACGGTGGGCAACCCCGGGGAGCTGGCGCAGCGCCTTTCCGGCCAGGAGGTGGCCGCCATAACCGAAAGCGGCGCCCCCCGGGGCGGGCGGCACTTCCTGTTCCTGAACCCGGCCCTGACCATGGCCGACAGCCCGGCCCAGGTGGCCATCCTGCTGCTCAAGGCGGCCCTGGCGCGCGGGTTGCGGACCATCGTCTACACCCAGTCGCGGCGCATGACCGAGCTCGTCGCCCTGTGGGCCGCCGAGCGCTCGGGGCCGTATCGCGGGCGCATCAGCGCCTACCGCGCGGGCTTCCTGCCCGAGGAGCGCCGCGACATCGAGGCGCGCATGGCCTCGGGGGAGCTGCTGGCCGTCATCTCCACCAGCGCCCTGGAGCTGGGCATCGACATCGGCGGCCTGGACCTGTGCATCCTGGTGGGCTACCCGGGCACGGTGATGCAGACCTTGCAGCGCGGGGGCCGCGTGGGCCGGGCCAGCCAGGAGTCCGCCGTGGCCCTCATCGCCGGGGAGGACCAGCTGGACCAGTATTTCATGCGCAACCCGCGCGACTTTTTCACCCGGCCCCCCGAACGCGCCGTGCTCAACCCGGCCAACCCGCGCATCGTGGAGCGCCACCTGGTCTGCGCGGCGGCGGAGATGCCCCTGACCCTGAAAGAGCCGGACAAGGACAGGCCCGGGGAGTTCCTGCCCGGGGCGGACGCCGCCTGGCTGGCCGAGCCCGGGGTGGCGCCCGT
>NZ_JALNWM010000106.1 GCF_023230885.1 Desulfocurvus sp. | reverse complement strand
GAAACCATCCCCGGCCCGCCTGCCATCCCCGGTCCGCCTGCCATCCCCGGCCCCTTGCCATCCCCGGCCCGCCTGCCATCCCCGGCTCCCGCCGGGGGCAATGCCTACCCGCGGAGTAATCTATTTGCAAAAAGACATTATATATTATAGAGGGGCAATCCGGGCCGACGCGACGCATGCCGCGCGAAACGCCGCGCCGGGCCCGGCCGCACCTGATCCGACCCGCCCCCACGGGCGTGCCGCCACGGAGGGACGCATGTCCGCATACACCGTCCACCAGGGCCAGCTTCCGGGGTTGTTCCGGTTGTGGGCCAAGCTCTACAAGGTCCACGTCCCGGTGCAGACCGCGCCCGGCTTCTACGACTTCGCCCCCTGGGAGCCGGACACGGAAATCGCCTGGGACTACGACCTGACCGTCAACCCCCTCAAGCGCCACCTGCTGCCCCCGCGCGAGGACCTGGTCGTCTTCGACACCCGCACCTACGAGGCCAGGGGCGTGTTCCAGGCGCCCCAGCAGCTGCTTTTCGGCGTGCACCCCTACGACCTGCGGGCCATCGCCCAGCTCGACCAGCTCATGGAGCTGGGCAGCCCGGACAGGAACTACCGCCGCCGCCGCGAGAACACGGTCATCTTCGCCCTGGATCCCCTGCGCGTGGCGCCCGACGCCTTCTGGTCCACCCTGGGCGCGGGCCGGGCCGACATCGGCTTCGACCTCTACTGGACCAAGATCGGCCCGGCCATGTTCTTCGTGGAGGTCGGCACCGCGCGCGGCGAGGAGCTGCTCCTGGCGGCGGGCGAGGTGGAGCGCGCCGGCGCCGCCCAGCACGAAGCCGCCCGGCGCACCCGCGAGGACACCCGGCGGCGCGCCGACGGCCACGGCCTGAAATTCCCCTGGCAGGAGCTGCCCCGCGTCATGGCCAAGGCCTGGGACGCCGGCATCTGGCGCGAAAAATCGTCCATGTGCCTGGCCTGCGGCTCGTGCAACCTCGTCTGCCCCACCTGCTACTGCTTCGACATGCGCGAAGAACTGGACGAAAGCCTGGGCAAGGGCCGCCGCTGGCGCCAGTGGGACGCCTGCATGCTGCCCGCCTTCGCCCAGGTCGCCGGGGGCCACAACTTCCGGGGCAAGCACCTGGATCGCTACCGGCACCGCTACTTCCGCAAGGGCAAGTACATCTTCGACCTGATCGGCGAGCCCGGCTGCGTGGGCTGCGGGCGCTGCATCAAGGCCTGCACCGCACGCATCGCCAACCCGCTGGCCGTGTTCAACAGGTTGTGGGAGGAATACGCATGACCCCGGGCAAGGAGTTCACCCCCTACGCGCCGCGCCCGGCAACCCTGGTGCGCAAGGTCCGCCTGTCCGACTTCGTGACCCTGTTCGAGTTCGAGCAGGACGACGGCCGCCCCCTGGCCCACAAGCCCGGCCAGTTCATCCAGGTTTCAGTCTACGGCGTGGGCGAGGCGCCCTTTTCCATCAGCTCGCGGCCCAAGGCCGGCACCAACAGCTTCGAAATCGCCGTGCGCAACATCGGCACGGTCACAAACGCCCTGCACGACCTCGCCGTGGGCGCCAAGGTCGGCATCCGCGGGCCCTTCGGGTCCTGCTTCCCCGTGCAGGAGTTCGTGGGCAAGGACACCCTCTTCGTGGCCGGGGGCCTGGGCTACATCCCCCTGCGCAGCCTCCTGCGCTACCAGCTCCGCCACCGCGAGGAATTCGGGCGCATCCTGCTGCTCATCGGCACCCGTTCGCCCTCCGAGCGCATCTTCGTGGACGAAATCGAGGCCCTGTCGCGCCGCAGCGACGTGGAGGTCATGGAAACAGTGGATTGCGTCGGAGACGCGTGCTGGGAGGGCAACGTGGGGGTCATCACCACCCTGCTGCCCAAGGTGCGCCTGGACGTTGAAAACACCTATGTGGCGATGGTCGGCCCGCCAGTGATGTACCGCTTTGTCATCGGCGCCTGCGTTGGCGACCAGTGCATACCTCCAGACCGCATCTACGTTTCACTTGAACGCAAGATGAAATGCGGCATCGGCAAATGCGGCCACTGCCAGATCAACGGCATCAGCGCCTGCGTCAGCGGTCCTGTCTTCCGCTACACCGACATCGAGCCCCTCAAGGAGGCGCTCTAGGCGCCCGCGCGCCCCGGAGGGACCATGACCGACAAGCCCAAAATCGCCTTTTTCGACTTCGCGGGCTGCGAGGGCGACCAGCTCCAGGTGGCCAACCTGGAGGAAAAGCTCCTGGACCTGCTCGAACATGTGGAGCTGGTCAGCTTCCGCGAGGTCATGACCGGCCACGCCGACGACTACGACATCGCCTTTGTCGAAGGCTCCATCACCCGCCCCGAGGACGAGGAGCGCGTGCGCGGCATCCGGGCCCGGGCCAAGATCCTGGTGGCCCTGGGGGCCTGCGCGCACATCGGCGGGGTGAACTGCATGAAGAACTTCATGGACGAGGCCGTCTACCGCGAGCACGTCTACGGCCACAAGGCGCGCAGTTACCCCACGGGCCCGGCCCGGCCCGTGTCGGCCGTGGTGCCCGTCGACGCCGCCGTGCCCGGCTGCCCCATCGACGCCAACGAATTCCTGCGCGTGACCAAGCAGCTGCTGCTGGGCATGCGGCCCACGCTGCCCGAATATCCCGTCTGCGTGGAATGCAAGATGGCTGGCAACGTCTGCCGCTACGAGCGCGGCGGCCTGTGCCTGGGCATCATCACCCGGGGCGGCTGCGGCGCCTGCTGCGTCACCGAGGGCGCCCAGTGCTGGGGCTGCCGGGGCCTGGCCCCCGGCGCCAACCTCGACGCCGCCCGCTACGTCATGCAGGACCGCGCAGGTTTCTCGCGCACCCAGGTCCAGGACCTGATGCGCATGTACCTCGGCCACACCACGGCCCCCCTCTAATGCCCCGGAGCAACGCCATGAGCGCCAGAAAGACCGCACCCGCCCCAACGCCCGACGCCGCCCCCGGAGCCGCCGACCCGGCCCGCCGGGTGGAGGTCAGGCACGTCAGCCGCGTGGAAGGCCACGGCAACATCGTGGTGGAAATCAACGACCAGGGCGAGGTCGCCGCCTGCCGCTGGGAGGTGCCCGAGGCCCCGCGCTTCTTCGAGGCCATGATCCTGGGCAAGGACTTCCGCCAGGTACACCAGATCGTCTCGCGCATCTGCGGCATCTGCTCCATCGGCCACCAGCTCACCTCCATCCAGGCCACCGAGGACGCCCTGGGCGTCCAGGTTTCGGAACAGACCGTGCGCCTGCGCAAGCTCGCCCTGCATGCCGAGAACCTGCAAAGCCACATCCTGCATGTGGCCTATCTCGTGCTGCCCGACCTCGCGGGCGTGGGCTCCGTGGTGCCCCTGGCCGCGACCCACCGCCAGGAACTGCTCAACTGCATCGCCCTGCACCGCACGGCCAACGAGTTCTCGCGCGTGATCTGCGGGCGTACCACCCATCCCCAGCGCCTGGTGCCCGGCGGGTTCACGCGCATCCCCGGCGCGGCGGAACTGGCCGCCCTGCGCAGGGAGCTGGAGGGCGCAGTGCCGCGCCTGCTCGACGCCGTGGCCCTGGTGGCCTCCCTGCGCGCAGCCCTGCCCGACTTCCGGCGCCCCACCGAATATGTGGCCCTGCACTCGCCCACCGAGTACGCCATGTACTGGGGCGAAGTCGGCACCAGCCTTGAGGAGCAGCCCGTGCCCGCCCTCTACTACCGCGACCTGACCAACGAGTACTGCGTGCCGTGGTCCACGGCGAAATGGACGCGCAACAAGACCGACTCGCTCATGGTCGGGGCCCTGGCGCGCTTCAACCGCAACCACCGCCGCCTCTCGCCCCTGGCGCGCTCCGTGGCCGGAACCCTGGGCCTCAAGGCCCCCTGCGCCAATCCCTACATGAACAGCCTGGCCCAGCTCGTGGAATGCGCCCACAGCCTGGAGGACTCCATCCGCCTCGTCGAGGAGCTGCTGGACAGGGGCCTGCGGCCCGAAACAGCGCCGGACATCGCCCCGCGCGCGGGCCGGGGCGTCGGCGCCATGGAAGTGCCCCGGGGCATCCTCTTCCATTTCTACGAATACGACTCCAAGGGCCGCATCGTGAACGCCGACTGCGTCATTCCCACCAACCAGAACCACGCCAACATCCAAAAGGATCTCGACGCCCTGGTTCCGACCATCAAGGACAGGACCGAGGCCGAAATCGAACTGCTGACCAGCATGCTCGTGCGCGCCTACGACCCCTGCATCTCCTGCTCCACGCACTTCGTGGACCTGCGCGAGCCCGGGCAACGCGCCCTGGTGCGCTTCGTGCGCGCCCGGGCCAGCTAGCCGGGGGGCCGCCAGGGCCACCCCCGGCCCCGCAGGCCGGAACGGGCCGGGCGGCTTGTCGCCGCCCGGCCCGTTTCGGCAATGCTCCGGGGGTGGGCAATGGGGATGCGCCGCGGCCAGGCTCCGGCCCGGACCGGCGCCAGGGCCGCGGCCAGGGGCGGGAAGCGCGCACGGCGCCCCCCGCGCAGGCCCCGGCCGACGCACGGCTAGCTGCGCAGGGCCTCGTCGGCCTCGCGCTCGGCCTTGCAGTCGGCGCACAGGGTGGTCACGGGGCGGGCCAGCAGGCGGGCCGGGGCGATGGGCTCGCCGCAGTCCTCGCAGATGCCGTAGGTGCCGTCCTCCAGGCGTTTCAGGGCCTGGTGGATCTTGCGGACCATGCGGAACTCGCGGTCGCGCAGGCGCAGGGCCATGGAGCGGTTGCTCTCGGCCTGGGCGAGATCGACCACGTCGGCGAAGCGGTCCTCGGCGGCGGTCTCCTCGGCGACGGTGGCCCGGCCCTTGGCGTCGATCTCGCCGAGCATGGCCCGCAGGGTGCGCTCCACCTGGGCGTAGTCCAGGCCGGGCGCCGTGCCCCGGGGCTCCCGGGGGCGGCCCGGGGCGCTCATCGGCGGTAGTCCTCGTCGTCTTCGTAGTCGTCGGGGAGCTCCGGGGCGTCGAGGACCTCGAAGCGCTGGACCTTGAGCACATACCGGCCCTGCTTCTTGCTCAGGGCCCCGACCACCTGCACATATTCATCCACATAGTCCAGCAGCTGCGCGCCCTTGCCCGAATCCTCGATCAGGTATTCGCGCATGTCGTCGGTGGCCACCTGCACGGCGACGACCTCCTCCTCCTCGTTCCACTGGCAGGGATCGACATAGCCTTCCACGGTGATCATCCCGGTGCTCTTCTTCATCGCTTCCTCGTCGTGAACGGTTCGAAATCGCGGCGCCGCCGCAGGGCGGCCCCGGGAGATAGCAACACCCGGGCCAAGAAACAACATGCTGGAATCAAATACGAATTGATCAGGGGGCACAAAAAGTGGAACCCGGCGTTCCTATGCCTCGGGCACGACCGGACCCAACGGTTCCCCCCCGGCGGGGGCGGGGCGGGCGGCGGCCCCGCGCGGGGCCGCCGCCGCCCGGCGCTGGCGCCAGCGGTCCACCGGCCGCTCCACCAGCCACCACAGCAGGGCCGCGCCCAGGCCGACCATGCCCAGAAGCACAAGGCCCGGAGCCTCGCCCAGATACTCCTCGTAGAGCACCAGGGCCAGGAACTGGACCACATAGAAAGGATAGGAGAACTGGCCCACGATACGGTCGGGGCGGCTGCGGCGCGTGGCCAGGAACAGCGGCCCCAGGCAGGCCCAGCACAGGGGCGCGGCCAGGGCGAAGGTCCAGGCGCCGCCCACGCGGCCCAGGAGCAGCAGCGCCGCAGGCAGGGCCCAAAGGCACACGCGCCCGGCGGGCACGGCCCAGGGCCGGGCGGCCAGCGGCGTGCAAAGCCGGTAGGCCAGCATCCCGGCCAGGAACAGGTACAGCTGGGCGGGCAGCAGGCGGTAGGCCAGGGCCGCCCCCGCCGGCCCCCAGGCCCACAGCCCGGCGCAGAGCGCGCCGCTGGCCAGGCCCAGGGCGGCCAGGCGCCGCGAGGACCAGCGCACCAAAAACGGCGCCAGCAGATAGAACCACAGCTCCACGGACACGGACCAGGCCTGGGGCACCAGGGCCAGGGTGAAGGCCTTGACGGCCCCGGCGTCCCCGGCGGCCCAGAAAAGCCCGCCCTGCGGCGTCACGCCCAGCAGGAACAGCGCCTCCAGCCCGAAGATCAGCGCGTTGGGCAGCCCCACGGCGGCCAGCCCGCCGGGATGGTCCAGGGCGGCCAGGAAGCGCGCCCGGGTGGTGAAGGGATGCAGGTCGAGGACCAGGAGCAGCGCCAGGGCGGCCCCCGCCGCCGCCAGATAGGAGGGCGCAAGGCGCAACAAACGGTTGGAATAGAAGGTCCAGGGGCGGGCGGCGGCGTATTTGCCGTCCAGGATGAGCGCCATGTAGAAACCGGAGATGATGAAGAACAGCCGCACGGCCACATTGCCGGGCAGCAGCTCCTGGGCCGTCACCCCGCCGTGGTGCGACAGCACGCACAAGGCCAGCAGCATCCGCAGGACACCCATCCGTCCCCCCGGGGCCGTTCCGCAGGCCCCGGGCGCCCCGAGCAAGGTTTGGGCCAGGATATAGCATCCCGGATATATTCAGGAAAAATGCAAGCGCACCAGGAAAGAGGAACCTGGGGTTCCGATGGCCGCCCCCGCCCGGCCCGGCGCCCGGGGCGCCCCGGCCGACCTCGGGCCGACCTCGGGCCGCCTGCGGCCGCCTGCGGCTACTTGAACTCCTCCTTGCGGATGCCGTGGCGGGTCATGAGCTTGTGCAACTGGCGGGTGCTGACCCCGGCGTCCTTGGCCGAGCGGTTGATGCGCCCCTTGTGGCTGGCCAGCAGTTCCTTGATGTAGTGGCGCTCGGCGCTCTCCTTGGCCCGCTCGCGGAACTCCGCCAGGGTCAGGGACAGGTCCAGGGGCAGGGTGGCGGCGGGGGCCTCGTGCTCGAAGAGTTCCGCCGGGAAGCTCTCGGGGGTCAGGATGCGCGATGTCTCCAGGATGAAGGCGCGCTCCACGAGGTTCTCCAGCTCGCGCACGTTGCCCGGCCAGGCGTAGCCGTCGAAGGCCGAAAGCACCGAGGGGTGGACGCCGGTGATGTCCTTGTTGAGCTGGCGGCGCAGGCGCTCCATGAAGTAGTCCACCAGCAGGGGGATGTCCTCGCGGCGGTCGCGCAGGGCCGGGATCTCGATGGGGAAGACGTTCAGCCGGTAGTAGAGGTCCGAGCGGAAGTCGCCCTTGGCGCAGCGCTGGGCCAGGTCGATATTGGTGGCGGCCACGATGCGCGCGTCCATGCCGATGGGCGCGTCGCCGCCCACGCGCTGGAAGACCTTGTCCTGGAGCACCTGGAGCAGCTTGATCTGCGCTGGGGGGGTGATGGTGCCCACCTCGTCGAGGAAGATGGTGCCCCCGGCGGCGATCTCGAAACGCCCGAGCTTGCGCTTGACGGCCCCGGTGAAGGCGCCCTTCTCGTGGCCGAAGAGCTCGCTTTCGATGAGCGTGTCGGGGATGGCCCCGCAGTGGACACTGACGAAGGGCCCGTCCTTGCGGTTGGACAGGGCGTGGATCAGCCGGGCCACAACGCCTTTGCCCGTGCCGGTCTCGCCGGCGATGAGCACGGTGGAGATGGTCGGCGCAACGAGGCGGGCCTTCTCGAAGACCTTGCGCATGGCCGGATTGCGCGTGCCCACCACCTGGGTGTTGTCGCCCATGGCCGCCGCCGCGCGGAAATAGTCGACCTCGGTTTGCAGGCGGATGGCCTCGTGGATGGAGTCGACCACATATTGGGTCTCCACGGGGTCCAGGGGATAGGTCAGGTAGTTGTCGGCCCCGGCCTTCACGGTCTTGACCGCCTCGCGGATGCGGTCGGGGGCGGACAGGGCGACGATGATCATCTGCGGATTGTTGCTCCACAGGGGTTGCAGGGCGCGCTTGTAGCAGGCGGCGCCCTGGCGCTGGCCGCCGTCGAGGAACCCGATGTCCACAAAGGCCATGTCGTAGTGGCGGCGCACCAGGGCCGCGGGCAGCTCGCCCGGGTCGGCGCACACGTCCACCGTGGCTTCCGCGGCAAAGGCGTCGGCGACGATGCGCGGGGTGCGCTCGTCCCTGGTGACGGCGAGGATGCGTTTCATGCTGTCGGCCTCCGGGGGAATTGCCCCTGGCGGATACCTACCGGGAGCGGCGACGCCTTGCAAGTGTCCGCCGCACCGCGCGCAATGCGGAACCCGGTGTTCCCGAAACCGGGAATGGGAACGGAATGTTCCTCTTTTTTCCGCTGGCGGGCATCAAAATAATATCTTTTTATTACAGCATATTACACAGCCAGGGCACCGGGTTCCGCGCCCCGGGGCGGGCCCCGCGCGGCCCGGGCGCCGCCACCGCGGGGAAAACAGGTCCACACGGGTCCGCATCCTGGAGCACTGAAACAATTATACCAATCATATCAACGATATAAATATTTGGCCCGGCCTTTGCTCATGGCCCCGGCAAGGCGGCGGACCGGCACGTCCCGCCAAGGAGCATCGGGGACATGAGCAGACACGCGAAAGCCAAAACCATCACCGTCACCGGCATCGTCGTGCCCAACGACTGGGACCAGGGCGGGCGGCTGTCCGAGGTCGTGCTGTGCGGAGCCGACGAATCCGAGTTCGTGCTCGCCGGGACCAGGCAGCGCGAGCTGTTCGGCCTGTGCCACCACAGGCTGAGCGTCACAGGGACCGAAGCCAGCGACGACCGCGGCCGCCGGGCCCTGGTCGTGGACGGCTACGCCGTGCTCGGCAACGAGGCCGACTGCGGCTACGAATCGGGATTCCAAATCTAGATCATGGGCAAGACGGTGAATATGCGCACGATTGCGACGACCCGGGCCACCCTGGCCCTGTGCGCCTGGATGCTGGCCGCCCTGCTGGCCGCCGCCCAGGCGCGGGCCGATGCCGTGGAGCCCTTTTGCGGGCGCGGGCTGGTGTTCTCCAGCGACGGCACCCTGTATTTCGAAGCCGAGGAAGGCGGGGTCTACCTGCTCGAGGGCGAAAACCTCGCCGATCACGAGGGCTCCCTGGTGCGCATCACCGGCACCCTGAGCGACTCCCTGCACGCCATGCCCGTGCTCTTCGTGGACACGCTGGTCGAAGAACAAGGCGGCACCACCGACGACGCCCCCCGCCCCGAAACAGAGCCGGGCGAGCAGTAGCGGGGAACAACCACAGACCGTCCGGGCCCCGGCGCGGGGCGCGGACACGAGGACACAGACGATGGAATACATGAGCGACACCGCCCAGGCGGACAAACCTCCCCTGGAACAGGCCGAAGACCGGCCTCCCTCCGCACCCAGAACGCGCGACACCGGCCCCCTGCGCCGCGAGCAGGCCCTGTTCGTGGAAAGCCGCGCCGCCCGCCAGTATCGCGAACGCTTCCACCCCGGAATCGACGCCCGCCAGTGGAGCGACTGGCACTGGCAGCTCAAGAACCGCCTGACCAGCTCCGAGCGCTTCGCCGCCACCCTCGGCCTGACCGCCGACGAGGCCGCGGCCTTCGCCGGGGCCGCCGGGCTGCGCCTGCCCGTGGCCGTGACGCCCTACTACGCCTCGCTGCTCCACGCCGAGCGCCTGGCCGGGGGCAGCGCCCTGGGCCGGACCATGCTGCCCTCGGCCGGCGAGTTCCCCACCGCCTGCCACGAGCTGGCCGACCCCCTGGGCGAGGAGCACGACAGCCCCGTGCCCGGCATCGTACACCGCTACCCCGACCGGGTGCTGTTCCTGGTCACAGATTTCTGCGCGGCCTACTGCCGCTATTGCACGCGCTCGCGCCGCGTGGGCCGGCCCGAGGCCAAAAGCCGCATGACCCGCGTGTGGGACCAGGCCGTGGCCTACATCGCCGCCCACCCCGAGGTGCGCGATGTGCTCATCTCCGGCGGCGATCCGCTGATGCTCTCCGACGCGGCCCTGGAGTACATCCTGTCGCGCGTCACGGCCATTCCCCATGTGGAGATCGTGCGCATCGGCACCAAGGCGCCCGTGGTCCTGCCCCAGCGCATCACCCCGCGCCTTACGCGCATGCTGCGCCGCTACCATCCGCTGCTGATGAGCGTACACTGCACGCACCCGGCGGAGCTGACCCCCGAGACCGTGCAGGCCTTCGGCAGGCTGGCCGACGCGGGCATCCCCCTGGGCAGCCAGACCGTGCTGCTCACCGGCGTGAACGACGACGCGCAGGTCATGGGCGACCTGTTCCGGGGGCTGCTAAGGCCCGGGTGCGCCCGTACTACCTCTACCTGTGCGACCAGGCCGCAGGCACCACCCACTTCCGCACCCCGGTGACCAGGGGCCTGGAGATCATCCGCGCCCTGCGCGGCTTCACCTCGGGCTACGCCCTGCCCCACTTCGTGGTCGACCTGCCCGGCGGCGGCGGCAAGACCCCGCTGTGCCCCGACTACATCGCGGGCACCGACGGCCAGGACATCGTGTTCCGCAACTGGGAGGGCCGCGAATACCGCCTGCACGACCCGTCCTCGGCGGCCATCCTGGCCCGGGGCGGTGCGCTGTCATGAAGATCGGCCTGACCTACGACCTGCGCGCCGACTACCTGGCCCGGGGCTACTCCCTGGCCGAGACGGCGGAGCTGGACAGCCCCGTCACCGTGGACGGCATCGCCGCCGCCATCGCGGCCATGGGCCACGAGGTGGAGCGCATCGGCGGGCTGGAGCCCCTGGCCGGGGCCCTGGCCGCCGGGCGGCGCTGGGACCTGGTGTTCAACATCGCCGAGGGCATGCACGGCTTCGGGCGCGAGGCCGCCGTGCCCGCGCTGCTGGAGGCCTGGCGCATCCCCTGCACCTTCTCCGACCCGCTGGTCCTGGCCCTGGCCCTGCACAAGGGCCTGACCAAACGCGTGGTGCGCGACTGCGGCCTGCGCACGCCGGACTTCGTCGTGATCGAGCGCCTGGAGGACGTGGCCGGGGTGGACCTGCCCTACCCGCTGTTCGCCAAGCCCGTGGCCGAGGGCACCAGCAAGGGCGTGACCGGCAACTCCCTGGTCCTGGAGCCCTCGGGGCTCGTGCCCGTGTGCGCCGAGCTGCTCAAGACCTTCAGCCAGCCCGTGCTGGTGGAGGAATACCTGCCCGGACGCGAGTTCACCGTGGGCCTGCTGGGCACCGGCGAGAGCGCGCGCCCCGTGGGCGTGATGGAGGTCTTCGTGGTCGGCGGCGGCGACACCGGCGCCTACACCTTCGACAACAAGGCCGAGTACGAAAGCCGCATCCGCTACGCACTGGCCGACGACGCCCCGGCCCGCGCCGCGGCG
>NZ_JALNWM010000105.1 GCF_023230885.1 Desulfocurvus sp. | reverse complement strand
GGGCTGCGGACTGGGGGCGACGCCGCTTCTCCCCGGCCTTCGTGCGCTGCGGTCCCGGCGCCGCCGGGCGGGGAAAGACAGGCGGGCGGGGGGAAGGCGGCCGCCTCCCGGAGACGGACGGCCACAGGGAGCCGCTCTCCCCGGGGGAGCGGCTCCCCGGGGAGCCGCTCTCCGGAGGGGGCCGCTCTCCGGGGGGCCGGGCGACCCGGCCCGGGCCAGGGGCGGCCACGGGCGACGGGCGCGCGGCGGGGCGACGGGCTACGGGCGTGCCCGCCGGGGGACGGCGGCAACCAGCGCCCGGCGCTGGCCAGGGGCCTTTGCCCGCCCCGGCCGCCCTGCCCCGCGCGCGGGCACGGGCGCGGCCTCCAGGCCGAAGAAGGCCGCTGCGGGCGCGGAGCCCAGGGTCAGGGCCAGGGTCAGGGCCGCAAAGGTCAGTCCGCCGGGAAGGGAAATCAGATCCTGCATGGAACGCCTCTCGGGTATTGGTCGCCCGGGCCGCCGGGGGCGGCCGCGGCCGCGTGCAGGGAGCTGCACACACTCGCGACTTGCACCGTCAGGACTGCAAGAGCTCTGCCAGAATCAGAAATTAATGATACCGGATGGATAGCCTGACAAAGCCACCGGGCGGACGCGCCAGCTGCGCAGGAACCGGCACAAGCGCGTGCAGCCGCCTGCACACGGGGGGGCGGCCGTCAGGGCAGCAGAAGCATGCGCACGGGGCCGACCAGCTAGGGCAGCAGGAACATGCGCACAAGCCCCCAGCCCGTCCAGAGCTGGAACAGGGCCAGAGCCAGCAGCGCGGTATTGTTCAGGCCGTGGAAGACGTGCAGGAACCGGCGGCGCTTCTTGACCCGGTCCAGCAGGTGGCCGCTGGCGTAGCCCGTGCCGACCAGGGCGGCGATGAGCGCGCTCACGGTATAATGCGCGCCGGAAACGCCCCAGGTGCCGAAGGAGTGGCGCATGGCCCAGACGCCGACGACCAGCCCCGCGAGCCAGCCCAGAAGAACCACCTTGCCCCACAGCACATGCCGCTTCCAGGGAAAGAGCACCGAACGCCGCCCCAGGTGGACGAAAAGGGCGCGGCGCACGCCCATTTCCATGACCCACAGGGCCAGCAGGGTCACGGCGATCTGCACCAGCGGATGAATCCAGAGCATGGGCGCCTCCGGGGCGTGGTTGCGGCGCCGGGCCCGCGCGGGGCCGCGCCGACGATGCGTCGGAACTTGTGTCGCGTCCGCGGGACACGACTCCCTTGCTTCATCGTATCCCGTCAGGGACAAGGGGGGGTGCCCCGGAAACCCTGCCTGCATCCCAGGGCTGCGCTCCTAGAAAGGCCAGGCCGCCAGAAGCGTCCCGGCCAGGGCCAGCAGCATGGAGCCGTTGACGGCGGCCAGGGCCCGGGCACCGCGCGCCGGGACCACGGCGGCCAGGGCCAGCCCGGCGGCCAGCCCGGCGGCCGCCAGCCCGCCCGCGGCGCCAGCCCCCCCGGCGGCCCCGCCCAGGGCCAGGGCCAGGGCCAGGCCGATGCCCACGCAGTAGGCCGCCGTCCACAAGGCCAGCACCGGCCCCCGCGAGCGCGCGGGCAGCGCGGCGAAGGGCGGGGCGAAGCCCGCCCGTTGATACTCCGCCCTGCGCCGCCACGCAAGGAGCCAGAAATGCGGCACCTGCCACAGGTAGACCATGACCGTCACGGCCCAGATCAACGGCGCCCGCGCGCCCCAGGCCTCGCCCCCGGCCCCCAGCCAGCCGCACAGGGGCGGCAGGGCCCCGGCCAGGGCGCCCACCAGCAGCGCCGCGCCCGTCCGGGGCTTCAGGGGCGTGTACAGGCCGTTGTAGAGCGCCAGCACCCCCAGGCCCAGCCCGGCCAGGGCCGCCCCGCCGCCCAGGGCGAACAGCCCGAGCCCTCCCGCGCACAGCCCAAGGCCAAGCCCCAGGGCCGCCCCGGGGGCCACGCGCCCGCAGGGCAGGGGCCGGTCCGCCGTGCGGGCCATGCGCGCGTCGCGTTGGCGCTCCTGGACCTGATTCAGGGCCGAGCAGCCCGCGCACAGCAGCACGGCCCCCGCAACGGCCAGGGCCGCGCCAGGGCCCGCCCCCCCGCCCGCCAGCAGCGCCCCGCACAGGGCGGCCCCGCCCACGGCGAGGCTCACCCCCGGGCGCGCCAGGGCCAGCAGGTCCGCCGCCGTCATGGCTGCGCGCCGCCCCCGGGCCCCAGGCTGCGGATGTACTCCACCAGCCGGGCCACCTGCTCGGCGTCCAGATAATCGTACTCGGGCATGATGGGCGTCTCGCCCTCCACCACCAGGGCCCCGGGGTCCAGGATGGACTGGCCCAGGTAGGCGTCGTCGGCCACCACCTCGTGCACGGCCCCGGACTGGTCGCGCACGCGGCGCACCGAGCCCGCCAGGTCGCGGAAGCTGGGCCCGGCGATGGAGGAGCCGTCGGTGGAATGGCAGGACATGCAGCCCTCGGCCTCGGCCAGCTCGCGCCCGGGGGGCGGCCCGGCGGTGTCGCCGGTGAGCATCCAGCGGATCATGGCCTCCAGGTCGGCCTCGGGAATCTGGTCCTGGTAGGACGGCATCATGGCCTCGTAGCCCTCGGCGATCTCCGCCCCGGGGTCGAGCATGGCCCGGCGCAGGTAGTCGGCGTCCACGGTGATCCGCCTGCGCCCGCCGTCGGGCAGCAGGACATCGCCCGTGCGCCCGCCCAGGGCGTCCAGGGGCGGGCCCAGGCCCTGCCCGCCGCCCAGGTCGTGGCAGGCGGTGCAGCCGTATGCCGAGAACAGCTCCCCGGCCCGGGCGGAGGCAGCGTCGGCGCCCGCCAGCCACTGCCGGAAGTCCTCCTCGGGCACGGCGCGCAGGGTGGTGATCATGTTGGCGTGCTTCAGGCCGCAGTATTCGGCGCACAGGATGTCGAACTCGCCGGGGGCCGCGATGTTGAACCAGGCCGTGGTGGTCAGCCCGGGCACGGTGTCCATCTTCAGGCGCAGGGCCGGCACATAGAAGCTGTGGATCACGTCGCGCGAGGTCATGGCCAGCTTCACGTCGCCGCCCACGGGGACCACCAGCTCCGCGGAGCGCCGCCCCCCGGGGTAGGTGAAGGCCCAGGACCACATGCGCGCCTCCACGCCCACCTCCATCGCGCCCTCGGGCACGGTGCGCATGGCCTTGAAGCTGGTCCAGCCGAACCAGAACATGGCCATGACGATGGCCGTCGGCAGGATGGTCCACAGCAGTTCCAGCCCGAGGCTGCCGGGAATCTCCACGGCCTCGGGGTTGCGGGTGTGGTGGTAGCGCCAGGAGAAGTAGAGCATCAGCGCCGTCACCAGCACCAGCGCGCCCACGGCGAAGGCCAGGATGAACAGGAAGGCCCGGTCCACCTCGCTCGCGGCGCTGAACAGTTGCTCGGTCATGGCGGCCTACCTGTATGCGGTGTCGAAGAAGGTGAAGCCGATGAATATGGCCAGGATGGCGAAGGTCATCAGCACGAAGCCCTTGAAGACCCAGTTCTCGTACTTGAGGTGCATGAACACCAGGACCACCAGCGCGGCCTTGGCGGTGGCCACGGCCATGGCCACCACCACGTTCCAGAAGCCCAGGTCCACCCCCGCCACCCCGACGGTGACGACCGTCAGGACCAGAAGGCCGCACCAGATGGCCGTGAGCGTGCCGTAGCTCGGGCCGTGGCGTGCGTTTTCCCGCGTCGTGTCGTGCGTCATGCGGCCTCCCCCTCAGCCCACCAGATAGAACAATGGGAACAGGTAGATCCAGATCAGGTCCACCAGGTGCCAGTACAGGGCCCCGTTTTCCAGGAACACGAAGTCCGCGCGCGTGCAGCGCCCGGTGCGCATGAGCCACCACGCGAAGCCCAGCACGCCCATGCCCACGGTGACGTGCAGGCCGTGCAGCCCGGTCATGGCGTAGTACATGGCGAAATAGACGGCCTCGCCCGGGGGCCCGGCCGCCAGGTGCTCCGAGCCGGGATACAGCCCGTGGCGGAACTTGGCGCTCCACTCGAAGTACTTGATGACCAGGAAGACCCCGGCCAGGGCGATGGTGCCCAGGGTCAGGCCCCGGGCGCGGGCGTCCTGCCCGCGCTTGAGGGCCGCCACGGCCAGGGCCGCCAGCCAGCTCGACGTGATGAGCACCACGGTGTTGGCCGCGCCCATGCGCACGTCGAGGTGGCGGCTGGCCATGTGGAAGGCCTCGTGGTGGCGCGCCATGTAGACCGCGAAGAGCACGAACAGCCCGCCGAAGAGCAGGATTTCCGTGAACAGGAACAGCCACATGCCCAGCTTGGCGCCCTCGTAGTCCTTGTGCGTATCAGTCATCGGCGCGCACGCCCCGGAAGTCGTAAGGTCCGCGATCCACCACCGGCTCGGCGGGGAAGTTGTGGGCCGGAGGCGGCGAGGGCAGGGTCCACTCCAGGGTGGCCGCGCCCCAGGGGTTCGGCCCCACGCGCGGCCCGGAGCGCAGCCCGCGCCAGAGGTTGGCGAACATCAGCGCCAGCCCCGCCGCCACCACCCACGAGCCCACGGTGGAGGCCTCGTGCATGGCCGTGTACTGCGGCAGGTAGTCGTAATAGCGCCGGGGCATGCCCGCCAGCCCCATGACGTACATGGGGAAATACAGCCCGTTCATGCCCACGATGAGGATCAGGGCCGCCCAGGTGGCCACCCGCTTGTTGTACATCCGCCCGTGGACCTTGGGCAGCCAGTAGTGCATGGCGGCGAACAGGCCCATGCCCGTGCCGCCGAAGATCACATAGTGGAAATGGCCGACCACGAAATAGGTGTCGTGGGTGTGCATGTCCGTGCCCGCGGCGCCGAGCACCAGCCCGGTGATGCCGCCCATGGTGAACAGGAAGATGAAGCCCAGGGCGAAGACCAGGGGCGGCTCCATGTGGATGGAGCCCTTGTAGAGCGTGCTGACCCAGTTGAAGACCTTCACCGCCGAGGGGATGGCCACCACGAAGGTCAGCAGCGAGAAGACCATCACAGCCGTGTCGCTCATGCCCGAGACGAACATGTGGTGCGCCCAGACCAGCGAGCCCGCAAAGGCGATGGCCAGGCTGGAGAAGGCGATGGTCTTGTAGCCGAAGATGGCCTTGCGCGCGAATACGGGGATGATGTCGGAGATCACGCCCATGGCGGGCAGGACCATGATGTACACCGCCGGATGGGAATAGATCCAGAACAGGTGCTGGTAGAGGATGGGGTCGCCGCCCCGGGCGGGGTCGAAGACGCCCATGTCCAGGACGCGCTCGGCGATGATCAGCAGCCCGGTGATGCCCAGGATGGGCGTGGCCAGGAGCTGGATCCAGGCCGTGGCGTACAGGGCCCAGGCGAACAGCGACAGGCGCGTCCAGGTCAGCCCCGGGGCGCGCAGGCGGTGGATGGTGACGATGAAATTCAACCCGGTGAGGATGGACGAGAAGCCCAGGATGAACACGGCGGCCACGGCGACGGAGACGTTGGTGCTGGTCACCGCCGAAAAGGGCACATAGAAGGTCCAGCCCGTGTCGGGCGGGCCGTCGCCGGTGAACAGGGCGGCCAGCGCCGTCGCGGCGCCCAGGGCGTAGAGCCACCAGGAAAACATGTTCAGCCGGGGGAAGGCCACGTCCTCGGCGCCCAGGTGCAGCGGCAGGATGATGTTGCCGAAGGACGCCGGGATGCTGGGGATGACCACCAGGAAGATCATGATCACCCCGTGCAGGGTGAACATGGCGTTGTAGGTCTGCGCGCCCATGATGGTCGGGCCCGGGGCGATGAGCTCCAGGCGGATGAGCAGGCCCAGGACGACCCCGACGATGAAGAACCCCAGCACGCACCACAGGTAGAGCAGGCCGATGCGTTTGTGGTCCGTGGTAAACAGCCAGGAAGCCAGGCCCCGGGCGGCCCAGAAGCTGCCCGGGGCGGCGCTTGCGTCGTTCATGTGCGCTCCGCTAGCGGCGTTTCCTCTTGCCCGCCGCCAGCAGGACCGCCAGCAGCAGGGCGATGGTGCCAAGAACCGTAAAGCCCGTGACGCGCAGGATGTTGAAGGTGTAGCGCCGTCCCTCGGGGTCGTAGCTGTAGCAGTAGGACAGCACGCGCTTGACCGACAGGCCCGGGGTGCCCTTGGCCGCCTCGGTGGCGGCCATGGTCACGTCGAAGGGCAGGAAGTCCGAGCCGTAGAGGTAGCGCACGATCTTGCCGTCGGGCGCCACGGCCACCACCACCACCGGATGGGCGAAATCGTCGCCCATGCGCTGGAAGCGGAAGCCCAGGGCGTCCATGGTCCTGGCGATGCTCTCGCGGCTGCCGGTGAGAAACGTCCAGTGCTCCGGGGGGAACCCCTGGCCCAGGGCGGCGTCGAAATTGCGCTTGCTGCGGGCGGCCGTCCCGGGGGTGTCGCGCTCGTCGAAGCTGATGGACACGACCCGCAGCTCCTGGCCGGGAGTCAGGCTGACCCGGGGCAAAACCCGGGCCACGGCCCCCTGGAGGATGTTGCAGACGTTGGGGCAGGTGTAGAACACCGGCAGGATCAGCGTGGGCGCGCCCATGGCCTGGCCCAGGGTCGTTTCGCGGCCCTGGGAGTCGGTGAACACCGTGTCCAGGGGCACATAGGCTCCCAGGTGTTCGTCCACGCCCACGGGCAGGTCGCTTTGCTCCGCCCGGGCCTGCATGGCCTCGTGGTCGTGGGCGGGGGCGTCCGGGGCCGGAGCCGGATGGGCGCCGTGGGCCTCGGGAGCGGCGGGCGCCGGGGCCGGATGGGCGCCGTGGGCCGCCTGGCCGTCCGCCGCCCCGTGAGCGGCGTGGGCGTCGTGGCCGCCCTGGGCGGCGGCGACGCAAACCGGGGCGGCCACCAGGGCCGCCCCGAGAAGCGTCGCCACGGCCGCGAGGCCGAGCCGGGCCGCGAGGCTCCGGCTAGAAGGTGGCGATGTGGTCGGCAAGGGTCTTCAGCTCCTCGTCGCTCAGCTTCTTGACGAACTTGGCCATCATGGGCGCGGTCTTGTCCTGGATCTTGTAGGTGCCGTCCTTGTAGCCCTTGAGCTTGGTCAGCAGCTCGTCGGCGCCCTGGCCCTTGAGGGCCGGGGAGATGTTCATGGCGGTCTTGGAGCCGTCGGCCCCGTGGCAGCCCTTGCAGGGGCCGTAGAGCGCGGCGCCGTCCGCCAGGGCGGCCGCGGCGAACAGCGTCGTGGCAAAGGCGGCGGACAGGGTGATGGCGATGATCCGTTTCATTTCCGATACTCCTTGGTTTTCCTCCGCTGCGGTCCGTTCCGCGCGGATCGGCGGTTGTCGCGCGGCCCCTCTTCCGGACGCCCGCCGGACGAAGACCGCGACCCTGACTATAGGAAAACAAAAAAACCGCTCCCCGGCAAGAGGCGTCTGGAATTTTCTTACTTCCTCCACTGAAGTCCGGTGCGCGGCCCTCCCGCCCGCATTGGCGCCAGGAGCCGGAAGCCACCGGGCGCCGCCGTCGGCAGCCGGACCGCCCCGACGCGGCAGCAACGGCCCTGGGCGCACAGGATCCCAGCCACGCCCCCCACGGCGCGCGGGGGCCCGAGAACAACGACCCCAGGCGCACACGGGGCCCCGGCCCGCCAGGGCGCACCACTCGGCCATATCTGAAACGGCTCCAGGCGCGCGGGCCGAAGACACTCATGACGGGCGGCACGGCTCCGTCGCCAGGCTCCGGTCGCAAGCGGGGGGACCGGAACGCCCGGTCCCCGTGCCTGCTGGTGTTACATCCCCGGGCGCGCGGGCCCCGGGCCGCCCCAAGGCGTGCCGTGAGGGGCGGCTCCCGGCCAGGCGCGCCCGGGCCAATGCGGCAGGCGTCCCCCGTGGAACATTCCGGCGCGGCAAGACGCGTATGCCCGCGACACATCCCGCCCGGTCCGCCGCTTGCGGCAGGGGTGAGCCCCCGCCCCCGCCCCCAGGAACCGACGCCGGGCTTGGCCAAGCCCGATGAGTAAGACAAATAGCGCAATGAA
Source organism: Desulfocurvus sp. (assembly GCF_023230885.1). Taxonomy (GTDB): domain Bacteria; phylum Desulfobacterota; class Desulfovibrionia; order Desulfovibrionales; family Desulfovibrionaceae; genus Desulfocurvus. Next base: position 3,359 of record NZ_JALNWM010000105.1, on the reverse strand, counting down.
ACCAAGGCACTATAACCAAAAAAATCCGCGCTCCCCATTTTTTGAGACAACGTTGCCCGTCCCTGAAAGAGCGCTTGACTTCAAATAGGTATGGTGGGTAGCATCTTAATACTTTTAGACACACAAGACGCCCCCGCCGGGGCGCCCGGAGGAAGAGCGGCGGCCAACCTCCCATGATACGAGGGAAATACGCGTCGCCCGCCAAGGCGGGCGCAAAGACACAGGCCAACACCAAACAACAGGAGAGGATCATGGCTGCATTGGCCGATCCGGTAACGATCGCGAAAGTTGAAATCCGCGTCCTGCGCGCGCCCATTGCCGTGCCGGTCCGCACGTCTTTCGGGACGATGCACGACCGCCCGGCGGTCATCGTGCGCTTGGAAGACGCCCAGGGGAACCACGGCTGGGGCGAGGTCTGGTGCAACTTCCCCTCCTGCGGCGCGGAACACCGGGCCCGGCTGGTGGAAACCGCCGTGGCGCCGCACATCCTGGGCAAAACCTTCGCCAGCCCCACCGAGGCGTTTGACGAGATGACCCGGCGCGTGGAAGTGCTGGCCCTCCAGGCCGACGAACCCGGGCCCCTGGCCCAGGCCGTGGCGGGCGTGGACATCGCGCTGTGGGACATGGCCGCACGCAAGGCGGGCCGACCGCTGCACGCCCTGCTGGGCACGGCGGGCATGACCGTCATGCCCGCCTATGCCAGCGGCATCAACCATCCCGGCGTGGCCGAGACTATCGCCCGCTCCCGAAACGAAGGCTACCGGACCTTCAAGATTAAGATCGGCTTCGGCGAAGCCCGCGACATGGAAAACCTGGGCAGCGCCCTAGGCGCCCTGGAGCCCGGCGAGACCCTCGCCGTGGACAGCAACCAGGCCTGGAGCCTGCCCCAGGCCCTGGAGATGGTAAAACGCATCGGCGACCTGCCCCTGCTCTGGCTGGAAGAGCCCCTGCGCTGCGACAGCCCCGCGCAGGCATGGCTGCAACTGGCCGCCGCATGCCCCCTGCCCCTGGCTGGGGGCGAGAACATACGCAGCACGACGGCCTTCGCCGCCGCCGCCTCCGGGCCGGTCTTCGGCGTCATCCAGCCCGACGTGTGCAAGTGGGGCGGGCTCACGCGCTGCCGCGAGGTGGCCGAGGCCGCCCTGGCGGCGGGCAAGCGCTACTGCCCGCATTACCTGGGCGGCGGCATCGGCCTCATGGCCTCGGCGCACCTGCTGGCCGCCGTCGGCGGCGACGGGATGCTCGAAGTGGACTGCAACGCCAACCCGCTGCGCGAGATGCTGGCCACGCCGTATCCCCTGCTGCGCGACGGAAAAATAACCCTGAGCGACGCCCCCGGGCTCGGAGTGGAACCGGACCTGGAAACCCTAAAACCCTTCCAGGTCGCCCACCTGGTGTGCGCGTAAGGACAACGACCGGACAAAGAAACCTCTGACACTTTGCGAGGAAGGACCATGATACGCTTTCTTTCCACCTTCATTGCGACACTGTTGTGCATTTTCCTCATGGGGCAGACCGCCCCGGCGGCCGACAAGCCGACTATCATCCTGCTCAGCACGCCATTCGGCACGGGCAGCTATGTGCTCGGCACGGCCATGGAAAGCATCGTCAACCAGGGTAACTACCCGGTGGCCGTCTCCCACGCCGAAACCCCTGGCCAGGCCTTCAACGTCATGAAGCTCGGAAGCGACGAGGCCGCGCGCAAGAACACCGTGGTCGTGGCCACCTCGGGCATCGAATGGCTGGCCCAGCGCGGCATGAAGCCCTTCAAGCGGACCTACGAGCCCCTGAAGGTCATCGGGACCCTGAACTACGCCATCACCTGGCTGGTGACCACCGACAAGGACATCAAGACCATCGCCGACCTGCAGGGCAAGCGCATCGCCCTGGGCCGTGTGCCGCAGATCGTCTGGGGTTATGAGCCGGACGCCCTGCTGCGCAACGGGTACACGGACCAGTTCTACAAGAGCCTGCGCATCCAGTTCGTGGGCACCACCGAGGCCGCCAACGCCCTGGTCAACGGCCAGGTGGACGCCGCCGTCATCGGCGGCTACCTCGATCCCATCCACGCCGCCTTCTCGCCCAGCCCGCAGACCGTCGAGGTCATGGCCTCGGGCCGCACCCTGACCCATCTGGACTGGACCCGCGAGGCAGTGGACAACACCGCCGCCAAGGACATCACCCTGCTGCCCTTCCAGCTTCCGGCCGACACCGTGGAAGGCCAGGGCAGCCCCCTGTGGGCCGGGGCCGAAATCCAGGCGTTCTGCGTGCATCCCGACTTCCCCGAGGAACACGCCTACATCATGGCCAAGGCCATGATCGACAACGTCGAGGCCTTCGCCCAGTACCACGCGATGGGCTCGCTCATGAGTCGCGAGTCCCTGGTCAAGGGGTGGAAGGAGGAGGATTTCCATCCTGGGGCCCTGCGGGCCTACAAGGAGGCCGGACTCCTCTAGGGCGGACACCGGTCCGGCCCGGGTGCGGACCCGGGCCGGGCCGCAGCACCTACACACCACAATGGGGGCAGACGCATCATGGAATCACGCACATCCCTTTCCAGGCTGCTCTTGACCATCGGCGCCCTGGGCATGGTCGCCTACCACGCCGTGGCCTCGCAGTATCTTTTCTTCGGTCAGTGGGAACACCAGACCATCCACTTCGCCTTCCTCTTTTTCCTCATCTTCGTCAGCTACGCGCGCAAGGCCAAGAGCCCGGCTTTCAAGGGATTCCTGTACCTGTGCCTGGCCGTGGCCCTGGCCAGCTGCGCCTATGTGTACCTGAACATCGAAGAGCTCGAGATGTCCCAGGGGTTCCCCAGCCAGGCGGCCCTGGTCGTCGGGGTCTGCCTCATCCTGTGCACCTCCCTGGGCACCTACCTGAGCTGGGGCCTGCCCCTGCTGGTGGTTGCCCTGGTCTTCGTGGGCTACTTTTTCCTGGGTCACCTGCTGAGCGGCCCGCTGTACCACACGCCCTTCTCCTTCGACTACGTTATCTCCTACCTGAGCGTGGGCCTGTCGGGGCTCTACGGCCTGTTCATGTCCATCAGCGCCGACCAGGTGTTCATGTTCGTGGTCTTCGGCGCGCTGCTGGGCATTTTCAAGGTCGAGGGCCTGCTCATGGAGGTGGGCAAGATCCTGGGCCGCCGCCTGCGCGGCGGCGCGGGGCTGACCGCCGTGTTCTCCAACTCGCTCATCGGCATGGTCTCGGGCGCACCGGTGGCCAACGTGGCCATCACCGGGCCCTTCGTCCTGCCGTACATGCGCAAGTCGGGCTACAGCGTGGATGAGGCCGGCGGTGTGCTGGCCTGCTCGGCCACGGGCAGCCAGCTCATGCCCCCGGTCATGGGCGCGGCGGCCTTC
>NZ_JALNWM010000104.1 GCF_023230885.1 Desulfocurvus sp. | reverse complement strand
CAAGGCCATGGTCCAGGCGGGGTCGTACTCCGTCGACGGGCAAAACATCGCCGCGCGCATGCTCGCCGAAGACCAGGAACTCCTGGGCTAACCCCCTCCCCCGCTCCGGGCGCCCTCGCGCCGCGCTCCGCGCGCCCACAAAATCCTTGCCTCCCCGCCGCCACGGCGGTAGCTTCCTCCCGCCGGAAATCCCTTCCGGCCCGGCCTGTTTTCCGAACCCCACGCACGAAACCCGATGTTCCGACTGCCGCTTGCGGCCCTGACCCTCGTCCTTTGCGTCGTCTGCGCCTCGCCCGGCCATGCCCGGACGGTCCGCGTCGCCTGCTGGGAGAACCCGCCGCTGCTCTTTCGCGACCAGCAGGGCCGCCCGGCCGGGCTTTTCGCCACGCTCCTGGAGCACACCGCGCGCACCCGCGGCTGGGAACTGCGCTGGGTCCACTGCACCTGGCCCGCGGCCATGCGCATGGCCCGCGAGGGCGGGCTGGACCTGCTGCCCGCCGTGGCCTACAGCCAGGAACGGACCGCCTTCCTGGATTTCGCCGAGCTGACGCCCCTGGTCAACTGGGCCCAGGTCTACGCCCGCCCGGGGCTGGCCGTGCGCAGCGTGCTCGACATCCAGGGGCACAGCGTGCTGTTGCTGCCCGGCGACATCCATGCCCAGGCATTCCGCACCACCATGCACCGCTTCGGCCTGGACTACACCGAGCGCCCCGCCAGCGACCCCGACTCCATCCTGCGCGCCCTACAGGCCCGGCAGGCCGACCTCGGCGTGGTCAACAACCTCTTCGCCAGCCGCCGGGGGGCGCTCTACAGCGCGCGGGCCACGCCCATCCTGCTCAATCCCATCGAAATCCGCTTCGCCGTGCCCAAGGGCGGCGATCCGCTGCTGCTCCAGGCCCTGGACAAGAGCCTGGCGGCCATGAAGGCCGACCCCGGCTCCGCCTACCACCGGGCCCTGAGCCACTGGATCGGCGAACCCGGCGGCCCGAGCCTGCCCGGCTGGCTGCGGACGGCGCTGTGGGCCGCCGCCGCGACGCTGTTGCTTTTCGCCCTGTGGACCGTGGCCCTGCGCGTGCAGGTCAAGCGCAAGACCAGGGAACTGGAGGAGAAGAACCGCCACCTGGAGCGGGAGATCACCGTACGCGCCCAGGCCGAGAAGGCCCTGCGCGAGGCCCAGGGCTCCATCGCCGGGGTCATCGACGCCATGCCTTCGCTGCTGGCCGGGGTGGACGCCGAAAACCGGGTCACCCTGTGGAACCGCACGGCCTGGGAGCAGACGGGCATCCCCCGGCCCCAGGCCGTGGGGCGCCGCCTGGACGAGCTGCTGCCGCACCTGGCGGACGTGCTGCCCGAGCTGGCCGCCGCAGCCCAGGCCGGAACGCGCAGGCACCTGCCGCGCCGGACGCGCCAGGCCCCGGGCGGCCTGCGCCACGAGGAGGTCACCGTCTTCCCCCTGGCGGACACGGGCCTGGCCCGGGCCGTGGTGCGTGTGGACGACGTGACCGAGCGCGCCCGCCTGGAGGAGGCCGCCGTGCAGGGCGAAAAGATGCTCTCCCTGGGCGGGCTGGCGGCCGGCATGGCCCATGAGCTCAACAATCCCCTGGGCATCATCGTACAAAGCGCCCAGAACGCCCTGCGCCGCACCCAGGACGGCATCCCCGCCAACGAACGTGCCGCCGGGCGGCACGGGGTGGAGCTGGCCCAGGTGCGCGCCTATCTGGAGGGGCGCGGCATCGTGCGCGCCCTGGAGGCCATCCGCGAGGCCGGGGCCCGCGCGGCGGACATCGTGGCCCGGATGCTGGCCTTCAGCAGACCCTCGGCCTCGCGGCGGACCCCGGAGGACATTGCCGGACTGCTGGAGGAGGCCGTGGCCCTGGCGGCCAGCGAGTTCGGCCAGGACGGGCGGGGCGGCTTCCACGGCGTGCTGGTGCTGCGCGAATACACCCCGGGCCTGCCCCCGGTGCCCGTGGTGCGGACCGAAATCGTCCAGGTGCTCCTGAACCTGCTGCGCAACGCGGCCCAGGCCCTGCTGGACGGCGGCCCCCGCAGCCACCCGGCGCGGATCGTACTGCGCACGGGCCCCGCGCCCGGGGGGGTGCGCATCGAGGTGCAGGACAACGGCCCCGGGCTGGACCCGGCCATGCGCACCCGCGTCTTCGAGCCCTTCTTCACCACCAAGGCCCCGGGCCGGGGCACGGGCCTGGGGCTGTCGGTGTCCTATTTCATCGTCACCCGCAACCACCGGGGCGCCTTCACCGCCCGCAACGCCCCGGACGGCGGCGCAAGCTTCACCATCACCCTGCCCCTGGAGTAGCGCCCCGGCCGCCGTGGCCGGACGCGCGCCCGGGCTCAGTCGCGGATGTCCAGATCCTTCATCTTGCGCCAGAGCACCTTGCGCGAGAGGCCGAGCCAGGCCGCCGCGTCCCCCTTGCGGCCGTCGCAGTGCTCCAGGGCCTGGAGGATGCGGTCGCGCTCGTGGTGGCGCACGCTCTCGGCCAGGGGCAGCGGCGCGTCCAGCGGGTCGGGGCAGCCCTGGGCCTGGATGGTCTGGCGCACGCGCTGCGGCAGGTGCCCGAGGCGGATGACCCCGCCCTCGGCCAGCAGCGAGGCCCCCTGGAGGATGTTGCGCAGCTCGCGGATGTTGCCGGGGTAGTCGTAGGCCAGCAGCGCGCTGCGGGCGCGCTGCGAAAGCGACAGCCGCCCCCGGCCGAACCGCTCGCGGTAGATGCTCAGGAAATGCCGGATGAGCAGGCCGATATCGTCGCCGCGGTCCTTGAGCCGGGGCAGCAGGATGGGCACGACGTTGATGCGGTAGTAGAGCTCGCAACGGAACTCCCCGGCCGCGACCATGGCCTCGATGTTCCGCGAGGTGGCGAAGACGGTGCGCACGTCGACCTTGATGGACGCGTTGCCGCCCACGCGGGTGATGACGCCCTCCTCCAGCACGCGCAGCAGCTTGACCTGCATGAGCGGGGTCATTTCCCCGGCCTCGTCGAAGAACAGCGTGCCCCCGTCGGCCGACTCGAACTTGCCCTGGCGGGTGCGGTGGGCCCCGGTGAAGGCGCCCTTGACGTGGCCGAACAGCTCGGATTCCAGAAGCTGCTCCGGCAGCGCGGCGCAGTTGATCTTGACCAGGGGCCTGTGGCGGCGCGAGCTCAGGTGGTGCAGCGCGTCGGCCACCAGCTCCTTGCCCGTGCCGCTTTCACCCTGGACCAGCACGGGGATGTCCGTGTCGGCCAGGGCCTGGATGCGGTCGATGACCGGCTGCACGGACAGGCCGCCGATCATGTCCTCCAGGCCCTTCCAGGAGGAGCGGCTCAGGCTGTCGCGGCGCAGCCTGCGGAGATGGAAATAGCGCTGGACGGCCAGCAGCAGGGCCTCGGCCGACACCGGCCGGGCCAGGACGTCGAAAGCCCCCAGGCGCATGGCCTGCACGGCCCCGGCCATGTCCGACGGCTCCACCACAAGAAAGACCCCCGTGCTCACATAGTGCTCGGCGACCTTGGCCAGCAGTTCCAGCCCGGTCATGCCCGGGGGATTGGCGCAGGAGATGAGCAGGCCGTAGCGCCTGGAGCGCATGGCGACCAGGGCCTGGAAGGCGTCCTCGACGACCTCGGTGTCATAGCCCGCCCCGCGAAGCGCCCGGGCCAGGGCCTCGTGGGCCGGGGCGTCCCAGGCCACGAGAAGAATGGAATGCATTGGACTGGCGTCTCCCTGATGGCTGTGGACCGTGCCGCCTGCCGTGCGGCAGGCCCTCCCGGGGGCACCCCTGCCCCCGGCGGCAAAGTATAGGCCGGAAGGCCGCGCCGGACAAGGACGCACCCGCCGGGCCAGCCGGGGAGACAGAAAAGGCGCGGGCGCCCCGGCACGATCCGGGGCGCCCGGTGCGGGCGGGGTGTTCCGCGGCGCGGGGAGGCCCGCTCCCCCGCGCCGGGCTCCGGCTACGGGTGGCCGGTGAACTTGTTCTGGGTATGCTCCGTGCCCGAGTGGCAGGGCGTACACTCCTGCCTGCCCTTGAGGAAGGGCGCCTCCTTCTCCTTGTCGTGGCACTCGCCGCAGTAGGTCAGGGACTCCGGCTTGCCGTACACCGGGGCAAAGCGCCCGCCGATCTTGGCGTTCATGATCTCGATGGCCTTGCGGGCGACATCGGCGGTGATCCGGGCGCAGCGCTCGGAGCGGGTCTTGGAGGCGGCGGGGATGCCCGTGGCGAAGCTCCAGGAGGAGACCGAAACGTGGCAAAGCACGGAGCCGCAGGCGTGGCCCGGGATCTCCCCCTGCACGCCCTGGGCGTCCTGGCCCGGGTCATAGAGGGGGAACGCGGTCTGCTCGTACCAGCGGAACAGGTCCGTGACCATGGGGTCGCGCTCCTTGCGGCCCCAGAACAGGGCCATGGCCGAGGCCGCGCCCAAGAGGGCCCCGCAGATCGTGCCCCAGTCCGAGATGCCGCTCTTGCCGACCTCCATGATGTGGAAGGGGAACTGGTTGTACGGTGCGCCGTGCTTGAGGCCCATGACGCCGACAATGCTGTAGAACGTGCCGTAGCAGCAGCCGTAGCCCTGGTTCCAGTACCCGGCGTAGGCGTAGGGCTCGCACTCGTCGGCGTCGAGGCTGTGCGCGGTCCAGGTCGCCTGGCCCTGCATCTCGGGCAGCGCGGCCGAAAGCGGCCCGATGCCCATGAACCCGCCGACCACGGCGCCGCCCATGGCGCAGAGCAGATTCCTGCGAGAAACACATGTCATGATTCGCTCCTTTCGGTTTCCTTCCCAATGAACGACAGCCCTTGCCTCAAGGCCGTCACAGGCATAAAGGCAAGGGCTGTGCCACTGTGGTAACAGTCATGAATATATGACTATTTCACGGAGATGCGCCCCGGGGGACAAAAACGGCCCCAAAATGTCCCCCAAACGGAACGCGCTGCGCGCCAGGATGTTCCCGGGAGGGAACATCCCCGGCACGGGAGATGCCGGGGCGTATCTCAAGGAACGGGAAAAGGAAGAGCCGCACATCCGCGGCGACGGGGGATCCGCCCCGGGGCGGCACGGCGCAGGGCGCAAGGAAACGCGGGACCGGCGCGCAGGGAAGGGAACGGGGCCCCCGGAAGCGGAGGCGCGCAGGCGGCTGGCGGCGCGAGGGCAGGCCCGGGAGACTGCCCCGGGCGGGAGGCGGGCTCGGCCCCGGCTGCCTGCGGGGGCAACGCCGTGCGGGAGTATGGGGGCGGCGTCCCGCTCCTTGTTCGCGTCCAGGTTGCAGGCGGCAGCCCCGCGCGGGGGTGCGGGGGCGGCGGGGGTGGCGGGTTCGGCTCCGGCTGTCTGCGGGGCAGCCCCGCGCGGGGGTATGGGGCGGGGGCGGGGGCGCGGGGGCGCCCATGCCGGAGGCGCAGCCGGGCGCGGCCCCGGGCCGCTGGCGGCCAGGGCGGCACGGGGCGGGCGCGGCGGGAAACGCGACGCCGACCCCGGCCCGCGGGGCGCCTGCTAGACCAGCATCACCAGCGGCACGACCACGGGATCGCGGTCCAGCACGCGGCGGAAGAAGCGGCGCAGGGACGAACGGATGCGCTCCTTGAGCTTGCTCGTCTCGCCGGGGCGGATGTTCTCGAAGATGTCCAGGATGATGCACTTGGCGTCTTCGAGCACATGGCTGTAGCGCTGCTCGAAGACGAAGCCCTTGGAGGCCAGGTCAGGGCCCACGAGAATCTCGCCCGTCTCCTTGTCCACCACCAGGGTGACCACCACCATGCCCTCGCCGCCCAGGAGCTGGCGCTCCTTGAGCACGGTCTGGCCCACGTCGCCCACGCCCTTGCCGTCGACGTAGATGCACTCCGTGGACACGCGCTCGTGCAGGCGGATGCCCGAAGGGCTGATGGTCAGCGGGTCGCCGTCCTCCAGGATCAGGGTCCGCTCCACGGCCACGCCGCATTCGCGGGCCAGGCGGCAGTGCTTCACCAGGTGGCGGTATTCGCCGTGAACGGGCACGAAGAAGGTCGGGCGCACGGTCTGGAGCATGGTGCGCAGCTCCTCGCGGTGGGCGTGGCCCGAGGCGTGGATGGCCTGGACCTTCTCGTAGAGCACCTCGGCGCCCAGGCGGTAGAGATTGTTGATGATCTGGGTGATGGCCCGCACGTTGCCCGGGATGAAGCGCGAGGACATGAGCACCAGGTCGCCCTTCTTGATGCGCAACTGGCGGTGCTCGCCGGAGGAGATGCGCGAGAGCGAGGCCAGGGGCTCGCCCTGGGAGCCGGTGACCAGCAGGACCAGTTCCTCGTCCTTGTGGCGGGGAATGTCCTCCAGGGGGATGAGCACCCCCGAGGACACGCGGATGTAGTCCAGCTCGCGGGCCAGTTCGATGTTGCGCACCAGGCTGCGGCCGCTGACGGCCACCTTGCGCCCATACTGCTCGGCCAGCTCGAATATTTCCTGCATCCGCTGGATATGGCTGGAGAACAGCGTCACGATGATCCGCCCCGGGGCGTTGCGGAATATCTCGCCCAGGGAGGCCTTGATCTCGCGCTCGGTCAGGGCGTGGCCTTCGCGCTCGATGTTCGTGGAGTCGGACAGCAAAAGGCGCACCCCGGGCTTGGAGAAGCGGGCGAAGGCCTCCAGGTCCGTTTCCTGGCCGTGGGTGGGCGTGCGGTCGATCTTGAAGTCGCCGGTGTGCACGATGCGCCCGGCCGGGCTTTCGATGCCCAGGCCGTAGCCGCCGACGATGGAATGGCACACGGGGAAGAAATTGACGTGAAAGTCGCCGATCTGCACGCGCTCGCGGTCCTGGACCACGCGCATGTCGGTGTACTGCTCCAGGTTGTGCTCGCGCAGCTTGGACGCCACAAGCCCCAGGGTGAACTCCGAGCCGTACACCGGCGCGTCCACATGGGGCAGCAGCCAGGGCAGCGCCCCGATGTGGTCCTCGTGGCCGTGGGTCAGCACGATGCCCCGCAGACGCTCCTTGTTCTCCACCACATAATCGAAGCGCGGGATGACCACGTCGATGCCGTAGAGATAGTTGTCCGGGAACATCAGCCCGCAGTCGATGAGGAACATGGAGTCCCGGGTTTCCAGGACCATGCAGTTCATGCCGATTTCGCCCAGGCCGCCCAGGGGCGTCAGGGTCACGTCGTGCTCATTCACGGCGCAGCTCCAGGTAGGCGGCGTTCATCAGGGCGCGCAGGTCGTCGCGGAACTGCTCGCGCTGCTTGAGGGTATAGCTCCCGGCGGCCACGGGCGGCAGGGCGCGTACGCGGATGGGCGCGCGGCGCAGCAGCAGGCGGCCCTTGGGCAGGGCGTCGCCCGTGCCGCAGACCACCAGCGGCGCAACGGGCAGCCCGGTCTTCAGGGCCAGGATCATGCCCCCGACCTTGAACTCCCCCAGGGCCTCCAGATCCTTCTGGCGGGTGCCCTCGGCGAAGACCAGGATGTTGGCCCCTTCGCGGGCCTTGGCGGCGGCCTCCTCCAGGCTCTTCATGGCCCGGCGGGGGTTGGAGCGGTCCACGCTGACGTGCCCGGCGCACTCCAGGGCCTTGCCGAACAGCGGGATGCGGAACAGCGACTCCTTGGCCACGAAGCCCACATGGCGCGCGCGCAGGACGTGGGTCAGCACCGGGATGTCCAGCTGGCTCTGGTGGTTGACGATGAAGATATAACGCTGGGCCGGGTCCAGGGCCGCGAGGTCGGCCCGCACGGACAGCCCGGCCGCCCGGACCACCAGCCCGGACCAGGCGCGGGCGGCCCAGGGCGCCACCCGGCGCGAGCTCGCGGCCAGGGCGGAAAAGAAAATGGTCAGGGGGAAAAAGGCAAGGTAGAATATCACGTTACGTAGCATCAGGGGCCGGGGCTCCGCTTGGGGCGTGTTGGGGTGGCGGCGCAATTGGCGTAATGTACGGGAAAACCAGCACCAAAACAAGGCCGGGACGCGCGCGTCGCGGCAGAAAACCCTGAACCCCGGCGATGTTGGCCGCGCGCCCCATGCCCACGCCCGGCGCCACTGCCGCACCCAGCCCCGCGCCCGGGCGCCATTTCCCCCCTTCCCGCGGCCCGGCGCCACTGCCCCCCCTTCCCGCTCCCCGGCGCACCCAGCCCCACGCCCCGGCGCCACTGCCGCACCCGGCCCCGCGGCCCGGCGGCATGGCCGCGCCCCCTGCGGATGCCGCGCCCCGGCGCAGCTGGCGCGCCCACGCCCGGCGCCCCCCGATCCCCGGCGCCCGCGCCCGGCGGCAGCGATGGCCGGGCGCCCCAGGCCCGCAACCCGGGGCCGCGCGTGGGCCCGCCCCGGCCGGGGCACGAAAAAGCCGCCCCCTCCCCGGCGGGGAGGGGGCGGCCCGTTCGCGGACTATGGTGCCGGGGCGCCCGGCTATTCCTGGGCCTGCCTGCTCTCGGCGATGACCTTTTCGGCCACCTGCGGCGGGGCCTCCTCGTAGTGGTCGAACTCCATGGTGAAGGTGCCCTGGCCGCCGGTCATGGAGCGCAGGTCCGGGGCGTACTGGAGCACCTCGGCCATGGGCACATGGGCCTTGACCTCGGTAATCCCGGCCTTGGAATCGGAACCGAGCACCTTGCCCCGGCGGCTGGACAGGTCGCCGATGGCGTCGCCCATGAACTCGTCGGGCACGAACACGCTGACCTGGACGATGGGCTCGAGCAGCACGGGCTTGGCCACCTCGGCGGCCTTTTTGAAGGCGATGGACCCGGCGATCTTGAAGGCCATTTCGGAGGAGTCCACCGCATGGTAGGAGCCGTCGTAGCAGGTCACGCGGAAGTCCACCACCGGGTAGCCGGCCAGCACGCCGCGAGCTGCGGCCTCCTGGACGCCCTTGTCCACGGCGGGGATGTACTGGCGGGGAATGGAGCCGCCGACGATGGCGTCGACGTATTCATAGCCGGAACCCCGGGGCAGGGGCTCCAGGCGGATGAAACAGTCGCCGAACTGCCCGCGCCCGCCGGACTGCTTCTTGTGGCGGCCCTGAACGTCGGCCTTGCCCTTGAAGGTCTCGCGGTAGGGAATCTTGGGCGTCTTGAGGGCGATGCCCACCTTGTAGCGGCGCCGGGCCTTCTCCACGCTGATCTCAATGTGCAGCTGGCCCGAGCCGGAGAGCAGGATGTCGCCGGTCTCGGCGTCGCGGGTCAGGTGCAGGCAGATGTCCTCGTCCAGCAGCTTGTTCACCGCGGCGTAGACCTTGTCCTCCTCGCCCTTCTCCTCGGGGGCCAGGGCGTAGGAAATCAGCGCCGGGGGCAGGGTCGGCTTGGCCAGGGCGAAGGGATCCTTGGGGTCGGAGAGGGTGTCGCCGGTGGCGGTGAGCTTCAGCTTGGCCAGGGCCAGGACGGCGCCGGGCCCGGCCTCGCCCTTGAGGGGCTTCTGCTCCTTGCCGCACAGCACCAGAAGCTGGCCCACGCGCTCCTTGTCGCCCTTGGCCGCGTTGTGCAGCGTGCTGTCGGGGGACAGGGTGCCCGAGAGCACGCGGATGACCGAGAGCTGCCCGGCGAAGGGGTCGGCCAGGGTCTTGAAGACGAAGACGGCCACGGGGGCGTCGGCGGAGCTTTCGCGCTCGCCGCCGTCCTCGCCCAGCCAGGCCCCGCGGTCCAGGGCGCTTGGGAAAAGATCCTGCACGGTGTCCAGGACGAAGCTGCCGCCCTTGTTGTCCAGGGCGGAGCCGCAGGCCACGGGCACCAGCCCCCCGGAGAGCACGCCCAGGCGCAGGCCCTGGGCGATATCCTCGGGGCTCAGTTCGCCCTCCTCGAGATATTTCTCCATGAGCGTCTCGTCGCTCTCGGCGATGTTCTCGATCATGGTTTCGCGCAGGGCCTCCACGTCGGCGGCCATGTCGCCGGGCACGGCGCCCTCGCGCAGCGTCCCGCCGTCCTCGAAGAACAGGGCCTTGTTGCCCAGCACATCCACCACGCCCTTGAAGGCGTCCTTCTCGCCGATGGGCATGTAGAGCAGCACGGGGCGGACGCCCAGCACGGCGGTCAGCGACGAGAAGGCCATGTCGAAGTCGGCCCGGTCGCGGTCCATCTTGTTGACGAAGACCATGGCCGGACGGCCGGAGGCCTGGACCTCGTCCCACAGTTTCTTGGTCAGGGGCTTTGCGCCGTCCACGGCGTCGACGACGAAGACCACGCCGTCCGCAGCGGTCAGGGAGTAGGCGATATCGCCGGTGAAGTTGGTGTCTCCGGGAGTGTCGATCAGGAAGTGGGTGGCCTTCTTCCAGGGGTAGCTGGCAAAGGCGGGCTGGATGGATCCGCGGCGCTTGATTTCCTCGGGCTCGGTATCCAGGGCGGTGGTGCCCTCCTCGATCCTGCCCAGGCGGTTGGTGGCGCCGGCCTGGAAGAGCAGCATTTCGGCAACCGATGTCTTGCCGCAGCCGCCGTGCCCGACGAGGGCGTAGGTCCTCTGGTTCTTCAGCGCATCCGACATTGATTTCTCCCTTGTGTTAGCCGTCTGTACCTGTACCCGATCCCTCCGTGGTCCGGGACCGGGTCTTGGTCCCCACACTGGAAACTTTAAAAGGCATAGACCTATACGAAGATGGCTTCAATATTGTCAAGCGCGCCACACGCATCCCCGCGCCCGGCGCGCCCCGCCGCCCTAGAGCTTGTAGCCGATGGCGCGCAGGAAGCCCTTGCGCCGTTCCACGTCCTCGGGGCCCTCCACGCCCTTGGGCGCGAAGCCGTCGATGACGCCGAGCACCCCCCGGCCCTGCTCCGTCCGGGCGACCACCACCTGCACCGGGTTGGCCGTGGCGCAGAACAGGCGCACCACTTCGGGCACGGCCTGCACGGTGTTGACGATGTTGATGGGGAACATGTCGCGCATGAACAGGATGAAGCTGTGGCCGCAGCCGATGGCCTCGGCGTTCTGCCGGGCCAGGGCCACGCACTGGTCGTCGGTGCCCGTCAGGCGGATCAGGCACTTGTCGGACGCCTCGCAGAAGGCCAGCCCGAAGCGCGCGCCGGGCACGGCGCCGACCACGGCCTCGTGGATGTCCTCCACGGTCTTGATGAAATGCGACTGGCCCAGGATCAGGTTCAGGGCATCGGGGTTGTGGACGGCGACGGTGGTCAGTTCCATGACGAGTCCCTCTGGCCGGGCGGCCGGTGATGGTTGTGCGCGGGCGGGGCCGCGCACGGCGGCGCCCGCCCCACTCTGGCGCACAACCCCGCCGGGGGCAAGCCCCCGCAAGGCGCGACGCCAAAAAAACAACCGCGCGCCCCAGGGGGGCGCGCGGCGCGAAAAACAGGCGACCAGGGCGCATGCCCGGCGCCGGAAGGACCGGGCCGGGCCAAGGCAGGCGCCCCCGTCCGCCAGGAAGCGGCCCCGTCGGACACCGGCATTGAGGGGGGGGATACCGGTATCCGGCCAGGCCGCCTCCGGGCCCACGGAGGCGCCGGAGATGCACTCAAACCTGACTTGAATAGTAAGTATTTGCCCCATTTGTCAATATGCAT
>NZ_JALNWM010000103.1 GCF_023230885.1 Desulfocurvus sp. | reverse complement strand
CCGCGAACGGTGTCGTCCCCGGCGTAGAGGGTGGCGCCGCCCGCGACGGTGGAGGCGGAGTTGGCCTCGTCGTCGCCGTGCAGCGTCTCGCCCAGGGCCCCGCCGACTATGGAGTCGTCGCCCATCTGGCCGGTGAGCAGGGTGGTGCTGTCGTCGCCGGTGATGGTGTCGTCGCGGTGGGAGCCGTGCAGGGCCTCGATGCCCGCGAGGCTTGTGGTCAGGCCGCCGAAGGCGGCCGTGCCGTCGCCGCCGCCCGTGAAGGTCGCCGTCACGGAGCCGGACGCCGTGCGCAGGTCCAGGGTGTCGGAGCCCGCGCCGCCGTCCACGGTGTCCTGCCCGTTGCCGCCGATGAAGGAGTCGTTGCCCGCGCCGCCGGTCATGGAGTCGTTGCCCGCGCCGCCGTCGAAGGTCACGCCTCCGCCGCTGCCGAGCATGGTGTCGTCGCCTGCGCTGCCGATGACCCGGGTTATGCCCGTGAGGGTGTCGGTGCCGTCGCCGTGGTCCACCTGCGCGGCCACGGCCCAGTTGAAGCTGATGGCCGAGGCGCTGGCCGCGTAGGAGGCCCAGTCGGACGTGTCGCCGTACAGGGCGTTGTTGCCCGCGCCGCCGGTCAGGGTGTCCGCCGCGCCGTCGGAGGCGTTGGCCAGGTTGTTGCCGTACAGGGAGTCGTCGCCCGCGCCGCCGGACAGGGTGTCCGCGCCGGTGCCGCCGAAGAGCTTGTCGTTGCCTTCCTCGCCAAGGAGCGTGTCGGCGCCCGCGCCGCCCGTGATGGAGTCGTCGCCGGTGCCGCCGTAGGCCAGGTCGTTGGAGCTGTAGAGCGAGATGGTGTCGTTGCCGGCCTCGCCGTACACGGTGTCGCTGCCCGAGCCGGACACGGCGCGGATGGAGTCGTTGCCCGCCCCGCCGTAGGCCAGGTCGGCCCCGCTGGAACCCAGGTCGATGTGGTCGTTGCCCGTGCCGCCGTAGATGGTGTCAGCCGCGCTGCTGCCCGTGAGGGTGTCCGGTCCGGCCAGGCCGGAGACGGTCATGGGGCCGTTGTAGGCCCGCAGCCAGTCGGCGTAGGCCGTGCCGGACAGGCCGTCGCCCTGGCCGGGCTCGGCGGAGGGCGCGGAGGAGGCGGCCGCGGTTGTGCCCGTGGTCTGCCGGGGGTCGGGGTCGTCGTCGCCGCCCGGGCCGGAGTCCGAGCCCGTGCCCAGGGGGGCGGGCTGCGGCTCGGGGAGTTCCGCCGCCCCGGGCAGGGTCTGGTCGGCCAGGGCCTCGGCGAACAGCGCGGCCACGAAGTCGAGCACGTCGCCCTCGGTGAAGCCCTCGTCGGCCTCGACCTCGACCTCGACCTCCCCCTCGCCGTCCTGGCCCTCGTCGTCCTGGCCCCGGGTTCCGTCGTCGTCGCCGCCGCCCCCGTCCTGGCCGTCCTCGGCCCCCGGCACGGGGATGGACAGGATGGGCGCCACGGCGCTGAAAAAGGCCCGCTCCAGGGCGGAGTAGTCGCGCAGCTCGCCCAGGCGCCCGTCGGGGGCGATGTCCAGGATCAGGTTGGCGTTGTTGATGACCACCGAGCCGAAGGGGGTGGTGATGGTCAGGTCCAGCCCGTCGTATTGGAACACGCCCACGCGCATGGCGCCGCCGGGCTGTACGTCGAAATCCGCGCCGGTGCCGCGGATGCCGATGGTCGCCAGGGGCGAGCGGATGGCCACGCCCTCGGGGTTGGCCTTGGCCAGCTCGCCGGTGATCATGCGGAAGGTGCCCTGGGCCATGTCGAGCAGCATGGCCGAGGCGCCGCTGTCTTCGGGGTTGTAGACGTACTGGTCCAGGGTCAGGGTCGCGTTTTCGCCCTGGGCCAGGACGGAACCGTCGGTGAAGGTTATTTCGACGTGCGCCCCGGGGCCCGTGGTCAGCACCTCGCCCGCGTGGACGGGGCTGCCCAGGGCCAGGGGCCTGGAGCCTTCGCTGGATTGGGCCTGGGCGCTGCCCGCAAGGCCGACGACGTTGCCGATGCTGTCCATGAGCTGCATCCTCCCGGCAAAGGAAAGTGGCTCGCGGTCCATGAAGAGGCAGGAGGAAGAAGTAGAAGTCGGGATGGAGTGTGGTCCGCAGTTTGGGGAACTGCTTCCAATATTATCGATTTTTCTTGTTCATGCAAGAGGACGGGGGAAAAAAGATGTGCCCGAAAGGCAGGGCCTTTCGGGCACGGGAACGTCTGTTGCACTTCGTCGCGGGCCTTAGCGCACGGCGGTGCATTTCACCTCGACCAGTCCGCCCTTGGGCAGGGCCGAGACTTCGACAACGGCCCGGGCCGGCTTGTGCTCGCCGAAGAAGTCCGCATAAAGGGCGTTGAACTCCGGGAAGGCGCCCATGTCGGTGACGAAGACCTCGACGACGGCCACGCTGTCCAGGCCAAGGCCCGCGCCCTCCAGGATGGCGCGCAGGTTGTCCAGGGCCTGGCGGGTCTGGGCGGCGAAGCCCTGGGCCAGTTCGCCCGTGGTCGGGGACAGGCCGAGCTGGCCGCTGACGAAAACAAGGGAGCCGGTGTCGGTTGCCTGACTGTAGGGGCCCACTGCGGCGGCGGCCTTGTCGGTGTGGATGAAGCGCATGGGAAATCTCCTTGTCGTTTGAAGCTGTTGGATGACGCTCGCAGCGTATGGGGCGGGCATAGCACGGGTGCGCGCGTTGCGCCAGGGGGCCGGGGCCGCCCCGGGCGGGGCGGCCCCGGCGCCGGGCGGTCAGGGTCGCCCGGCGGCCTCGCGCGGGCGGAACAGGGCGTAGTAGGCCACGGGGATGACCACCAGGGTGAAGGCCGTGGAGGCCAGCAGCCCGGTGATCAGCGCCCAGGCCAGCCCGGAGAAGATGGGGTCCAGGGTGATGGGCCAGGCGCCGAGCATGGTCGTGCCCGCCGTGAGCAGGATGGGCCGCATGCGCACGGCGCCGCTTTGCAGCACGGCCTCGCGCAGGGGCAGGCCCCGGGCCAGCTCGCCCTGGATGAACTCGATGAGCACCAGGGAGTTGCGGATGACGATGCCGCCCAGGGCGATCATGCCGATCATGGACGTGGCGGTGAAGAAGATGGGGTCGGGCAGCTCGCCCACCACTGCGGCGAAGAGCGCGTTCAGCAGCCAGAATCCGGGCATGATGCCGATGACCGTCAGCGGGATGGCGGCCATGATCAGCCCGGGCATGCCGAAGGACCGGGTCTGGATCACCAGCAGGATGAAGATGCCCACCAGGGCCGCGCCGAAGGCCAGCCCCAGGTCGCGGAACACGTCCACGGTGATCTTCCATTCGCCCTCCCCGGCCCACTCGGCGCGCAGGCCCGGGCCCAGGGGGTCGGAGCGCAGGCGCGAGCCCAGGTCCAGCACGGCCTCGCCCGGGGCCCGGCCGGTCATCTCCGCGTACACATAGGCCACGCGCTCCATGTTCTTGTGCAGGATGGGCTGGTCCTGCGGGCGCATCTCGAAGCGGCCGAGCTCGGCCAGGGGCACCATGCCCTCGGGCTGGCCCTGGGGTTCGCTCTTCAGGGGCATCTGGCCCAGGGCCGAGGCCGAGGAGCGGCGCGGGCGCGGCAGCACGGCGCGCACGGGCAGCTCCTGGCGCTCGTCGGGCTCGTGGACCAGGGCCGGCACCTCGCCCGTCACGGCCATGGACAGGGCCTGGGCCACCGCCTGGGCGCTCACGCCGTGCAGGGCGGCCTTCTCGCGGTCCAGCTCGAAGTGCAGCGCCTGGTGGGGCGCCTCGGCGCTGGTGTCCACATCGGCCACCAGGGGCTCCTCGCGCATGAGCCGGGCCACATGGTCGGCCCCGGCCAGGATCTGGCCGTAGGTCCGGTCCGGGTCGCCGTATATTTCGGCCACCAGGGTCGAGAGCACCGGCGGCCCGGGCGGCACCTCCACCACCTGGATGGCCGCCCCCGAGGCGGCGGCGATGCGCTCCAGCCCCGGGCGCAGGCGCAGCACGATGGCGTGGCTCTGGGCCTCGCGGCGGTCCTTGTGGGCCAGGTTCACGCGGATGTCGGCCACGTTGCCGCCCCGGCGCATATAGTAGTGGCGGACCATGCCGTTGAAGTCCATGGGCGAGGCCGTGCCCGCGTAGGTGGTCCAGGCGTCGACCTCGGGCACGGTGCGCAGGAAGTCCTCGAAGCGGCGCACCACGCGGTCCGTGGCTTCCAGGGGCGTGCCCTCGGGCATGTCCACCACGATCTGGAACTCGTTCTTGTTGTCGAAGGGCAGCATCTTGAGCGGCACCAGCCGCAGGGCCGCCAGGGCGCACGAGGCCAGCAGCAGCACGGCCATGCCCGCCCACAGGGCCGCGCGGCGCCGGGGCGAGTCCAGCAGCGGGCCGAGCAGGCGCGCGTAGGCCCGGTGCAGGGCGGACCGCGGCCCGGGGGCCGCCTCCCCCCCGGCCCGGGCGCCCGCGTCGCGTCCGGCCTGGTGGCGCAGCAGCAGGTGGGCCATCCAGGGCACGACCGTCAGCGCCGCCAGGGTGGAGAAGGTCACCGTCAGCGGCACGTTGGCGGCCATGGGCGCCATGTAGGGGCCCATCATCCCGGTGATGAAGAACATGGGCACGAAGGAGATGATGATGGCCAGGGTCGACATGAGCACCGGGGGCAGCACCTCGGCCACGGCGGCCAGGGTCGCCCCGCGCGGGGGCAGCGCCCCCCGGCGGATGTGGCGCTGGATGTTGTCCACGTTGGTGATGGGATCGTCCACCACAAGGCCCAGGGACAGGATCAGGGCGAAGAGGGTCACGCGGTTGATGGTGTAGCCCAGGGCGTAGTTGACGAACAGGGCCAGGGCGAAGCTCAGGGGCACGGCCAGGGCCACCACGGCGGCCTCGCGCCGCCCCAGGGTCACGGCCAGCAGGGCCACCACCGTCAGGATGGCGAAGAACAGCGATGAGAGCAGGTTGTCGACCTTTTCCTGGGCCGTGGCGCCGTAGTCGCGCACGATCTCGTAGCGCACGCCGTCGGGCAGTACCGTGTGCGCCAGCTCGGCCATGCGCCGCTTCACGGCGGCGGACACGGCCACGGCGTTGGTGCCCTTCTTCTTGGCCAGGGCCAGGGTCACGGCGGGGAACGTGGCCCCGGGCGCCTGGCCGCGCGGGCCCTGCTCGGCCTCCAGGCGCGCCGAGAAGCCGATGCGCGTGTAGGTCGAGGGCTCGGCCGGGCCGTCCAGCACCTGGCCCACGTCGCGCAGATATACCGGGCGGCCCTGGTAGACGCCCACCACCACCTCGCCCACGTCGGCGGCGGACATGAGGAAGGAGTCCGTGCGTACGGCGTATTCGCGTCCGGCGCTGGAGAGTGTTCCTGCGGTGACGGAGGTGTCCGCCGCGGCCAGGGCGGTGCGCACGTCCCGGGGGGCCACGCCCAGCCCGGCCATGCGCTGCGGGTCCAGCTCCACGCGCACCTCGCGCGGGCGCCCGCCCGTGAGGGTCACCCGCGACACGTCGGGCACCTCGGCCAGCCGGTGGTACAGCTCCTCGCCCACCCGGCGCAGGGCCGCGTCGTCCAGGGTTTCGGAATACAGGGCCACGGAGACGATGGGCACGTCGTCGATTTCCACGGGCTTGACCAGCCAGCCCTGGACCACGGCGGGCACCAGGTCCAGGTTCTTCTGCACCGTGTTGTGCAGCTTGAGCAGCGACTGCTCGCGGTCCTCGCCCACGAAAAAGCGCACCGTGACCAGGGCCTGGTCGCGCCGGGAGACGGAGTAGACGTATTCCACCCCGTCGGTCTGCCACAGGATGCGCTCAAGGGGCGTGGTGACCAGTTTTTCCACTTCCTCGGCGCTGGCCCCGGGCACGGCGACGGACACGTCGGCCATGGGCACGACGATCTGGGGCTCCTCCTCGCGCGGGGTCAGCAGCACCGCCGCCGCGCCCAGGCACAGGGTCGCCACCACCAGCAGCACCGACAGCCGCGTTTCCAGGAATGCTTCCACCACGGCGGGGATGATCCCGCGCGGGGTCCGGGCGTCGCCGCTCATGGGGCGCCCCCGGGCAGGGCCACGGTCTGCCCGCCCTCCAGCCCCGCCAGCACCTCCACCTCGCCGCCTCCGGCGGGCACGGTGCGCACCAGGACGGTCCGCCACGCGTCGCCGTCGCGCACGCGAACGGTTTCCAGCTGCCCGGTGCGGACCACGGCGCGCGCATCCAGCAGCACCGCCGGGCGGCGCCCGGCGGGCACCAGCAGCCGCCCGAACATGCCCGGATAGCCCCCCGGCAGGTCGGGCAGCCCGACCTTGACCAGGAAGGTCCGCGTGGTCGGGTCGGCCGCGGGGACAACCTCCTCCACCACGCCGGGCACCGTGCGCTCCAGGGCCCCGACGGCCACGGGCAGCTCCGTGCCGGGGCGCACGCGGGCCACCAGCCCCTCGCGCACGAAGGCCTCCAGGCGCAGGGAACCGGCGGTCTGCACCACCAGCAGCGCGCGCCCCGGGACGGCCAGGTCGCCGGGCTCGGCCGTGCGCCGGGCGACCTCCATGTCCTCGGGGGCGCGGATCACGGTGTAGCCCCGGGCGATGTCGGCCTCCTCGTATTGCTTGGCGGCGCGGCCCAGGGCAGCCTGGGCCCCGGCCACGGCCTCGCGGGCCTGGGACAGCCGGGCCTCGGCCTGGAGATAGGCCGCCTCGGCCTGGTCCATCTCGCTCTGGGCCACGGCGCGTCCGGCGAAGAGGGTCTTGATGCGCTTGTACTGGGCGGCGGCGGTGTCGAAGGCGGCCTTGGCCTCGCTCACGCCCTGGCGGGCCTGCTCCAGCCCGGCCTGGGCCGAGGCCCGGGCCTGGGCCGCGCTGTCCGCCCGGGCGGCGTGCTCGCGGTCATCCAGGACCACCAGCACCTCCCCGCGCTTGACGAAATCGCCCTCGCGCACGCGCACCTCGACGATCCGGGCCGTGACCTGGGCCTCGATGCTCGTTTCCGTGCGCGGGCGGATGGTGCCCACGGCCTCGTAGATATCGTCGATGTCGGCCTGGCGGGTGACGGTGGTGGCCCCGGGCTCGGGGCCGGGGTCGGGCGCGGCGCCCGGGCCGGGGGCGATGGTGTCCGTGCGCAGGGCGCCGGCCTGCCAGAGCACGACCAGCAGCACGACGGCGGAACCCAGAACGAGGACGAGGCGTCTTTTCATCGTGAGAAGCTCCTGGGGCTGGGATGGCGCCGGGGCGGCTAGTTCATGCCCATGCGGCGCAGCACGGCCATGAGCGGGCAGGTGTCCGTGAAGGCCGATTGCAGCAGGTTGGCGCCCACGAAGGCGGTAAGCCACAGCCAATGCGGCGAATGCAGCACGGACAGGGCCACGGTCAGCAGGACCATGGTGCCCGCCGCGGCGCGGACGATGCGGTTGATGCTCATGGGTGTCTCCTCCGGGTGATCCCCGATTTGGGCTACCATAGCCCGAAACGGACCGTGGAGGGAAGCCGCAAGACGCGTCGCGCCGCAGGGGGCGGCCGGGGCCGCGCCGTGGAATTTTCGCTTTTCCCGCTTTTGGCCTCCACAGGGGGCTTGTCAATGAGAATGAAATTCAGTATCAGAAATCCCGGGGCGCATGAAGGGCCCCGCGCCACGGCAACCCGGAACAGGAGGAGCAGCATCATGGGCAGCGTCAAGGATCGGCACGAGGCAAAGCACAGGGGCACCCACGCGGGCTGCGGGTGCGGCGGCAGGCGGGCTTCGGCCCGGGTGGCCGCCGTGGACGGCGGGCACCGCCACGCCGAGGGCCACGCCGAATGCTCCGGCGGCTGCCGCTGCAAGGTGCTCGGGCGCATCCGCGACCTGAGCCGCGCCGGAATGCAGGCCCTGGACATCGGTTCCCACGGCGAGGCCGAGCGCCTGCTGCGCGAGGCCCTGGACCTGGGGCGCACCGTGGGCGCGGGCGCCGTCATCGACGCCAAGACCCGCAACTGCCTGGGCATCGTCCTGCACAGCGCCGGGCGCATGGTCGAGGCCCTGGCCGAGTACCACCGCGCCCTGACCCTCATCGAGGGCCGCGTGGGCGTGGACAACCGCCTCTACCGCGTGGTGGCGGCCAACAGCAGGAAGGCTGTGGGCGCCTAGCCGCCGCGTTTCTGGGTCGCAGTCGGAGCCTCCGGGGCAGGAAAGCCTCTGCCCCGGGACGCCCCGCGGCGGCGCGAGGCCGCCGCAGCCTGCGGGCGTGCCCTGACCTTGCGCCTGCGGAACACGGGGAGGCTTGTTTATTGCGTGCCCCCCGAGCCCCGGGCCCCTGTTTCCGAAGGCTGACCGCCTCCTGATGGCCGGGTACCCGGCCCCGACCCCGGGGCCTGCCCGGCGGGCCGCCACCGGCCGGACCGGTTCCCCGCACGGGAGCCCGGCCCGGCCGGTGGCGTTTTTGCGCGCGGCCGGGGCCGCTCAGGCCCGCCCGGCGCGAAGCCTGCCGCCCTCCAGGTGCAGGACGCGGCGTGTGCCGCGCAGGATGTCCTCGCGGTGGTGGGTCACCTGCAGGGTGGCCATGCCGCCCTCGTCGGCCAGGGTTTCCAGCAGGGCGCGCATCTCCCGGCGCAGGGCGCCGTCCAGGCCGGTGAAGGGCTCGTCCAGGACGAGCAGGTCCGGCCCGACGGCCAGGGCCCGGGCCAGGGAGACCCGCTGGCGCATGCCGCCCGAGAGCTGCCCGGGGTAGAGCCCCTCGGCCCCGGCCAGGCCCACGGCCGCCAGCATGGCGCGGCAGGCGGCCCCGGCCTGGCTCGCGGGGCCCGCCAGGGGCAGGGCCACGTTTTCCAGGGCCGTGCGCCAGGGCAGGAGCCGGGGCTCCTGGAACACGAAGCCCACGCGCCGGGCGGCGAGGAGGGCCTGCCCGCCGTGGGGCCGCAGCAGCCCGGCGGCCACGCGCGCCAGGGTCGACTTGCCCGCGCCGCTCGGGCCCATGAGGGCCACGGATTCGCCGGGGGCGATTTCCAGGTCCACGCCGCCGAGCACCTCGCGTCGGCCGTGGCGGTAGCGCACGCCGCGCAGGGCGACCAGGGCGGTCATGGCCGCCCCCCGGGCCGCAGGGCCCGGCGCAGGCCGCGCAGCAGGGTGGCTTCCACCAGGCTGACCAGCAGCATGCTGACCAGCGCCACGGCATAGAGCTTCGGCGTGTCCAGGTTGGCCCGGGCCAGGGCCAGGGTGTAGCCCAGCCCCCGGGAGGCGCCCAGGGTCTCGCCGAGGATGGCCACGCGCATGCCCCCGCCAAGGGCCACCACGCAGCCGGACAAGAACGGCGCGGCGGCCGCAGGCAGGTAGAGGGCCGTCAGGCGCTTGCGCCAGCCCAGGCCGTAGGCCCGGGCCATTTCGCGCAGGCCGTCGTCCACGGCGGCGAAGCCCTCGCGCGCGGCCAGATAGATGGTCGGCGCCACGGACAGGGCCACAATGGCCACCACCATGCCCGAGCCCGAGCCCCACCAGAGCATGGCCAGGATGGCCAGAACCACCCCGGGCACGCTGGACAGGACCCAGCGCAGCGGCAGCAGGAACAGGCCCGCGCCCCGGTGCAGCCCGGCCCAGCCCCCCAGGGCGCCGCCCGCGGCCGCGCCCAGCCCGAAGCCCGTCAGCACCCGGGCCAGGGTCGGCAGCACGGCCTCCAGCCAGAACTCCCCCCGGGCCAGCAGCCCGGCCAGGGCGCCCAGCGTTTCCAGCGGGGCGGCCACGGCCAGGCCCCCGCCCCCGGCGGCCAGCCCGTGCCACAGGGCCGCGAAGCACAGGCAGCCCGCCAGCCGCCAGCCCCAGTCAGGAACCTGCATGGCCCATGTCCCAGAATCCTTCGCCCGGCAGGCGCCCGCCCAGGCAGTCCGGGCAGAGGTCGAAGATACGTTCGATCATGAAACGCGCCGCCGCCTCGCCCCCGGGCCCGCTGAGCGGCGTGTCCGGGGTGCAGGGGGCGGCGGGGCGCCCGGGGCCCGCCGCCCGGAGCAGGGCCCCCAGTTCCGGATAGGCGGCGTCGGCCAGGGCCAGGGCCGCCCCGGGCTCGGCCCCGGCCCAGGCCAGGCCCTCGGCGAAGGCCCCGCGCAGGGCCGCCCGGGTCACGGGGTCGGCCGCCGCCGGGCCCACCGCCACCAGGGCGGCGGTGGGCATGGGCCCGCGGCCGGGAAAGACCTGGGTCCACAGGGCGCGAAGGTCCAGGCGCCGGCTCAGGGCCGCTCCGTGCCGCGCCCGGGCCGTGGCCCGCGTGGCGAAAGGCTCGGGCAGCAGGGCATGGCCCCCCCGCCCCAGGCGCAGCAGGTTCAGCGCCTCCAGGGCGCTGCCCGCGTGGCTCATGCGCAGCCGCACCCCCGCAGCCTGCGCCAGCACGCCCAGGGCCAGCCCAGGCGCGTTGCCCGGGCCGAAGGGCAGCAGGATCTCTTCGCCCTCCAGGGCCCGGAAGGCCGCCAGCGCGTCCGGGGCCGCACCCGGGGCCGCGTCCGCCCCGTCGTCCGTGGCCGAGACGATCCAAAGCGGCGCGGAATAGGCCGCCAGCACCGTGCAGGGCAGGCCCCTGGCCGCCAGGACCGCCGCCGTGGGCAGGGTGGCGATGGCGGCGTCGACCTCGCCGCTGGCCACCAGGGCCCGCAACTGCTCGGGCGAGCGCCAGGGCGTGAACTCGGCCCGCAGGCCCGCGCGGCGCAGGACCTGGCCGTGGGGTGCGCGCAGCAGGGCCAGCGCCTGGGGCACGGGGGGCGCCGCCAGGCGCAGCCGGGGCGGCGCGTCCTCGGCCCGGGCCGCCCCCGGCGCCCAGGGGGCCGCCAGGACCAGGGCCAGGACCGGGAGCAGCGCCCTCATGGCCGCGCCTGCCCGGGGATGGGCCGCCGGAAAACCTCGAAGTCGGCCTCGCCGTAGAGCATGGGCAGGGCGGCGGCGCTGGCGCGTTCGAAACCCGCGCTCCGGGCGGCGGCGGCGATCTGCCCGCGCGTGAAGGTCATGTCCTGGGCCTCCAGGGCCAGGGACAGGCGCGAGAGCACCAGGGCGGGGGGTGCCGTGCCCTCGTCGCGCACGCCCTCGTGGATGCTCACCAGCAGCCCGCCCGGACGCAGGGCGGCCAGGACCCGGGCCAGGAAGGACGGCAGGTCGCGGGCGTAGTACAGGCTCTGGCAGGCCCAGGCCAGGTCGTAGCCCGCGCCGAAATCCACGGTGTTATAATCCCCGGGCACGAAATCCACGCGCCCGGCCAGCCCGGCGGCCTCGGCCTCCTCCCGCGCCACGCGCAGCACGGGCTCGAAGTCGCACAGGGTCAGACGCAGCCCGGGCAGCAGTTCGAGCATCCGCAGGGATGTCACGGCCGGGCCGCAGCCCAGGTCGAGCATGCGCCGGAACCCCGGCGCCCCGGGCAGGGCGGCGGCCAGCGCGGCCAGGGTTTCGGCCACGCCCGCCTTCTGGTAGCCCGCAAGACCCCGGGCCGAGCGCCGCCAGTGCTCCTCGCCGCGCAGGGCCTGGGCCCCGGCCGGGGCGGGCCCCTCGTGAAAGAGCAGCTCCCGCAGGCGGCCCAGGTTGCGGTGCTGCATGGCCTG
>NZ_JALNWM010000102.1 GCF_023230885.1 Desulfocurvus sp. | reverse complement strand
GGCGCTGAACGCGGCCATCGAGGCGGCGCGGGCGGGCGACGCCGGGCGCGGCTTCGCCGTGGTGGCCGACGAGGTGCGCAAGCTGGCCGAGAAGACCATGACCGCCACCAAGGAGGTCGGCGATTCCATCAGGGGCATCCAGGGCGTGGCCGCCCAGAACATCGAGGGCATGCAGGCCGCCGTGCGCGACCTGGAGGAGGCCACGACCCTGGCCGACCGCTCGGGCGAGGTGCTGGAGGAGATCGTGCGGGGCACCGAGGAGAGCGCCGAGCAGATCCGCTCCATCGCCACCGCCGCCGAGGAGCAGTCCGCCGCGTCGGAGGAGATCAACCAGGCCATCGACGAGATCAACTCCATCGCCGGGGACACGGCCCGCGGCGTGACCGAGACCTCCCAGGCCCTGGGCGACCTGGCCGAGCAGGCCACGGCCCTGGCGGCCCTGGTCACCGAACTCCGGCGCGAGGGCTCCACCGTCTAGGCCCGCCGCGCCAAAGCCAGAAGGCCCTGCCCGGAGCGAACCGGGCAGGGCCTTTTGCCGTCGGGGCGCCGGGATTATCTGGCGGCGTCCAGCAGGCGGACTTCCATCTCGCCCGAGAGCAGCGAGGCGAATTTCTCGGCGTCGGCGCGGGTGCCCTCGGCCAGGCCGTAGTGCATGGGAATGGCGATCTCGGCCCGCGCGTCGCGGGCGCTGTCCGCCGCTTCGGCCACGGAGTTCATGGTGTAGGTCTGCCCCAGGGGCACCAGGGCCACGTCGCAGTCGATGGCCTGCATCTCGGGGATGCGCTCGGTGTCGCCCGCGTGGTACAGGGCCATGCCCGCGCCGCTGACGACGTAGCCCACCCATTTGTTGCTTTTGGGGTGGTACTTGGTCTTGCGGATGTTGTAGGCGGGCACGGCCTCGATGTGCACCCCGGCGACCTCGACGGACTGGCCGGGGGCCAGGTTCACGACCTCGGCCTTGTCCACCCATTTGAGCTTGGAGTTGCAGTCCCGGGTGGCGACGATGACGGTCTTGTCCGTGGAAATCTTTTTCAGGGCCTCGGGGGACAGGTGGTCCTTGTGGCTGTGGGTGATGCAGATGATATCGGCCTTGGGCGCCGTGTCGGGCAGGTCCAGGGGGTCGATGTACAGGCTGGGGCCGAAGGCCGTGGTGTGGAAGGTCGACTGGCCGTACCATGTCAGGCTGTCGGCCAGCCGCGCGGCGTCGCCGGCCAGGGCCGGAGCGCTCAGCAGCAGCAGGGCTGCCAGGGTGGCGAGAATGCGGCTCATGGGGACTCCTTGGCTGGGTTGGGGGTTCGGGGCCGGGGCCCGCAGGCCCGCTTCATAACCCGGCGCCAAGGCGGAGGAAAGAGGTCCGGCCCTACTTTTTTGCGGGCTCCGGGTCTTCCAGGCCGTAGCGCGCCAGGATGGCGCCCAGCTCGCCCGAGGCGCGCAGGGCGCGCCAGCCCTCGCTGAAAATCTGCGCCAGCTCCCGGGCCCCGGGCCGGGCCGGCGAGAAGGCCAGATACACCGGCTCGCCCTCGCCCTGGGTCCCGGCGAACCGCACGGCGTCCCTGGCGGCGAAGGTGCTCAGGAGGTTCCGCCCCACGGCCTCGTCGCTGACCACCATGTCCACCCGCCCGCAGGCGAGCATGGTGAAATTGCGCTCCAGGGCGTCGTTGCCCTGGGTGTATACGACGTTGGGCGAGCCGGGCGGCTCGGCCGTCAGGGCGGCGAAACCCTCGCCGTAGTCGTAGTCCGTGATGAGGGCCACGCGCAGCCCGCGCAGGGACTCGGGGCCGAGATAGGTCCAGGGCATGTCGGCGCGTACGAAAAAGGCGTTGTCGGAATGGCCGAGCCCCTCGTCGGGGAAGATGAAGTCCGGCGCCTCGGCGCGCGAGGCGCCGATGATGGCGTCGATGCGCCCGGCGCGGGCCTCGGCCTGGGCGCGGGCCCAGGGCAGGACCTGGTAGTCCACGCCCAGCCCGGCCCGGGCGAAGATCAGCCGGGCGGCCTCCACGGCGAAGCCCTCGCGCTGCGCACCGGGGGCGCAGTTGTAAGGGCACCAGGGGTCGGCGGCGATGATGATCTCGCGGGCCAGGGCCGGGGAGGACAGGGCGGCCAGCAGGGTCAGGGTCCACAGGACGGTTTTCATGGCGCCCGCCCGCTCATGGCTTGAGGTCTCCGCTGGCGCAGGCGTCGTCGAGGACGGCCTGGACCACGGGCCATAGCGCGGGCATCCCCTGGCGGATGGGCGCCATGCGTCGTTCGACCTGGGGGCGCGAGATGTCGTGCAGCCGCCAGGTGCCGCCCTGGGTGTTGCGGTTCTGGAAGAGCACCTGGAAGCGGTCCAGGGAGTTGGCGAAGCGGGCCTCGGGGGTCTGCCCGGCCTCGAATTCCTCCCACAGGGCGCGCAGGGGGGCGGCCTGTTCCGGGGGCAGCAGGCCGAAGATGCGCCCGGCGGCGGCGCGTTCGCGCTCGGCCTTGTGGCCGTTGGCGGCCTCGTCGTAGCAGAAGGTGTCCCCGGCGTCGATTTCGACCACGTCGTGCAGCAGGAGCATGGTCACGACGCGGGCCACATCCACGGGGGCCCCGGCGTATTCGGCCAGCACCACGGCCATGAGCGCCGTATGCCACGAGTGCTCGGCGCTGTTTTCGCGGCGCGAGCCGTCCATGACGAGGTTGCGCCGCTGGATGCCCTTGAGGGCGTCCAGGGTTTCGATGAAGGCTATCTGGCCTTCGATTCGTTCAGATTCAAGAGGCATTTCTTGGTTGAGGGTCCCGGAAGGGCCTGTATAGGCCGGGGCGGGGCGTCTTGGCAAGCCGGAAGCTCGGCGCGCCGCGCGGGCCCGGGGCCCGCGCGGCGCGTTTTGCGGGCGCCTGGGGGGTCAGGCCGGGGCGCCCAGGCTGGCGTCGGTCTGCAACAGCACGGCGGCGCTGGCCTCCAGGGCCTTGCGCTCGTCCTCGGCCAGGGGCGAGTCGGCGATCATCTCGATGCCGTCCTCGCCGATGACGCACGGCAGGGACAGGCTGACATCGGGCAGCCCGTAGAGCCCCTTCACCGCCGTGGAGACGGTCAGCACGCTTTTCTCGTCGCGCACGATGGCCTCCACGATGCGGCACAGGGCCACGCCCACGGCGTAGGCCGTGGAGCCCTTGCGGGCGATGATCTCGTAGGCCGCGCGGCGCACGCCGCTTTGAATCCGCTCGCGGAAGGCGGCGTCGTAGGTCACGCCGCGCCCGGCGCAGAAGTCGGCCAGGGGGATGCCCGAGACGTTGGCCCGGCTCCAGACGGCCAGCTCCGAGTCGCCGTGCTCGCCGATGATATGCGCGTGGACGCCGCGCACGTCCACATGCAGCTCTCCGGCCAGCATCTGGCGCAGGCGCGAGCTGTCCAGCACCGTGCCCGAGCCCATGACCCGCGAGGCCGGGAAGCCCGTCTGGGCCAGCAGGCGGTGGGTCAGCACGTCCACGGGGTTGGTGGCCACGATGAGGATGGGCGCCTCGCCCAGCTCCATGAGCCCGGAGGCGATGGAGTGGACCACCCGGGCGTTGTTCTCCAGCAGTTCCAGGCGCGTCTGCCCGGGCTTTTGCCCGGCTCCGGCGGTGATGACCACGATGTCCGCGCCCTTGCAGACCTCGTAGCCTCCGGAGCGGATGTTCA
This sequence comes from Desulfocurvus sp., assembly GCF_023230885.1. GTDB lineage: Bacteria > Desulfobacterota > Desulfovibrionia > Desulfovibrionales > Desulfovibrionaceae > Desulfocurvus. Next base: position 7,921 of record NZ_JALNWM010000102.1, on the reverse strand, counting down.
TGGGCCCGATGAGGGGCAGGCCGTGGCGCAGGTCCATGGCCTCGCCCTCGGCGCGGTCGGCGTCCACGTCCACCACGGCGATTTCGTTGACCAGGCGCTTGAGGGACAGGGCGTAGGCGAAGGTGGCGCCCACGCGGCCCATGCCGATTATGGCGACTTTGGCTCGTTTGCTCTTCATGGCGATTCTCCCGGAAAGGTCTGTGGGACAAGGCATGACACCATATTCCCAAGCTAGCACGGGCCTGGGGCGCGGGCAAGGGATTCCGGGCGGGGGCGGCCGGGCTGCGGGCCGGGGTCAGGCTATCCAGCGGCGGCGGATGTTGCGCAGGCTCAGGCCGAAGAGCAGGGCGCAGAAAGCGGCCAGAGCTCCCAGGTCCAGGGCCAGGGGCATGGTGGCGGCGCCCAGCACGGTGCCCCGGATGGCGTCGGCGCCATAGGTCAGCGGCAGGGCGTAGGACAGGGGCTGGAGCAGCGCGGGCAGGCGCTCGATGGGAAAAAACAGCCCGCACAGGAAAAGCATGGGAAAGCGCAGGAAGTTGGAGAAGGTCTGGGCCTCGAAGACCTCGCTCACGGCCACGGCGATGAACAGCCCCAGGAAGGCCGAGGACACGGCGACCAGGAGCACCGTGGCCGTGAAGGCGCCCCAGGCGACCAAGGGCAGGTCTGCGACGAACAGCGCGGCCAGGCCCAGGGGCACGAAGGCGTTGACCATGCCGAAGAAGATGGCTCCGCCGGTCTTGGCCAGCATGAGCACCTCCAGGGGGATGGGCGCCAGGAGCAGGCGCTCGAAGGAGCGGTGCTTCTTTTCGAAGGTCACGGTCACGGCCAGCATGGATGTCGTGCCGAAAAGCACGGACACGGCCACCAGCCCCGGCAGCAGGGCGGCCACGTCGTCCAGCCCGCCGCCCGAGCGCACCAGGAACATGCCCGTCCAGACCAGGGGGAAGAGCAGCCCCCAGCTCACGTTGGGTGGCTTGAGGTAGTAGGTGCGCATGTCCTTGAGCAGAATGTTCCAGAAGGCGATCCAGGTTTTCATGCGTTGCCTCCTTTGCCGCCGCTGTTCCCGTTGCCCTTGTCCGCGCCCAGGGCCCCAGCTTCCAGCCCGGTGACGCGTATGAACACGTCCTCCAGGGTCGGGCGCGCCCGGCGGGCCTCCAGTACGCGGACGCCCCGCTCGTCCAGGTGACGCACCAGCGGTGCCACAGGGATGGGAGTGTGGGCCTCCACACGCATCCGGTCCGGCTCCAGCAGCGGGAACTCCAGGCCCGGGAAGGCCCGGGGGAGGGCGGCGGCGGTGGCCGCGTCCAGCCCCGCGCAGGCGACGAGCAGGGCGTGGCGGTCGCGTACGGGCTCCAGCAGGGCGTCCACCGTGTCCTCGCGCACCACGCGCCCGGCGACGATGAAGGCCACCCGGTCGCACAGTCGCTCGGCCTCCTCGATGTGGTGTGTGGTCAGGAAGACGGTGGTGCCTTTGCCGCGCAAGGTGGCGATCATCTGGCGCAATTGGCGCGCGCTGGCCACGTCGATGCCCGAGGTCGGTTCGTCCAGAAAGAGGATGGGCGGGCGGTGAATGATGCCCGCCGCCACGGTTAGGCGTCGCTTCATGCCCTTGGAATAGCCGCCGAACCTGCGGTCTCCGGCCCCGGTCAGGCCGAAGGCGTCCAGCAGTTCGCGGGCTCGGGCCCGGCGCTCGGTCCGGTCGATGCCGTAGAGCGCGGCGCAAAAGCATAGGTTCTCGAAGCCGGTCAGTTCGGGGTAGAGGTTGCTTTCGTCGGGCACGACGCCGATGCGGTCCTGGGCGGCGCGGGGCCGGGTCGTGCAATCCAGCCCGTCGATGCGGATGGTGCCGGTGTCGGGCCGGGCCAGGCCGGTGAGCATGGTGATGGTCGTGGTCTTGCCTGCGCCGTTGGGGCCCAGGAAGCCGAACAGTGCGCCCTGGGGCACGGCCAGGGAGATGCCCGCAACGGCCGTCACGGAGTCGAAGCGCTTGGTGAGATTCTCCACCACGATGGCGTGGGTCATGACCCGGTGGCTCCCCGGCCCCGCGCGGGGCCTTACGGTTACAGAAGCCGGGCCAGCAGCCCGAGGCTCATGGCCAGAAGCGTCAGGCTGAAGACCAGGCGCACGGCGCGCCCGTGCAGGCGGTGGGCCATGAGCCGGGCCCCGGCCAGCCCGCCCAGGGCGCAGGCCCCGGCCGCGGGCAGCACGAAGGCCCAGTCCACGGCGGACAGGGAGGCGTAGCCCGCAAAGCCCGTGAGGGACGAGAAGCAGACGATGAAGGTCGAGGACGCGGCGGCGGTGCGGACGGGCACCCCCAGGACGTGGACCAGCAGCGGCACGATGAACACCCCGCCGCCGATGCCCAGCAGCCCGCCCAGCAGCCCGGTGCAGGCGCCGATGGCCGCGCCGCCGAGCATGCGCGCGCGGCGCGGGGCGCGGGGCTCCTCCTCGGCGCGCGGCGGCAGGAGCATGACCGCCCCGGCCAGGGTCAGGATGGTCGCCAGGACGGCCAGGAAGACCCCGGGCGGCAGGCGCAGGTTCAGCCCGGCGCCCAGGGGCGCGGTCAGGCTGGAGGCGGCGATGAGCGGCAGGCCCAGGGCGTAGTCCACCATGCCCCGGCGGGCGTAGGTCCAGGCGGCGGCCCCGGCGGCCACGAGATTCAGCAGCAGCGCCGCCGAGGCGGCCCCGGCCTGGGGCAGGCCCAGGAGCACGAACAGCGGCGAGAAAATCAGCCCGCCGCCCAGGCCGACCATGGTCAGGACCATGGCGATGAAGAACACGGCGGGCAGCAGGGTCAGGGCCAGGGGCGTCACGGGGCGCTCCCGGGGGGCGGGGGCCCTTCGCCGGGTCCGGAGCCGGGCGCGGCCGGGGGCGCCAGCAGCTCGGCGGCCAACCGCCCCCAGGCGGCCAGGGTGCGCTCATTCAATTGATAATGCACATGGTAGCCGCGTTTTTCGGCGCGCACGAGGTCGGCCTCGCGCAGGACGCGCAGGTGCTGCGAAACCGCCGCAGGCGTCACGCCCAGGTTCGCGGACAGGGCGTTGACGCACAGGGTCCGCCCGCGCAGCAGCTCCAGCAGCCGCAGGCGCGTCTGTACCGAAAGAATCTTGAACATCCGCGCCGCCTGGGGCGCGTGGAGCATGACCGGACGCATCGGCGGGACTCCGCGTGGAGCACGCCCCGACCCGGGGCGCTGATTAAGTGTTTGCGCGAATACTTAAATGGAATGCCGGGCAGCGTCAAGCGGGTTGGGGAAGCGGAATGCCCCTCCCCGGGGCGGCGCGGCCGGGCGCCGGGATTTCGGCGCCACAACCGCCCCCCGCGCCCCGGGAGAGGGCGGCCCGGGGTACAGTGCCACGCCCACGCCCGGGAGAGGGTGCCGGCCGGGATCGAGGGCGAGGACTTCGGAGCGCAGGCCACGCCCGCGCCCGGGAGAGGGTGCCGGGGTACAGGGGCCACACCCACGCCGGGGCCGCCCCCCCCGTGCCCGGGGGAGGGGGCCAGTTCGCCCAAATGTATCGCGACTACATGTCGGCAGCCCCCTGGGCCCGGGGAGAGGGCGCCGAGGTGCAGTGCCACGCCACGCCCGGGGAGAGGGGCTGGGGTACAGAGGCCATGCCCACGCCGGGGCCGCCCCCTGCTCCCGGGGGAGAGGGCCGATGCGTCCGTCGTCCATGAGGTCGGCGTACGGCCGCCCCCTGCTCCCGGGGGAGAGGGGGCGAAGGTCGACTTGTACAATCTTTTGAGGAGGCCGCCCCTGCGCCCGGGGAGAGGGGACGTGCGCGACGAAGGCCCAAGGCTGGACCGGCCGCCCCCCGCGCCCGGGGGAGGGGGGCCACCGGACCCTGCGCCGGGTACTGTTCCTGAGCCGCCCCCCGCGCTCGGGGAGAGGGGGCCCGTTCGCCCAGATGTACCGCGACTGCATGACGGCCGCCCCCGCGCCCGGGGGGTAGGACGGGGCAGGGCGTGCCTCTTCTGGCCGCGCAGGCGCCGCCCCCGCGCCCGGGGGGGAGGACAGCCTCAAGGCTCGCCTTGTTTATTGCAACATCTCTGCACCCAGGGGGCTGCGCCAGGGCTCCACCCCCACCCGGGCAGCCCCGGTGCGGCGGGCCGGGGGGTGGCGGCGGGCCGGGGGAGGGCTCGAAGCTTCGCGCCGGGCTGGCCAACCCCCGGGGGCGTTCCTGCGGGAGTTGAAGGGTTGGTTGTCCAATTCCCGGGCCCGGCCCGTCCTCGCGGCGCCCCCGCTCAGGTCGGCCATCTGGGCGCGCTGAAAAGCTCCGGCCCCTCGGACTGGTAGGCTCCGCGGGGTCGGCGGGGCAAACCTGAAACGGTCGGCCGCGTTCACGGACGGAAGTATTCCCCCCGTTGCCGGTTGCATGGAGCCGGTGCCTCGCGCCCCGGCGCGGCGGGCCGGGGGATGGCCCGAAGCATCGCGCCCGGGCTGGCCAAGCCCCGGGGGGGCTCTGGTCAGGGGGCATGCTGCGCCCCGGGGGCCGCGCCAGCCCCCGGGACGCAGCCATTTTCCGAGGCCGCGCGCAGCGGTCCGGGCATTGCCTTGACATGGTATTGTAACCGATTATGGTTATCGTAATAGAAATCGGAATCGGAGGGAACATGGACGCCACGGACCACAAGGCCCTGCAGCGGGAGATCCTGCTCGGGTTCTGGAAGGTGCATATCCTGCTCCACGCCGCCGAGGGGCCGGTGGTGGGGCAGTGGATGCTCCGGGAATTGCGCGCTCACGGCTACGAGGTCAGCCCCGGGACGCTCTATCCCTTGCTGCACCGCATGGAGAGGCTGGGCTGGCTGTGCTGCGATGGGCCCGAGGGGGCGGGCCCCAAGGCCAGGCGACCGCTGCGGGCCACGGCCCGGGGCCGCGAGGTGCTGGGCGCGGCCCTGCGCCAGCTGGGCGAGCTGCGGGCCGAGGCGGGCGAGGCCGCCGGGCCGGAGCCGGGACACGGGGGACGGGGCACCGCCGCGCACTGCCCGGACTCCGGAGCTGGCGGTCCGGCTTCCCTGACCGACGCGTCCGTCCCCCCGCGTCCGGCTGCCCCTGCCGCTCCGGGCCTCCCGGGAAACCGGGCGCCCGGCGCCGCCACAATCCACTCCGCCCCGGATTTCCGGGACAGAAAGGAGCATTCATGACCGCCATCCTCACCGTCAGCCTGGCCGCTCTGGGCGCCGCCGGGTTGACCCTGTATTCGGGCTTCGGCCTGGGCACGCTGCTGCTGCCCGTGTTCGCCCTGTTCCTGCCCGTGGAGGCCGCCGTGGGGGCCACGGCCCTGGTCCACGGGGCCAACAACGCCTTCAAGGCCGCCCTGGTGGGCCGCCTGGCGGACCGCGACCTGGTGCTGCGTTTCGGCCTGCCCGCCGTGCTGGCGGCCTTCGCCGGGGCGGCGGCCCTGGGCTGGGTGGCCCATTTCGAGGCCGTGGCGCGCTACGAGCTGTTCGGGCGCGAGGCGACGGTCACGCCGCTCAAGCTGGCCATGGCCGGGCTCATGGCCGCCTTCGCGCTGCTGGAGTTTTCCCCGCGCCTGCGCCGCCTGCGTTTTTCGCGGCGCTGGCTTGTGCCCGGCGGGTTGCTGTCGGGGTTCTTTGGCGGTTTTTCCGGGCACCAGGGCGCCCTGCGCTCGGCCTTCCTGGTCAAGGTCGGCGTGTCCACCGAGGCATTCGTGGGCACCAACGCCGTCATCGGCCTGCTGGTGGACCTGGCGCGGCTGGCGGTCTACGGCGGGCTGCTGGCCGGGTCCGGCGGGGCGGCCCTGGCCGGGGGGCGCTGGCCCCTGGTCCTGGCCGGGACGCTGGCGGCCTTCGCCGGGGTGCTCCTGGCCCGGCGCTTCCTGCACAAGGTGACCATGTCCGCCGTGCAGGCGCTCACCGGCGCCATGCTCCTGGCCGTCGCCCTGGCCCTGGGCTCCGGGCTGATCTGAGCGGGCGGCGCCTCGCGGCTGCGCATCCGGGCCGCGTGGCCGGAGTGACCGCTTTTTTTCGTGCCCGCATTGCCGCGGGGGCACAGATGCGCTAGGCTGATGCATACCGGCAAATCCATCGACCTTCCGCCGCCCTCCGTGCCGGGGCGAGGGCGGGACCCGGGCCGGAGCGGTCCGGGTCGGTTACGTCATGCAGAGAGGATCGTTCATGAAGACAGGGATTACCCTCAAGACGAAGATGATAGTGTTCTGCCTGCTCATCGGCCTGCTCCCGCTGGCCTTCATGGGTGTCTATGCCTACCGGACGGCGGCCCGGAGCCTCGATGAGGGCTTCTTCGCCCAGCTGACCTCCCTGCGCGAGGTCAAGGGACATGCGGCTTCGGAGATAGTGGCCTCCTGGCGGGGCGACATGGCGGCCTTTTCGCGGTCGCAGGCGGCTGGCGACGCCCTGCAGCGGCTGGAAGCCTTCGCCGACGGGCCGGCCGGGATGCGGGGCGGGCGGGTGGCCATCGAGACGCCCGAATACCGCGAGCTGCACAAGCGCGGACTGCGCGACTTCGATTTCTGGGTTCGCGAGAAGGGCTATTACGACGCCTTCATCCTCGACGGGGCGGGACGCGTGTTGTTCACCGTGGCCCAGGAGCCCGACCTCGGCCAGGACGTGTCGGGCGGCGAGCTGTCCTCCAGCGGCCTGGGCCGGGCCTGGAAGGAAGCCATGCGCGGCGGCTTCGCCTTTGTCGATTTCGAGCCCTACGCGCCCTCCAACGGTGCCCCGGCCGCCTTCGTCGCCGCGCCCATCGAGAACGGCGGCGCCGTGACGGGGGTGGCCGTGCTCCAGGTGCCCCTGGACAAGATCAACGCCCTGATGCACCTGCGCGACGGGCTGGGCCAGACGGGCGAGACCTACCTGGTCGGGCCCGACAAGCTCATGCGCTCGGATTCGTACCTCGACCGCGAGAATCGTTCCGTGGTCGCCTCGTTCAGGAACCCCGCGCGCGGGACCGTGGATACCGAGGCGTCCCGCCAGGCCCTGGCGGGCAGCTCGGGCACGCGCATCACCCCGGACTACAACGGCAACCCGGTACTGTCGTCCTACGCGCCCCTGGATGTCTTCGGCACGAAGTGGGCCATCATCGCCGAGATCGACGCGGCCGAGGTTTTCGCCCCGGTGTACGCCCTGCGCAACGCCATGCTCGTGGCCGGGGCGCTGGTGCTGTTGCTGGTCGTGGCCTGTACGCTGTATATCCTGCGCCGCGAGCTGCTCCGGCCCCTGGGCAGCATCCAGGCCTTCGCGGGCGAGGTGGCCGCGGGCAACCTGGACGCCTCGGCCCAGGGAACCTTCAAGGCGGAAATCGCCCAGCTGCATTCCTCCATCTCCGTGATGGTCGGCGCCCTGAAGGAGAAGATGGGCGAGGCCGAGGCCAAGAGCCGCGAGGCCGGGGAACAGGCGGCCAGGGCCCAGGCGGCCCTGGGCGAGGCCGAGGAGCAGCAGCGCAAGGTCGCGACGCTGCTCGAACGGATGAAGACCATCGCCAAGCAGGCCGACGGCATCTCGGCGCGGGTGTCGTCCGCGTCGGAGGAGCTGACGGCCCAGGTGGAGCAGGTGGGCGCCGGGGCGGCCGTCCAGCGCGACAGGATGCAGGAGACGGCCACGGCCATGGAGCAGATCAGCGCCACGGTCATGGAGGTGGCCCGCAACTCGGGCAACGCGGCGGAAAGCTCGGGCACCGCCAAGAACAGGGCCACCGAGGGCGCCGCCGTGGTCCAGGAGGCCGTGGCCGCCATCGCCGAGGTCAACCGCATGGCCTCGACGCTCAAGGAGAACATGCGCGGACTGGGCCAGCAGGCCGAGTCCATCGGCCAGGTGCTGACGGTGATCACCGACATCGCCGACCAGACGAACCTGCTGGCGCTGAACGCGGCCATCGAGGCGGCGCGGGCGGGCGACGCCGGGCGCGGCTTCGCCGTGGTGGCCGACGAGGTGCGCAAGC
>NZ_JALNWM010000101.1 GCF_023230885.1 Desulfocurvus sp. | reverse complement strand
GGGCCCTACCGGGCCTTGAGGCCCAGGCGCTCCACCACCGCCCGGGCGGCCTCGGCGGTGTACTCGGCCTCGGACAGGGCCGCCTTGCGCGCGGGGTCGATGACCAGCTGCGGGCGGTTGGCGTATTCGGGCCGGGGCGCGATGCCGTACTCCGGCGGGAAGGCGTTCTCGTAGTACATGTCCTGGAAGCCGATGAACTTGAGCATGTGCGCCGTGGCGTCGAGGATGGCCAGCTCGTCCTTGTCGATGAGCCCCAGCTCGCGGGCGCGCACCAGCCCCGCGAAGCACTCGCCGCCCTGGGTGCAGGCGATGTGCCCGTGGCGGTTGGCGTCGAGCATGCCCTCGACGATGGCCTGCTCCGAGACCTGGACCACCTGGAAGGCTCCGGGGCCCCCGGCGGCCAGGTAGCGCTCGGCGAAATGGCGCACGCGCGGGAAGGACACGGGGTTGCCGATCATGGCCGCCTGGGCCACGCTGGGCGTCACGGCCACGGGGCGGAACTCCCGCGCGCCCTCGGGCTGGTCGTAGTAGCGCCACACGGGGTCGGCGTGGTGCGACTGCACGCCGAAGACGCGCGGCAGGGCCGCGATGACGCCCAGGTCGAAGAGCTTCAGGAACCCGCCCATGACGGCGGTGATATTGCCCGCGTTGCCGATGGGCACGAACACGCACTTGCCCGCCAGGTCCCAGTCGTACCACTGGGCGACCTCGAAGGCGTAGGACTCCTGGCCCAGGATGCGCCAGGCGTTCTTGGAGTTGAGCAGGGCCACCTGATAGTTGTCCGCCAGGTGCTCGACGACCTTCATGCAGTCGTCGAACACGCCCGGAACCTCCAGGACCACGGCTCCGCTGCCCAGGGGCTGGGCCAGCTGCTGCGGGGTGACCTTGCCCTGGGGCAGGATCACCGCGCTCTTCACGCCGCCGCCAACATAGGCGGCATAGAGCGCCGCCGCCGCCGAGGTGTCGCCCGTGCTGGCGCATACGGCCAGGATGTCGCCCGCGCCGGTGGTGCGGATGAGCTGGCGCAGGAAGCTGAAGGCGCAGGCCATGCCCCGGTCCTTGAAGCTGGCGCTGGGGTTCTGGCCGTCGTTCTTGAAGGCCAGCCGCTGGCCCCCCAGGCGCGCCGAGAGCGCCGGGGAGGACTCCACGATGGGCGTCTGGCCTTCGCCGAGGTAGACGATGTCGCCCTCCTCCAGCACGGGGGCCATCAGCTCGTAGAAGCGGAACACCCCGCGCAGGGCGCTGCGCTTGGCGCCCATGCGCGCGTCGAAGACCTCGCGCCACGCGGGGCCGGAGGTCTTGCGCAGGTCGTCGAAGGCCGTGTCGCGCAGCAGGAAGACCCCGCCGCAGCCCGGGCAGGTGTAGTGCAGCTCGCCGATGCCGTATGTGGCGCCGCAGCCCAGACAGACGTATTCCATCCGGCCCCGGTGGGCCGGAAACTCGCAGTGTCGCATAACGCTCCTTTCCGCCCGAGGCGGCATGGACGACGGCGCCGCGGCGCCGGGAAAATCAACTGCCCCAGACGGGCGGCACGGCCAGGGACAGGATCACCGCGCCGAAGCCGATCTTGACGGTCATGCCGAAGAACTTGCCCCACATGGCGCCCAGGGCCGCGTGTCTGGCCTCGGCCCAGTCGCGCCCGTTCAGGCGCTCCACCAGCAGGCAGCCGCCCCAGGCGCCCAGCAGCGCCCCGGGCAGCGCGCCCACCCCCAGCAGGAACCCGGCCCCCAGGATGGCCCCGGCGATGGCGCCGATGATGCCGCCCAGGTTGCCGCGGCCGCTGGCTCCATATTTCCTGGCGCCCCGCAGCTGGATGACGAACTCCAGCACCTCGGCCACGCCCGCCAGGGCCGCAAGCCCCAGGAAGAACCACCAGCTCATGTCCATGGCCGGATGCAGGAACTTCCACAGCGCCAGCAGGACCAGGATGATCCAGTTGGCCGGCAGGGAGAGCACATGCAGGCCCATGACGGCGATGCACAGCAGGATGAACAACCCGGGAACGATCTGTGCCAGCTCCATCTAGCCCTCCCCGCGCTCGTCCACCACGCGCTGGGCCTTGCCCTGGCTCTTGGGCAGGCTGTCGCTCTGCACCAGGTCCACCCTGGGGGTGACCAGCAGCTCGTCGCGCAGGCGGGTCTGGATGCGCTTTTGCAGACCGGAGAGCACGCGCATGTCTTCCACGAAATGCTCCTGGCGGATTTCCACCTTGACCCGGATCTGGTCGATGAAACCATCCTTCTCCAGGATGATCAGGTAGTTCTCGCCGACCTCGGGCAGGGACATGAGCACCTGCTCGATCTGCATGGGGTAGATGTTCACGCCCTTGATGATGATCATGTCGTCGGCGCGGCCCTTGATGCGGTCCAGGCGCCGGTGGACGCGCCCGCAGGCGCAGCGCCCGGGCACGAAGCGGCTCAGGTCGCGCGTGCGGTAGCGCAGGATGGGCATGCCCTCGCGGGTCAGGGTGGTCATGACGATCTCGCCCGTCTCGCCCTCGGGCACGGGCTCCAGGGTCACGGGGTCGACGATCTCCACCAGGTAGGCGTCCTCCCAGACGTGCATTCCGCTCTGGTGCGGGCATTCGAAGGCCACACCCGGGCCGTTCATCTCCGACAGGCCGTAGGAGTTGAAGGCCCGCAGGCAGAGCTTTTCCTCGATCTTGCGCCGGGCTTCCTCGGTGTGCGGCTCGGCGCCGATCATGGCCACGCGCACGGGCCAGGCGGCCTTGTCCGCCGGGTCGATGCCCATCTGCTCCAGGGCCCCGGCGAAATACAGGGCGTAGGACGGGATGATGTGCAGCACCGAAACGCCCATGTCGGTAATGAGCTTGATCTGGCGCGCGGTGTTGCCCGCGCCGGAGGGGATGGTCAGACAGCCCAGGCGCTCGGAGCCGTAGTGGAAGCCCAGCCCGCCGGTGAACAGCCCGTAGCCGGCCATGTTCTGGAAGCGGTCGCCGGGGCGGACCCCGGCCATGTGCATGCAGCGGGCCATGAGTCCGGCCCAGGTGTCCAGGTCGTTTTGGGTATAGAAGATGACCGTGGGGTTGCCCGTGGTGCCGCTGGAGGCGTGCAGGCGGACCATGCGGTCCAGGGGCTGGGTCAGCAGTCCGTAGGGATAGTTGTCGCGCAGGTCCTGCTTGGTGGTCAGGGGCAGGCGGCGCACGTCGTCCAGGGTGCGGATGGAATCGGGGGAAACGCCAGCCAGGGCCTTGGCGTAGTGCGGGGAGCGGCGGGCGCGCTCGACGGCCCCGCGCAGACGCACGAGCTGGACGGCGTCCAGCTCCTCGCGCGAGAGCAGTTCCGCCCGGTCGAAGACTTCCACGGTGTGCTCCGGTGTTTGAAGGTTGAAAGGCCGGAGCAGGCTACTCCGCGCGGGGCTCGCGGGTCAAGTTGCGGAAGGCGGTGTACTCGTTGTCGAAGAACAGCTCCACCGTGCCCGTGGGGCCGTTGCGGTGCTTGCCGACGATGACCTCGGCGATGTGGCGCTTGGGGTTGTCCTCGGCGGTGTTGTACACCGCGTCGCGGTACAGGAACATGATCACGTCGGCGTCCTGCTCGATGGCGCCGGACTCGCGCAGGTCCGAGAGCTTGGGGCGCTTGTCCGTGCGCTCCTCCACCTTGCGGTTGAGCTGCGACAGGGCCATGACCGGAACGTGCAGCTCCTTGGCCAGGGCCTTGAGGGTGCGCGAGATTTCGGAAATCTCCTGCTCGCGCGAGTCGATGCGCCGCCCGGGGCGCATGAGCTGGAGGTAGTCCACGATGACCAGACCCAGGCCGTGTTCGGCCTTGAGGCGGCGGCAGCGCGCGCGCAGTTCCATGGTGGTGATGGCCGGGGTGTCGTCGATGAACAGCGGCGCGCGGGAGAGGAAGTCCCCGGCGTCGTAGAGCCGCCGCCAGTCTTCGTCGTCCAGGAACCCCCGGCGCAGGCTGGAGAGGTTCACCCGCGCCCGGGTACACAACAGGCGCATCATGAGCTGCTCCATGCCCATTTCCAGGGAGAACACGGCGGTGGTCACGCCGTAGTCGGCGGCGGCGTTCAGGCCCACGTTGAGGGCGAAGGAGGTCTTGCCCATGGCCGGGCGCCCGGCGACGATGATCAGGTCCGTGGGTTGGAGCCCGGCGGTGATCTCGTTCAGGTCGTAGAAGCCCGTGGCCACGCCGGTGACCTGCTCCTTGCGGTTGTACAGCTCGGTCAGCTTGTCGAAAACGTGCTGCAACAGCTCCTTGGAACCCATGAAGCCCTTGGTGGAGCGCTTCTCGGTGATGTCGAAGATGGCCTGCTCGGAGCGGTCGAGGAGGTCCTCCACGTCCAGGTGGCCCTCGAAACAGGAGGCGATGATGTCCGAGGCGGTGGAGATGAGCTGGCGCTGCACGGACTTGTCGCGCACGATGCGCGCATGGTGCACGGCGTTGGAGGCGGCCACGGTGCTGCCCGCCAGCTCGGCGAGGTACACCGCGCCGCCGACCTCGTCCAGGCGTCCGGATTTTTCCAGCTCGTCCTGGGCGGTGAGCAGGTCCATGGGCCTGCTCTTGCGGAACAGCTCGGTGAATGTCTCGAAGATGACCTGATGGACGGGGGAGTAGAAATCCTGGGAGCCGAGGATGTCCACGAGGTCGTGGAAGACCTCGTTACGCAGAAAGACCCCCCCCAGAACCGCCTGTTCGGCCTCAAGGTTGTGGGGGGGGACCTTGCGCAGCAGGTCGGACGAAACCCTGTCCAGGGTCGCGTCGCCGTCGGCCGCGCCGCCCCGCTGGGGGCGGCGCTGCCGTTTGTCGCTATTCAGCGGGCTGTTCCTCGGGCTGTCCGGCGTCATCGCTGGCGGCCTCTTCCTCGGCCTGGGCGGCGGCGGCAGCCTCGGCCTCCTCGGGAGTGATAGGCTGGCCCTCGACCCAGTCATGGCTCACCACGGCCACGGACAGCACGGTCTCCACATCGGGGTGCAGCCGCACTTCCAGGGCGTATGCGCCAAGGGCGCGGATGGGCTCGGCCAGCTCGATCTTGCGGCGATCCAGCTCGATGCCGCGCTCGGCCAGGGCCTCGGCGATGCCCGCGGTGGTCACGGAGCCATAGAGGCGGCCCCCCTCGCCAACGCGCACGCGCACGACCACCTGCGCGGCGGTCAGCTTGTCGGAAAGCTCCTGGGCGGCGGCCTTCACGGCGTCCATCTTGGCCTGGAGCTTCTTGCGCTCCAGCTCGAAGGCGCGCAGGTTGCCCGCGGTGGCGGGCATGGCCAGGCCCTGGGGCACCAGGTAGTTGCGGCCGAAACCGGGCTTGACGGTGACGACTTCGCCCAGGCGGCCGAGGTTGTCCACATCGGCGCGAAGGATGAGTTTCATGGTCGACACCTCCTAGATGGTCCGCTTGCGCACAGCCGAGCTGTGGGTCGCGGTGTAGTAGAGCAGGGCCATCTGGCGGGCACGCTTGATCGCGGTGGTCAGGGCGCGCTGGTGCTTGGCGCAGGTCCCGGTGATGCGGCGGGGAATGATCTTGCCGCGCTCGGCGATGAAGTCGCGCAGGATGTCCGGGCGCTTGTAGTCGATGGGCAGTTCCTTGTCGGCACAGAAACGGCAGAACTTGCGCCGGGGGGTGAACTTTTTACGGAAAGCCATGTTTAGGCAACCTCCTCGGCGCTTTCGACGTTCTCATCCAGCTTCACGGTGACGAACTTGAAGATGCCGTCGGTGATGCGGATGTTGCGCTCCAGCTCGGCCACCAGGGCGCCGGGGGCGTCGTACACCAGGCGGACGTAGTGCCCGCGGTCCATCTTGCGCACCGGGTAGGCCAGGTCGCGCATGCCCCAGTCGTCGACTTCCACCAGCACGCCGCCCTCGCGGGCGATGATGCCGGTCAGGGTGTCGAGGACACCCTGGCGCTCCTCCGTCGGAAGCTCCGGCGAAAGCAGCAGCAGCGTTTCGAATTTCCTCATTGAACCTCTCCTTGTGGTCGTATGGCCCGCGCCCCCTTGGGCGCGAGCAAGGCGAAGCGGGGTTGTTATTCGTTTTCCCCCGGGCTGTCAAGGATGTATTCCCGGCGGTTCAGGCCCAGAAGGCAGAGCACCTCGTAGCTGATGGTGCCCCACCACTGGGCCAGCTCCTCGCTGCGGATGGAGTTCTCCCCGGGGCCGCCCAGCAGCCAGACGCGGTCCCCGGCGCGGGCCTGGGGCACGTCGGTCACGTCCACGGCGGTCATCTGCATGCAGACCCGGCCGACCACCGGCGCGCGCAGCCCGTGCAGCAGCACCAGCCCCCGGTTGGACAGCCCGCGCGACCACGCGTCGGCGTATCCCGCGCCGATGATGGCCACGCGCATGTCGCGCCCGGCGGTGAAGGTCCGCCCGTAGCTGATGGTTTCGCCCTGCCTGAGGTCGTGGACCTGGTAGACCCGGGTCAGAACCTCCATGGCCGGCTCCAGGGCCGGGCCGCGGCCCTGGGCGGCTGTGCCCCAGAAGGGGTCGGCCCCGTAGAGGGCGATGCCCGGGCGCTGCATGTCCAGGCGCAGTTCCGGATAGGCCACGATGGCCGCCGAGTTGGCCAGGGTCGCCTCCACGCGCAGCCCGCCCGCCCGCAGCACGGACACCGCCGCCGCGAAACGCGCGCCCTGCTCGCGCACGAAGGCATCCTGGTCCGGGTCGTCGGCCACGGCCAGATGCGAGGCGGCCATGACGGCCTCGACGCCCGGCAGGCCCAGGACCTTCTCCAGCACGCGCCCGGCCTCCTCGGGGGGGAAGCCCAGGCGGCGCATGCCGGTGTCGAACTTCAGCGCCACGGGCACCCGCCGCCCGGCGCGCACCCCGGCCTCGGAGAGCTTTTCGAGCTGCTCGCGCCGGGCGCAGAAGCAGACGATCCCCTTGCGCGCGGCGGCCTCGTAGTCCTCGGGCAGCTGCGGCCCAAGCAGGGCGATGACCCGCCCGGTGAACGAGGTGCGCCCCAGGTCCAGGGCCTCGCCCACGGTGCCCACGGCCACGGTGCGCGCCCCGGCCCCGGCCAGGGCCTCGGCGGCCACGGCCAGCCCGTGGCCGTAGGCGTCGGACTTGATGACCGCGCAGCCGTTGCCCCCCAGGGCGTTCATGACCTTGTAGTTATGGGCGATGGCGCCCGGCCTGACCCGCGTGACGAGATGATTGTAGCCGATGCTCACTGTCTGCGCTCCCGTGCCGCCCCGTGGCGATGCAACGCGGCCAGATATACGGATTTTCCGCAAGCTCTTCCACTGTTCTTTTCGCCCCGCATGTGCTAAGCACTGCGGCATCGTCCGCCGGCCATGCCGGTCCACGTCAGGAACCGAAGGCAGAGCATGACCCCAAAGCATCCGCCCCGCCGCCCGAAACACCCGGCGGCCCTTCGTCTTGCGGGCCTGGCCCTGCTGGCCGCCCTGGTGGCCCTGCTGGCCTGCCCCGCCCCGCCCGCCCGGGCCGAGGGCGACATTCTGGCCGACCACCTCGAAGCCAAGGGCCAGGAGAACACCCCCTGGCAGATCAAGGCCGACAACCTCGCCGCGCAGCACGACACCGAAGTCCTCCAGGCCGACGGCAACGTGGTGCTGACCCAGGGCGAGAACACCCTGAAGGCCGACCACGCCACCTACTACCGCGCCACGGGCTGGGTCCGCCTGGTGGGCAACGTGGACATCGACTGGTCCACGGACCGCCTGCGCGCCGAGGAGGCCGAGTTCGACCTGAAAAACAAGGTCGGCTGGCTGAAGAACGGCGAGATTTTCGTCTCCGAGCCGCACCTCTACTTCCGCGGCGAGCGCATCGAAAAGCACGCGGGCGACCGCTACACCTTCCGGAACGCCCGCGTCACGGCCTGCGACGAGCCCGGCGAGGCGTGGTCCATCGCCATGGAGGAGGGCGAGATCACCCTGGAGGGCTACGCCTGGATGTGGCATCCGCGGCTGCTTGTGCGCGACCAGCCCGCCTTCTACGCCCCCGTGGGCATCCTGCCCGTGAAGAGCAAACGCCAGTCGGGCCTGCTGATGCCCGAATGGGGCACCAGCTCGCGCAACGGCTTCATGTACAACCAGCCCATCTACTGGGCCATCAGCGACGAGGCCGACGCGACCTTCTACGAGAACTGGATGAGCGAGCGCGGGCTCATGCAGGGCCTGGAGTTCCGCCACACGCCCAACACGGGCACCAAGGGCCTGTGGCGCATCGACTACCTGCACGACGCCATCCGCGAATCGACGCAGGCCCAGGAGGACAGCCAGTTCCACAACGACGGCCTCACGCGCCCCAACGCCGACCGCTACTGGATCCGCAGCAAGCTGGACACCCACCTGCTGGACCCGCACTGGAAGGCCAAGCTGGACATCGACTGGGTCTCGGACCAGAACTTCCTGCGCGAATTCAAGGCCGGGAAAACGGGTTTCACCCAGAACAGGCTCGAATTCCTCGAAGAGTTCTCGCGCGATATCGCCAACGCCGACGCCCTGGAGCGCGAGTCCGCCCTGCTCGTCTCCCGCTCGTGGGACGCGGGCGGCGTGGCCGTGAAGACCGCCTGGACCCAGAACCTCGCCTACCAGAACGGCAACCGCAGCAAGGACAGGAACCCCACGGCCCAGACCCTGCCGGAACTGCACGCCTACCTGTGGAAGGACCGCCTGTTCTCCGGCCCGCTGGAATTCGAGGCCGAGGCCGGGGGCACCCATTTCTGGCGCCGCTACGGCACCCAGGGCACCCGCCTGGACCTGCTCCCCAAGGCCAGCCTGCCCGTGCAGGCCGGGCCGCTGTCCGTCATCCCCACCCTGGGCCTGCGCACAACGGCCTACTTCGTGAGCCGCTACGAGGACCACCCCGCGCCCAGCCACGACGACAGCGCGACCACGCGCAGCCTGCCGACCATGAACGTCTCGGCCTTCACCGAGTACTACAAGGTCTTCGACCTGGCGCCCTCGTCCGGCGCCCCGGCCCTGAACACCGGCCAGCCCCTTCTCGACGACAAGGGCCGCCCCGTGGAGGACCCCGGCCGCTGGACCAAGATCCGCCACGCGGTGCAGCCCCGGGTGGACTACGACTGGACGCCCCACGTCTCCCAGTCCAACAAGCCCTTTTTCGACGAGCTGGACCGGCTGGCGGCCCAGAACGAAATCACCTACTCGCTGACCAACCTCTTCGACCGCAAGCGCGAGCGCCAGGTGCTGCGCGTCGACCCCGACGCGCCCCTGGGCGAGGACGGCAAGCCCCTGGGCGTCCCGGTGCTCAAGGCGGACTACCGCGAGTTCCTGCGCCTGCGCCTGGAGCAGAGCTTCGACCTGCGCGAGGCCACCCGCACCGAGCAGCGCGACCAATACCCCCGCCGCCCCTTCAGCGACCTCATGGGCGAGTTGATCGTCTCGCCCGAGGAGTGGCTGTCCCTGGTCAACCGCTCCTACTGGTCGCCCTACTCGGCGGACATCACCCGCCACGAGCACTTCCTGCGCGGCCTCTGGAAGAACGTGGCCCGCGCCGAGTTCGGCCTGGATTTCCAGGACTCCGCCGACACCTACAAGGACCGCAACCGCGCGCGCATCCGCCAGATCCGCTTCGGGGTGGACCTCATCGCCTCGCGCCGCTGGTCCACGGGCTTCACCTACCGCGCGGACCTGACCACCAACTCCGACCTGGAACAGACCTATTATGTGACCTACACCCACCAGTGCTGGGACGTGACGGTCTACTACACGCACACCCCCTTCGAAGACCGTTTCGAGGCCCGCGTCCAGCTCATGGGCCTGAGCTTCTAGGGCTTTGCGGCGGCCCCGGCTTCCGCGCCGGGGCCGCCGCCCCGGGGGCTCCCCGCCCCCTGGCGCCCGGCCCGGCTTTGGGCTAGGGTGGGCCCATGCCCAATCATCCCGCCGCCTCCCCTCGCCCCATCCAGGTCCTGCCCGCAGAACTGCAAAACCAGATCGCCGCGGGCGAGGTGGTCGAGCGCCCGGCCTCCGTGCTCAAGGAACTGGTGGAAAACAGCCTCGACGCCGGGGCGACCCAGGTGGACGTGAGCATCGACCAGGGCGGCCAGGGGGCCATGACCGTCGCCGACGACGGCTGGGGCATGGGCCCGGAGGAAATGGCCCTGGCCCTGACCCGCCACGCCACCAGCAAGCTCGTGGACGTGCGCGAGCTGGACTCCATCGCCAGCTTCGGCTTCCGGGGCGAGGCCCTGCCGTCCATCGCCTCGGTTTCGCGCCTCAGGCTGGCCTCGGTGGCGCGCGGGGCCGTCGAGGGCTTCTTCATCGAGGTGGACTCCGGGCGCGAGGTCGCGCGCGGCCCGGCGGCGTTGCGCTCCGGCACGCGCATCGAGGTCCGCGACCTGTTCGTCAGCGTCCCGGCGCGGCTCAAATTCCTCAAATCCCCGGCCACGGAGGCCCGCCGCTGCCAGGACGCCCTGTTCCGCCTGGCCCTGGCCCGGCCGGACGTGGGCCTGCGCCTTGCCAGCGGCGGCCGCGAGATCTTCGCCATGCGCCCCGGCCAGACCCTGGCCGAGCGGCTGGCCGTGGCCTGGCCTCCGGCGGTGACCGGGGCGCTCATGCCCTTCGACCACGAACGCGACGGCTGCCGGGCCCACGGGCTGGCGGGCGACCCCCAGGCCGCCCAGGGCCGGGCCGACCGCATCCTGCTCTACGTCAACGGCCGCGCCGTGCAGGACCGGCTCATGCTGCGCGCCGTGCGCGAGGCGTACTCCGGGCGGCTGCTCTCGCGCGAGTACCCGCAGGCCGTGGTCTTCCTCGAACTGCCCCCGGGCGCCACCGACGTGAACGTCCACCCGGCCAAGACCGAGGTCCGCTTCCGCGACGAGTCCCTGGTCTTCTCGGTGGTCCGCCGGGCCATCGCCGGGGCCCTGGAGCGGCACATGGACGGCGCCCCGGGCTCCGGCGCCGGGGTCCGCGGGGCCCTGCGCGGCGCCGGGGCCGCAGGCGCGCCCGGCGCGCCGCAGCACGAGGACGCCCCGCCCCCGCGCGCCGCCGCCCGCCCCGGATTTGACACCTGGCGCGAATACACGCGCACCGTGGCCCGCGAGGAGCGCCTGGGCTTCGGGCTGCCCCCGCGCCCGGCCCGCCCCCGCGACCCCGCCGCCCCCGAAGGGCTGGCCGAGCCCGGCCCGGGCCCGCGCCTGGACGCCCCGCCCCCGCCCCCCGGCCCGACCCTGGACGACCTGGGCGGCGGCCCGGCCGCCTACCTCGGGCAGCTGGCCGAAACCTACCTCATCCTGCGCCACGCCGACGGAACCCTCTCGCTGGTGGACCAGCATGCGGCCCACGAGCGCGTGCTCTACCACAGCTTCGAGCGGGCCCAGACGCGCGGCGACGCCCAGCCCCTGGCCGTGCCCCTGGACCTGCCCCTGCACCCCGCCGAGGCCGCGCGGCTGGACGAGCTGTGGGAGGGCCTGCGCGACCTGGGTTTCGGCCTGCAACGGCCCGCCCCGGAGCTTTTGCGCGTCGCGGCCATCCCCCCGCTGCTCACCGTGGCCCGGGCCAAGGACTACCTGCGCGCGGCGGTCAGCGGCCAGTCGCGCGATGTGCGCGACCTGTGGGCGCTCATGTCCTGCAAGGCGGCCATCAAGGCCGGGCAGCCCCTGGCGCGCG
>NZ_JALNWM010000100.1 GCF_023230885.1 Desulfocurvus sp. | reverse complement strand
CTTCCTGGACGAGGGCCTGCGAAGCCCCGACGGCTCCGCCCTGCGCCCGCTGGTGTTGCACGCGCTTTTGCCCGATGCGGCCGGAAACCCCGCCCTGGCCCTGGCCGGGACGGTGGTGGAAAAGGCCGCGGACCCCGGCGCGCTGCTGGACGCCGCCTGGAGCCTCCTGCCCCAACCCCGCCGCCCGGAGGGCCGATGAAGAACCCGCTGCGCCTGAGCCCGGAGGAACCGCATTCCCCCCGCTACTACCGCTCCCTGCGGCGGGCCATAGCGGTCATCATCATTCTCGTCTCCCTGACGCCGCTTGTGCTCGTCGCGGCCATCAGCAGCTCCCAGTTCCGCGAGTCCTACGAGGCCAAGGTCCTGGAGCAGCTGCGCGAGGTGGTCCTGAAGCACCAGCAGCTCATCGACTTCTTCCTGCGCGAGAAGCGCGGCGAGGTCCGCTCCCTGGCGCGGTCCACCAGCCTCGACGACCTGTGCGCCCCCGGGCGGCTGGGCGAGGAGCTGCAACTGCTCCAGGAGGAGATGCAGGGCGTGTTCGTGGACCTGGGCGTGGTGGACGCCCAGGGGCGCCAGCGGGCCTACGCGGGGCCCTTCCAGCTCGGCGAGGCCGATTATTCCGGGGCCGACTGGTTCCGCGAGGCCGCCCGGAGCGAGGTGTTCATCAGCGACGTGTTCCTCGGGCTGCGCGGGCTGCCCCATTTCATCATCGCCGTGCGCCAGCGCCGGGGCGACGAGAACTGGATTCTGCGCGCGACCATCGACTTCGTGGCCTTCAATTCCCTGGTGGAGAGCATCCGCATCGGGCGCACGGGCACGGCGTACATCGTCAACGGCGAGGGGCGCTTCCAGACCCCGGCCCCGCGCGGCGCCGCCCTGCCCGACACCGGCTGGCTGGCGGCGCAGCTGGGCGCCCTGGCCGCGCCCGCGGCCCCGGCCCCGGGCTTCGGCCCGGCCCTGGTCCAGGGCACCGACGCCGGGGCGGTTTCCGTTGTGGAGCGGCCCGATCCCCAGGGCGCGGACACCATCTACGTCATGGCGCCCCTCAAGGAGGGCCGCTGGCTGCTGGTCTACCAGCAGGCGCGCGCCGATGCCTACGCCACCCTGCACTCGGCCCGGCGCAACGTCCTGGTGGTCCTGGGCCTTGGCGCGGCGGCCATTGTGGTCATGGGGCTGTGGCTGTCGGCGCGGGTGGTGCGTTCCATCGAGGCCGCCGACACGGAGCGCGCCATGATGAACGAGCAGGTCATCGAGGCGGGCAAAATGGCCTCGGTGGGCGAACTGGCGGCGGGCATCGCCCACGAGATCAACAATCCCGTGGCCATCATGCTCGAGGAGGCCGGGTGGGTGGGCGACGTGTGCGCCGACCTGGAGCTGCCCGAGGCCGAGCGCGCGGACATCGAGAAATCCCTGGCCCAGATCCGCACCCAGGGCCGCCGCTGCCGCGAGATCACCCACAAGCTGCTGTCCTTCGCGCGCAAGATCGATCCCGTGGCCCGGCCCCTGGACGTGAACGCCGTGGTGTCCGAAGTGGTCGGCCTGTCGGAGAAGCGCGCCCGCTACAGCGGGGTGGACCTGTCCCTGTCCCTGGCGCCGGAGCTGCCCCCGGTGCTGGCTTCGCCCTCGGAGATGCAGCAGGTGCTCCTGAACCTCATCAACAACGCCGTGGACGCCATGAGCCAGCGCGGCGGGCTGGTGCAGATATCCACCCGCCGCGAGGGCGACGAGGTGGTCCTTGGCGTGGCCGACCAGGGCGAGGGCATCCCCAAGGCCAACCTGGCGCGCATCTTCGAGCCGTTCTTCACCACCAAGCCCGTGGGCAAGGGCACGGGCCTTGGCCTGTCCATCGTCTACGGCATCGTCCAGAAGATGGGCGGGGACATCGAGGTCCAAAGCCAGCAGCACGAGGGCACGACCTTCCTGGTGCGCCTGCCCGCCGGGGAGGCGCGGCAATGACCGCCGCCGGGCTGCGGCTGCTGCTCCTGCTGGGCGAGCCGGAACACCTGGACGTTCTGGCCCGGCGCATGGCCCGGCGCGGCGTGCGGGCCGTGGGCGCGACCTGCGTGGCCGCCGCCCTGCGCGCCCTGCGCCGCGACGAATTCCATTGCGCGGTTCTCGATCTGGCCCTGCCGGCGGTGGACGGCCTCGAACCCTTCACCGCCCTGCGGGCCGTGGCGCCCGAGATGCCGCTTGTCCTGCTGACCAACCGGGCTCTGCCCGGGGCCGGGGGCGGGGTGTGCCGCTGCCTGGCCAAGCCCTGCGGGCTGGAGGAGATCATGGAGGCCGTGGGCGAGGCCGTGGCCTCCCAATCCGGCAGGCCCGGGCCGCACGGCTCCGGCCCCGACCCCCGGGCCGGACCCCGGGCCGGGCCCGGGGCCGCGCCCGCATCGCGGCCACCCCGACAGACGCATAATATCTCTTCCCACGAACCGACACCGGAGGACGAACGGGTATGAATATCGGCAGAAGACTGTATCGGACGATGCTCGAAAGCTCCATCGCCTATGCCAAATGGGACATGGAGACCTCGCGCAACATCCTGTCCAGCAAACGCAAGATGTGGATTCTGGCGGCCATGGTCGTGCCCATCCTGCTGGGCTCCCTGGCCATCGCCGCGCCGGAGCTGCCCGGCATCCTGGGCGGGCACAAGGCCTACAGCCCGGCCTACTACACCCCGGCCATTTTCGGGGTCTCCATCATCATCGGCCTGTGCGCCGGGCTGATCACCGGCTGCATCGGCGCGGGCGGCGGCTTCATCATCACCCCCGCGCTCATGAGCGCCGGGGTCAAGGGCATCCTGGCCGTCGGCACGGACCTGTTCCACATTTTCGCCAAGGCCATCATGGGCACGGCCATCCACAAGAAGCTGGGCAACGTGTCCGTGACCCTGGCCGTGGCCTTCCTGGCGGGCGCGGGCATCGGGGTGACCGGCGGCGGCGTCATCAACCGCGCGCTGTACGAAACCAACCCCGTGCTGTCCGACACGTTCATCAGCGTGATCTATGTGTTCCTGCTGGGCTTCCTGGGCATCTACGCCCTGACGGACTTCCTGCGCATGCGCAAGGCCGGGGGCGGCGACGCCCACGGCGGCCCGGCGGCCTCCTCGGGCGGCGGGCGGTCCCTGCCCGAGCGCTTGCAGTCCAAGAACATCCCGCCCATGATCACCTTCGATGAGGACCTGACCCCCGGCGGCAAGAAGATCAGCGCCGTGTTCGTGGCGGCCTGCGGCTCCATCGTCGGTTTCGCGGCGGCCATCATGGGCGTTGGCGGCGGCTTCCTGACCTTCCCCATGTTCGTCTACATCCTTGGCGTGTCCTCCTTCACCACCGTGGGCACGGACATCCTGCAGATCATCTTCACCGCCGGGTATGCGTCCATCGCCCAGTACGCGGTGTACGGCTTCATCTTCTACACCCTGGCCATGGGCATGCTCATCGGCTCGCTGCTGGGCATCCAGATCGGGGCAATGGCCACCAAGGTCGTGCCCGGCATCTACATCCGGGGCTTCTACGCCCTGTCCATCATCGCCGGTTTCGTCAACCGCCTCTTCGCCCTGCCGGGCAAGCTGGCCGAGATGAAGCAGCTGCCGCACAACCCGGGCCTGTACCACTCCCTGGATGTGATCGGGAACATTCTGTTCTTCATCGTCATCGGCATCTTCGCGGTATGGGTCATCGGCAAGTTCCTGACCAGCATCAAGCAGCTCAAGGAGGAAGCGTAGCCATGCCCGCTCCCAGCAAGAAAAAGCTCACGCTGTCCATGGTCATGGCCCTGGTCTTCTTCGGCCTGCTCCTGGCCATGTTCAGCCCGATATTCAACGGCGAGAACGCGCTCAAGGCCTCGGACCGCCTGTTCAACTCCATCTCCAAGGGTTCGAGCAACTACATCCCCGGCCTGAAGACCTCGGCGGCCAGGCTCCAGGGCTCGCCGGTGGAGCTGACCCTGCACTTCGTGGACGGCAAGGCCGAGGGCCACGAGGACGTGAACGTCGTCGGCGCCGAGGTGGCGGCCAAGGCCGCCCGGGTGCTGGGTTGCGCAGCCCAGGCCGAGGCCCGGGGCGAGAGCGTCGTCCTGTCCGGCGACCTGGGAGCCATCCTGGGCGCGGCCCTGGCCGACGCCGAGGCCATGTTCGCCAACCGGGGCGGCGAGGTCGCCGCGCGCCACGGCATGGACGAGCGCGAGGCGCTGTTCATGTGGTGGAAGGCGCTCACCGCCGTGGACGCCGAGCTCAAGCGCGCCGGGGGCAAGGAGAACGTCGCCCGGGCCAAGGTCGTCAAGTCGGTGATCACCAAGGGCGTTGAGGTCGGCTACAACTACTACGGCATCGATCCCGAGAGCGCGGGCTCGCGCGCGGGCATCCTGACCTTCTCCCTGGTTTTCTACGTCGCCTACACCCTGTGGTGGGGCATGACCATCTTCTACTTCTTCGAGGGCGTGGGCCTGGCCATGACCAAGGGCCACAAGAAGGAGTCGTAAGACGGGCTTTGACCCCGACGGGCCGCTCGGGCATGATGTCCGGCGACCCGCGAAGGCGGGCCGCCGTCCCTTCCCGGGGCGGCGGCCCCGGTTTTGGGTCTTCCGGCGGAGGAAGCGCGCATGGGCTGGCTGACGGAGTGGGTGGACAGGGTTCTCGGCCTGAACGGCGGCGGCCACGAGCAGACCGAGCAGGAAAAGGAGCGCGCGCGTCACGCGTGCTCCATGCAGTTCCAGCACTTCAAGCGCCTGCTTGGCGCCAACGCCAAGGCCCTGGAGGCCATGACCGACATGGAGGACGCCCGGCGGGGGCGGCGCGTGTTCGGCATGTCCTTCATCCGTGCCAAGTGCACCACCGTGGTGGTCAACGTGGAGGAGATCATCCGCCACCTGGAGGGCATCGCCCCTGGCCGCTACAGCATCCTGGCCGACCGCTTCGACGACATCCGCCGCGACATCAGCGCCCTGCTGGAGACCGGGCAGCGCCCGGGCGACGTGCCCCTGGTCGTGCCCCTGGACGAGGTGGACAAGTCCATGGCCGACTGGGTGGGCAGCAAGATGGCCAACGTCGGCGAGATCAAGAACCGCATCGGCCTGCCTGTGGCCCCGGGGTTCGTGGTCACGGCGCGGGGCTTCGCGGCTTTCATGGACCACCAGGGCCTGCGCGACGAGATCGGCAAGCGGCTGCTCATGACCCGCGTGGAGGAGATGAGCGAGCGCTTCGAGCTGTCCGAGGCCATCCAGCGGCTCATCGCCGACCACCCCCTGCCCGACGCGTTGGTGGAGGCGCTGCTTGGGCAATACCAGCTCCTGGAGCGGGCCACCCGCCCGGGGGTGCGCGTGTCGCTGCGGTCGAGCGCCCTGGGCGAGGACGCCGCCGGGGCCTCCTTCGCCGGGCAGTTCCGCTCCATTCTCAACGTCGGCGGGCACCAGCTCGTGCGGGCCTACAAGGATGTGGTGGCCAGCATGTACAGCCTGCCGGCCCTGACCTACCGCCTGAACCGGGGCATCCGCGACTCCGACGCGGCCATGTGCGTGGGGGCCATGGTCATGCTCGACCCCGTGGCCGGGGGGGTGTGCTATTCGCGCAGCCCGTTCAAGGACCGCGACGACGCGGTGCACATCAATTCGGCCTGGGGCCTGCCCAAGCTGGTGGTGGACGGGGTGGGCACGCCCGACCGCTTCGTGGTGGCGCGCCAGGGGGCGGGCGGGCCCCTGAGCGTGCGCGAGCGCCGCGTGGCCGAGAAGCGCACGCTCTACGTCTGCCGCCCCGAGGCCGGGGTTGTGGCCCTGGAGCAGGACCACGAGCTCATCTCGCGGCCCTCGCTCACCGACGCCCAGGCCACGGAGCTGGCGCGGCTGGCCGTGCTGCTGGAGGCGCACTACGGCTCGCCTCAGGACATCGAATGGGCCCTGGAGCGCGAGGGCGGGTTTTCCATCCTGCAATGCCGGCCGCTGTCGGTGGCCGTGCCCCCGCGCGCCGCAGACGCCGCCCCGGACCCGGAGCGCGACCCGTCGGCCCACGGGGAGCCCCTGGTGCGCGGCGCGGCCACGGCGGCCCCGGGCGTGGGCTGCGGGCCGGTGCATGTGGTGGAGCGCGACCCCGACGCCCTGCGCTTTCCCCAGGGCGGGGTGCTGGTGGCCCGTTTCGCCCTGCCCAAGTGGGCCTCGCTGCTCAACTGGGCCTCGGCGGTGGTCACCGAGCAGGGCAGCGTCACCGGGCATCTGGCCAACGTGGCCCGCGAGTTCGGCGTGCCCATGATCACCGGCGCCGCCGGGGCCGTGGCGGCGGTGAGCGACGGCCAGGTGGCCACGGTGGACGCCGACATCGGCGCCGTCTATCCCGGCTGCGTGGAGGCGCTCTTGCGCCATGCGGCCCCGCGCCCCAACCTCATGGAGGGCAGCCCGGTCCACTCGCTGCTCCAGGAGGTCAGCCGGCTCATCGTGCCCCTGAACCTGACGGACCCCGACGCCCCGGAATTCCGGGCCTGCAACGTCATGACCCTGCACGACATCACGCGGTTCTGCCACGAGAAGTCCGTGGCCGAGATGTTCGAGAGCAGCCAGGAGCGCGAGCACGGGGAGTGCCCGGGCAAGCAGCTGCGCGACGGGGTGCCCGTGCAGTTCTGGGTCATGGATCTGGAGGACGGCATCGACGGCCAGGGCGAGGGGGCCTTCGTGGACCTGGAGGACATCCGCTCGGTACCCATGCTGGCCCTGTGGGACGGCATCAGCGCCGTGCCCTGGGCCGGGCCGCCGCGCGTGGACGCCCGGGGCTTCATGACCATCGTGCTCGAGGCCGCCACCAACCCGGCCCTCAACCCCGTCCTGCGCAGCAAGTTCGCCAACCGCAACTATTTCATGATCACCCGCAGCTACTGCAACCTGCAATCGCGCTTCGGGTTCCATTTCTCCACCGTGGAGGCGCTGGTCACCGACAGCCCCTCGCAGAACTACATCAACTTCCGCTTTGCGGGCGGCGCGGCGGACCACGCCCGGCGCAGGCGCCGGGCGGTGTTCATCGCGGGCATCCTGGAGCAGTTCGGGTTCTATTCCGAGGTGCGCGGCGACAGCCTGTCCTCGCGCTACGAGGGCATGCCCCGGCCGCTGATCTGCGAGCGGCTGAAGCTTCTGGGCTACCTGACCATGCACACCCGCCAGCTGGACATGATCATGGCCAACCGCGCCGCCGCCCTGGCCCACCGCGAGAAGATCCTGGCCGATATCTACCGCATCCTGCCCGCCCTGCGGCCCTCCAGCCGCAAGCCCCTGGCCTGACTCAGTAGCACAGCACCCTGTCCGCCTCCAGCAGCAGCGCGTAGAGCTCGGCCTGGGTCGATTTGCGCAGCTGGTCGTCCGCATCCACGCCGTGGATGCCCATGCTCTTGCCTCAGGCCAGCAGCACGCCCTCGGACAGGGCGAAAATCCTGGCCTGGGCGGCCAGGTCCAGGGCCGCGCAGTCCCCGGCGCGGTATTCCACCGCCGGGCCGTCCAGGAAGATGGTCACGTCCTCGTCCCGGC
Organism: Desulfocurvus sp.; assembly: GCF_023230885.1. GTDB lineage: Bacteria > Desulfobacterota > Desulfovibrionia > Desulfovibrionales > Desulfovibrionaceae > Desulfocurvus. Next base: position 4,075 of record NZ_JALNWM010000100.1, on the reverse strand, counting down.
CGAGCAGCAGGTTGGCGAAGCGCAGGGCGTTCCAGCGCGTTTCCGGGTCCGGGCTGGTGATGTGCAGCAGTATTTTCATTTCCTTTTGAAACCTCCAATTATGATAGGAAATTTCTATTCGAGGCGCCGGGCCGCGTCAAGGGCGCGGCCCGGGCGATGGCCGGGCGGTGTCCTGGATTGGATAGCGCTCGGCCCGGGCGCCCTGGCGGCCGGGGATGGCGGCCGGGCGACGCCCTTGATTGGGTAAAGTTCGGCCCGGGCGTGGCCGGGCCGGGGAGGGCGGAGAGCTGGCCGGGCGCGGCCGGGGATGGCGGCGGCCGGGGCAGGATTTCGGCCTGGGCGCGGGCGGGAAAAGGCAGGAGGGTGGCCCCGGCGGGCGGCAGGAAATGTTGGCGGCCACAGGCGGAGGCGCAGGGGGCGCCGCGCGGGGGGAACGGAAAGATGCGTATGGATCGGTGCCGGGCGCGGGCCCTCAGGGGGCGGAGCCCGGGCCTCCGGCGGCGGGCGCGGGCCGGGGCGCGGCGGGGGCCGAGGTGGAGAAGCGCCCGCCCAGCAGGTACCAGGCCAGCTTGGCCGTCTCGTTGACCACGCGCACCGCGCCGCCCTGGCTGCTCCACCAGGGCGAGGGGAAGGGCTCGTCGGGCGTGGCCACGGCCAGGACCTGCGTGTCCGGGAAGGCGGCCTGGAAGATCAGCCGCGCGCGCAGCACATGGTAGGGCGAGGTGACCACCAGCAGGGTCGCGGGCGGGCCCTGGGGCCGCTCGCCCAGGATGCGGGCCAGTAGGGCGGCCTCCTCGGCGGTGCTTTGCACCTCGCGGCCGTAGAGGTGGATGGCCGCGTCGGGCACCCCACCGCGCACCAGCAGGCGGCGGTAGATCTCCTCCTGGGGCGGCAGGTCCACCCCGACCAGGGGCAGCAGGGCCGTGTCCTGGGGCGGCTTGGGCCGCGAAACCCAGATCTCGGGCGCCAGCCCCCGGGCGTGGAGCCGGGCGGCGTGGACCGGGCGGTGGTACTGCCCGCCCAGCACGACCATGACCTCGGCGGGCCGGGGCGCGTCCTGCACGGCGAGCATGCCGCCGACCACGGCCACGGCCGCGGCCCCGGCCAGCAGCGCCGCCAGCCCCAGGGCCCCGGCGGCGACGAAGACGCGCCCCAGGGCGCGGCGCAGGGCGCCCCCCCTCACTGGTTGGCCCCGTACACCGCTTCCACCGACTGCTTGTAGGCCGCGAAGCGCCCCTGGCGCAGGGCCTCGCGCGCGCGGCGCGTCAGGTCCAGGAAGTAGGTCAGGTTGTGGATGGTGTTCAGCCGGTAGGAGAGCAGCTCGCGGCTGACGTAGAGGTGGCGCAGGTAGGCCCGCGAGAAGGTCCGGCAGGTGTAGCAGCCGCAGGCCGGGTCCAGGGGCGCGTCGTCCTCCTTGTACTCGGCGCGCTTGATGTTCACGCGGCCAAGGGAGGTGAACAGGGTGCCGGTGCGCGCGTTGCGCGTGGGCAGCACGCAGTCGAACATGTCGATGCCCGCCTCGATGCCGTCGAGGATGTCCAGGGGCGTGCCCACGCCCATGAGGTAGCGCGGCTTGCCCGCGGGGAGCAGCGGCGCGGAGTGGCGCAGGATGCGCAGCATCTCGGGCTTGGTTTCGCCCACGGACAGGCCGCCCAGGGCGTAGCCCTCGAAGGGGATATCCGTCAGCTCGGCGATGCTGCGCTCGCGCAGGTCCTCGTGGAAGCCGCCCTGGCAGATGCCGAAGAGCAGCTGGCCGCCTGCGCCCGGCTCGTGGAAATCGCGGCAGCGCCGGGCCCAGGCCGTGGTCAGCTCCAGGGCGCGCAGCACATAGTCGCGCGGGCTGCCCGCCGCGGCGCATTCGTCGAAGACCATCATGATGTCCGAGCCCAGGTTTTGCTGGATGGAGATGGACTTCTCGGGGGAGAAGAAATGCCTGGAGCCGTCCAGGTGCGAGCGGAACTCCACGCCGTCGGGGGTGATGCGGCGCAGCCCCGCCAGGCTGAAGACCTGGAAGCCGCCGGAGTCGGTGAGGATGGGGCCGTGCCAGCCGTTGAAGCGGTGCAGCCCGCCGCGCCGCGCGACCACCTCGTCGCCGGGGCGCAGGTAGAGGTGGTAGGTGTTGCCCAGGATGATCTGCGAGCCTACCTCCGCCAGGTCGCGCGGGTCCACGCCCTTGACGCTGCCCACGGTGCCGACGGGCATGAAGGCCGGGGTGCGCACCAGGCCGTGGGCGGTCAGCAGCGCGCCCAGCCGGGCGCGGCCCTCGGTGGCGAAAACCCGGAAGTCGCCGGGGGCGGCCAGGGCGGCGCCCTCCTCGGCGGGGGTCAATGTCTCTTGCGTGTTCACGCGCTCCTCACTCCGCGTTTTGGGCAGATGTCGGCCAGCTCGCAATCGACGCAGCGCGGCGAACGGGCCGGGCAGACCTGGCGCCCGAAAAGCACCAGCATGTGGTTGAAGTCGCCCCAGTCGGGCCGGGGCACCAGGGCCATGAGATCCTTCTCGATGCGCGCGGGGTCCTGGCTGCGGGTCAGGCCCATGCGCCCGGCCAGCCGTCGGACGTGGGTGTCCACGGCGATGCCCTCCTGGAGGCCGAAGGCGTTGGAGAGCACGATGTTGGCCGTCTTGCGGGCCACGCCGGGCAGGGCGGTCAGCTCGGGCATGGAGGCCGGAACCCGGCCGCCGTGCAGCCGCACGATGAGCTCCGCCGCGCCCACGAGGTTCTTGGCCTTCTGGCGGAAAAAGCCCGCCGAGTGGACGACCCGCTCGACCTGGGCGACATCGGCCCCGGCCGTGGCCGCAGGGTCGGGCCAGCGGCGGAACAGCTCCGGGGTGATGGCGTTGACGCGGGCATCCGTGCACTGGGCCGAGAGCATGGTCGCGGCCAGGAGCTGCCAGGGGGTTTCCCAGTGCAGCTCCGAGCGGGGGTCGGGATAGCGCCGCCTGAGGCGGGCCACGATCTGCGAAACGCGATCCTTGGTCTTCATGGCGGGCTCCGTGTGCCGGGCGCGGCCCGGGCCGCCCGGGCGCGGCAGGCGGACCATACGGGCAAACGCCGCCGGGGGCAAGGGCGCTGCGCCCGGGGCGCGGCGTTGTCCATTTTGAATGGACAAAATGTCCATATGTGCTGGAAAATCCATCCGAAGTGGACGGCCTTCCGCCCGCCCTGGCGGCCCCTTCCGGCGCCGGGCGGAGCAAATCGCTTGTCCCGCAATGGTTTTACGGGGAGCCTTCCGCGCGGCCCGGTTTGGTACGTTCCTTGATATGCCTGGGGCATGTCTTGACGGTGCGGACGCAGGACGCGGCCGCAGATGGGAGGGAGCAATGGGACATTCCGAACGCTACGAATCCGCGATTGCCGCGCGCATCCGCCTGATGGCCTTCGCCTTCAATCATGACAGCGAAATTTCGGCCTGCGAGGGTCGGCGCCCCATCTCCCTGGTCAACGTGCACACCGGCGGCGCCCGGCTGCGCAAGCAGCGCGGGGTGGCCTACTGCGGGCTGAACGTGGGCGACGCGGTGGTTCTCGACCTGCGCCTGCTCTCCGAGACCGCGAATCTCCAGGGCCGCGTGTCCTGGACCTCGGGCGAGGACGTGTTCGTGGACTTCGGCACCCCGCTGTCCGTGGGCGTGGCCGACCTGCAGGGCGCCATCGACAACTGAGTGGACCGGCGGCCGGCATCGGGTCGGCCGCTTCGCCGCCGCGCGGGAATCCCGGACCCGCGCGGCGGCAGCATATTTCCCCCCGCATCGCCGGGGGACGGCATTGGCAGGACGGGAGGCAATGGGCCGACCGTCGCCGCATGTCAGGGAATCCCGGACCCGGGCATGCGGCATCTTTGGGCGCCCGTTCCCTGGCGCCGCGCGGCCCGCACAGGATGTGCGGGCCGCTCTTTTTTCTGGCCCCGGGCGCTCCCGGCCCCGGCCCTGTCCGGCCGCCTGGGGGCCGCCTAGCTGTGGAGTTATAGGAGGTTGTTCACTCGGCCCTAATCGGTCAGATTGGGTGTGCGAAAACTCAACTGCCGAGGGAGGACCGAGTGAACATCCATAGCAATGCCAGATTGACCCTGGTTCGTCG
>NZ_JALNWM010000099.1 GCF_023230885.1 Desulfocurvus sp. | reverse complement strand
TGGCGCAACGCCCTGGCCCTGGCCGTGCCTGTGCCCCGTGTTCCTCTGCGTCAGGCCACACGCCCCCTCCCTGCCCAACGCCACCGCCCCGTCCGACCCGCGCCCTGCCCTGGCTCCAGCCCCCGGGCCGCGCCCCGTTCCGGCGCCAACCCCATACCCACACCCCGGCGTCCACCCCGGCCCGGCACCTCCCGGCCCTTCCGACCCCAGCCAGCCCCAGGCCCCGACCCTGTCCCCCAGCCCGGCGCCCGCTCCGGCCCCTGGCCCAGGCAGGCCCCGCCCCGCCCGACACAACCGCGCCCCAGCGCCGGGGCGGCTTGTTCTGTTTTTCACGAGAATCTTTCGGGCCAGCCCCTCCGTTCCGCCCGCCGGGGGATTCCGGGCCGCCCCAAGGCCGGAGTCAGGCCCGGGCGAGGCCGAAAAGGACCGCCGGGCATTGACAGCCGGGCCAAGGCGGTATAGGCATTGTGAAATTTTTTGCAAATCCTAAGGAGGCAGACGTGAATATCCTGATCTTCGGTCCCAACGGCTCCGGCAAAGGCACCCAGGGCACCCTGGCCAAAGACAAGTACGGCCTGGATCACATCGAGTCCGGCGCCATCTTCCGCAAGCACATCGGCGGCGGCACCGAGCTTGGCATGAAGGCCAAGGAATACATCAACCGCGGCGAGCTGGTGCCCGACGACATCACCATCCCCATGGTGCTGGACGTGCTCCAGGGCTCCAAGAACGGCTGGCTGCTGGACGGCTTCCCGCGCTCCCTGGTGCAGGCCGAAAAGCTGTGGGAAGCCCTGCAGAAGGACGGCGTGGCCCTGGACTACGTCATCGAGATCAAGCTGCCCCGCGAAATCGCCAAGGCGCGCATCATGGGTCGCCGCCTGTGCGAGAACAACCCCAACCACCCCAACAACGTCGGCATCCCGGCCATCACCCCCGACGGCGACAAGTGCCGCGTGTGCGGCGGCGCCCTGTCTTCCCGCCAGGACGACCAGGACGAGGGTGCCATCGACCAGCGCCACAACATCTACTACGACGAAAAGACCGGCACCATGGCCGCCGTGAACTTCTACAAAAACAAGAAGGACGGCGGATACAAGTTCATCGAGCTGGACGGCGAAAAGGGTATCACCGAGATCAAGGAATACCTCATGAGCCAGCTGGCCTAGCGCCCGGCTCCCGGAAAGACGCCAAGGCCCCCGGATCGCTCCGGGGGCCTTTTTCGTGCCCGCCGCCCCGGGCGGGCGCGGCCCCGGGCCGCCGCCCAGGGGTGAAACCATTGCGCTGCGGGCTTTTCATCCGCGCCGGACCGGGGTAAGGCATGGGCCCATGAGCACCAACCACCTGCGCGTCGGCCAGATCGACTACCTGAACGTCCTGCCCCTGTTCCATCATCTCAAGCGCGTGTTCCCGCCCTCGGACGGTCTGGAGTACATCCCGGGCCACCCCTCGGAGATGAACGCCCTGCTGGCGCGCGGCGAGCTGGACTGCGCCCCGGCCTCGTCCTTCGAATACCTCGCGGGCGCCGGGCGCTACCGCCTGCTGCCCGGGCTGTCCATCAGCGCGCCCCTGGGGCCGGTGAAAAGCGTGCTGCTGGTCAGCCCCGTGGCTCTGGAGGAGCTGCCCGCATGGCTGGCGGCCAACGGCCCCGGGGTCGGGCTCACGGGCGCCTCGGCCAGCTCCGTGGCCCTGCTCAAGGTGCTCTGGTCGCTGTGCTGGAACCTGCCCGAGCCGCGCTGGGAGCCCATGCCCCCGGGCAGCGGCCTGACCAAGGGCCGCCCGTTCCTGGAAATCGGCAACCTGGCCCTGAAGATCCATGTGGACCGCCCGGCGGGCTGGCACATCGTCGACCTGGCCGAGCACTGGCTGCGCTGGACGGGCCTGCCCTTCGTCTTCGCCGTGTGGATCGTGCGCCGCGGGCTCTCCCCGGCCCAGGAGGCCCTCCTGGGCGAGGTGCACACCGCCCTTTTGCATTGCAAGACCACCTGCGTGCAGGCCATTGCCGAAATCGCCCGCTGGGACGAGTTCACGCCGTGGATCAGCCCGGCGGGCATCGAGGACTACCTGGGCACCATCGGCTACGACCTGGGCCCCCGGGAGCAGGCATCCCTGGCCCTGTTCGGCGCCCACTGCACCGCCCTGGGGCTCATCGACGGCATGCCCTCCCTGGCCTGGGCGCTGTAGGGTCCGGGCGGGCCGCACGAAGGGCGGGATGCCCCGGGGCACCCGGCCCCGGCTAGGGCTGGAATTTCCCGGCCATCTCCTCCTGGACCACCACCACGATCTCGTCGTCCGCCTCCAGGCGCGCGTCGGCCCGGGGCAGGTAGTCGAAGCTCCCGGCCGAGGCCGACCTGTGGGCGATGACCAGCATCTGGTAGCGGTTGGTCAGGTTCAGCTCGCGCAGGGTCCTGCCCCGCCACTGGTCCACCACCAGCTTCTGGACCAGGATGCCCTGGCCGTAATGCAGGTATTCGATGAGCCCCGGGCTGGTGATGCGCATGGCCAGCTGCTGCGAGCCGAACAGCTCGGGGAAGAAAACCTCGTCGGCGCCGACCTTGCGCAGCACCTTCTCGTGATCCAGGCTTATGGCCTTGACCCACACCTGGCGGGCCTCCAGCTCCTTGAGATGCATGGTCAGCAGGATGGAGGCCTCCATAGCCTCGCCCACGCTGACCACCACATGATCGAAATCCTTGAAGCCCAGCTGCTCCAGCACGCCCTTGTCCGTGCCGTCGCCCTGGTAGACCTGGGTCAGGTGGTCCTGGGCGCGGCGCACGTTGTCGGGGTTCACGTCCAGGCCGACCACGTCGTGGCCGAGCTCCATGAGCCTTCGGCCGACGAAAAAACCGAACTTGCCCAGGCCGACGACGCCGATCTCCTGCTTGCGCTTCATGCTCCGCTACTCCTTGGCGGCCCGTCAGCCGATGGGCAGCCGCTTCTCGGGCCAGGTGAACTTCTCTTGGCGGCGCATGTCGTGCAGCACGCCGATGAAAACGATGGGCCCCAGGCGGCCCACGAACATGAGCAGCGTGACCACCAACCGCCCCCAGGGCGACAGCTCCCCGGTCACCCCGGCGGAGAGTCCCACGGTGCCGAAGGCGCTCACGCACTCGAACAGCAGCTCCAGGAACATGCCGCGCGTCTGGGCGTGGGGCTGGGGCCCCAGCTCGGTGATGCACAGGGCCAGGGTGCCCGCCCCGACGATGACGATGCCGTAGAGGATGAGCGTCAGGGCGTCGTTGAGCGAGCCCTCGTCCAGGGCGAAGCGCCGGACCACGGCCTGCCTGCGGCCCATGATCCGCGCCAGGGAAAAGCCCAGCAGCGCGCGGAAGGTCGTGGTCTTGACGCCGCCCGCGCAGGAGCCCGGCGACCCGCCGATGAACATCAGGGCGATGATGACCAGCAGCGAGATGTTGGTCAGCCCGCCGATGTCCAGGGTGTTGAACCCGGCGGTGCGGCTGGTCACGGACTGGAACAGCGCCGAGAGCAGCTCCGAGGACAGGGGCACCCCGTCGCGGCCCAGGGCGAACTCGGCCAGGAACAGCGCCGCCGCCCCGCCCAGCACCAGCCACAGGCTGGTGGAGAGCACGACCCGGGCGTGCCACGACAGGCGGGCGCCGGGATCGGCCCGCCCGCTGCGCAGGCGCCGCCAGGCCGCCCGGGGCCAGCCGCCCAGCTCGATGAGCACAGCGAAGCCCAGGCCGCCCAGCACGATGAGGGCCATGAACACCAGGTTCACCCCCGCGTCGGCGCGCCACTGCACGAGGCTGTCGGCATACAGCCCGAAGCCCGCGTTGCAGAAGGCCGACACGGAGTGGAACAGCGCCGACCACGGCGCGAAGCCCGCAGGGTCCAGGAGCCAGAGCAGCGCCGCGCCGACGGCCTCGATGGCCAGGGCGCCGAAGACCACCCGGCGCAGGAAGGCCCCCAGGCGGAAGGACGGGTCCTGCAACAGGCTCTGGCGCACGGCCGTGCGGTCGGACAGGGAAATACGCTTGCGCCACAAGAGGAAAACCAGGCTCGTGTAGGTCATGACCCCCAGGCCGCCCACCTGGATCAACCCCAGCAGAACCCCCTGGCCCACGGGGGAGAAGAAGGTGCCCGTGTCCACCACCGCAAGGCCAGTGACGCAGGTGGCCGAGGTGGCGGTGAACAGCGCGTCCAGCCAGGACAGCTCCGCCCCCGTGCGGCACACGTCCAGGCGCAGCAGCACCGTGCCGCACAGGATGATCAGGGCGAAGCCCAGGATGATCAGCTCATTGGGGGAAAGTCGACGACGCGTGGCCATGATTCGCAGTCCTATCCCCTCGGCGCGGAATGCGCAAACACGCGGTCCGGGCCTACTTGCGCCAGAACTCGGGCACGAAGAGGATGAGCACCGTGTATATCTCCAGCCGCCCCAGGAGCATGCACAGCACCAGCACCCACTTGGCCGCGCCGGGCAGCCAGGCGTAGTTGTCCGTGGGCCCCACGCCGCCGAGCCCCGGGCCGATATTGCCCATGCAGGCCGCAACGGAGGAGAAGCTCGTCAGCAGGTCCACGCCCATCGCCGCCACGGCCAGCCAGGCCGCCAGGAACAGGGCCAGGAACAACAGGAAAAACGCGGCCACGGAGCCCAGCACGTCCTGGTTCACCGGGCGGCCGCCGAGCTTGATGCGCGACACGGCCCGGGGATGGATCAGGCGGTAGAGCTCGTCGTAGGCGTGCTTGAGCAGGATCATGATGCGCATGCACTTGATGCCGCCGCTGGTGGAGCCCGCCGAGCCGCCCAGAAACATGAGCAGCAGGAGCAGGCTCTGGGGCAGGGGCGTCCACAGCTCGTAGTCCGCCGTGGCGAAGCCGGTGGTGGTCAGGATGCTGGCCACCTGGAAGGCGCTGTAGCGCAGGGCCTGGGCGAAGCTGTCGTAGCTCGTGCCCAGGATGTCCCAGGCGGACCACAGGGTCGCCACGGCGAACACGAAAAGGAAGAAACGCAGCTCCGGGTCGCGCAGGGCCACCCCCGGCCGACCGCGCAGGGCGTGGTAGTGCAGGGTGAAATTGAGCCCCGCCAGGAGCATGAACACGGTGATGACCACATCGATGTAGACGCTGTCGTAGGCGGCCACGGAGGCGTTGCGCGTGGAAAACCCGCCGGTGGCCATGGTCCCGAAGGTGTGGCACAGCGACTCGAACAGGTCCATGCCCCCGGCCCACAGCAGCGCCGCCAGCACCACGGTGAAAAGCAGGTAGACCTTCCACAGCAGCATGGCCGTGTCCTTGATGCGCGGCTTGAGCTTGTCGGGCACGGGGCCGGGCACCTCGGCGCGGTAGAGCTGCATGCCGCCGACGCCCAGGAACGGCAGGATGGCCAGGGACAGCACGATGATGCCCATGCCGCCCAGCCAGTGGGTCAGCGAACGCCAGAAGAGCAGCCCCCGGGGCACGGCCTCGATGTCCGTAAGCACCGAGGCGCCGGTGGTGGTGAAGCCGCTCATGGACTCGAACAGGCAGTCGGTGAACGAGGGGCCGAAGGTTCCGGCGAACCAGAACGGCAGCGCCCCGGCGAAAGCCGCCGCCACCCAGCCCAGGGCCACCACGGCCATGCTCTCGCGGTGGGTCATGGGCGCGGCCTTGGCGTCGCGAAACAGCACGAGAAGGCCCAGGCCCACGGCCAGGGTCACGCCCACGGACAGCCCCAGGGGCCCGGCGCCCGGGTCGTCGTCGTAGAGCGACCAACCCAGGGCCAGGACCATGGACAGGCCCACGCACAGCAGGATCGCCCCCACCAGGGACAGGGTGTAGCGCCAGCGCATCCTAGAAGAACTCCAGCTTCACCGTCAGGCTCTTCTCCACGCGCGCAACGTTGCGCCGCGTGGAGAGGATCAGGATGCGGTCATCGGGCATGATCACCGAATCGCCCGTGGGGAAGACGACCTCCTCGCCGCGCTGGATGGACAGGATCAGCGCGCCCCGGGGCAGGTTCAGGTCGCGGATGGCCTTGCCCACGATGTCCGAATGGGCCAGGGCCACGGCCTCCAGGGCCTCGGCCTCGTCGCCCTTGATGGTCGTGGCCGAAAGCACCTTGCCCTTGCGCATGTATTGCAGGATGGAGTTGACCGCCGCCAGCCGGGGGCTGACGATCTGCTCGATACCCACGGTGCGCACGAGGTTGAAGTAGGCGAACTTGTTGATGCGCGTCACGGCCTTGGCCGCGCCCAGGCGCCGACAGAGCAGCGAGGTCAGGATGTTGGTCTCCTCGTCGCCGGTCAGCGAGATGGCCATGTCCATCTCGTGGATGTTCTCCTCGGCCAGCAGGTCCTGGTCGCGCCCGTCGCCCAGCAGCACCAGGGTCTTGCGCAGCTCCTGGGCCAGCTCCTGGCAGCGGTCGGGGTCGATGTCCACGACCTTGACGTGCAGGCGGGCCTCCAGGCTGCGGGCCAGGCGCAGGCCGATGTCCCCGCCGCCGATGATCATCACGTTGCGCACCTGGCGCGTGGGGCAGCCCAGGCGCTGCATGACCAGGCGCGCATTGTCCGCGAAGCAGACGAAATAGATCAGGTCGCCGTTCTGGATCACGTCGCCGCCCGAGGGGATGATGAGCTGGTCGTCGCGCACGATGGCGGCGATGATCACGTCGGCCACGCCGAGCACCGCGCGGATGTCGACCATGCCCACGCCCACGGCCGGGCCCCCGGCCACGCGGTAGCCTACGAACTTGATGCGCCCCCCGGCGAAGTCGCTGACCTCCTCGGCGCCGGGGATCTCGATCAGCCGCTCGATGGCCCGGACCACCTCCACGTCGGGATTGATGGCCTTGTCGATGCCAAGCATCTCCAGGGCGCGGCCCTCCTGGAAGTGCAGGTACTCGTCCTTGCGGATGCGCGCCAGGGTGACCATGCCCGGCGCAAGTGCCGCGGCGAAGGTGCAGGCGACGATGTTGATCTCGTCGGAATCGGTGACGGCGAGCATGATGTCCGCGTCGCGGATGCCCGCGTCCTCCAGGACGGCGGGGTCGGAGCCCGAGCCCTCGATGGTCTGCACGTCCACGCTCTCGCTGATGCGTTTGAGGGCGCGCAGGCTGTTGTCCACCACCACCACTTCCTTGGCCTCGGAGGCCAGGCGCCGGGCGATGTGGAAGCCCACCTCGCCCGCTCCGATGATCACGACCTTCACGCTGTGCCTGCCTGTTGCGGTTGGCGCCCCGCGCGGCGCGCGGGCAGCCCCTGTCTACCGGAAGCGCGGGGGGAAATCCAGCCCGGAAAGCGCCCGGGCCGGTCCGTCGGCCCGGTCCGCCGCCGCCCGCCGCCGCGGCCCACGCCGCGGCCCACGGAAAAAGCCCGCCTCGCTTGCGCGGGGCGGGCTGGAAGGGCGAAAGGGACCGGAGGCTAGGCGATCTTGTTGACGGCCAGGCTCAGGCGCGAAACCTTGCGCGCGGCGGTGCGCCAGTGCACGACCTTCTTGGTGGCCGCCTTGTCCAGGACGGCGGTGGCGGTGGCCAGGGCGGCCTGGGCCTGCTCCTTGTCCTTGGCCTCCACGGCCAGGCGCACGGCCTTGACCACGTTCTTGATGCGGGTCTTCACGGCGCGGTTGCGGTCGCGGCGCTTCAGGCTCTGCCGGTGCCTCTTGATGGCGGACTTGTGATTAGCCAAGATGCATTCCTCCTAGAAACTCTATCGGACTGAAAGTGTTGCTTGCCTACGCTTGGGAACAGGTCAACTATACCCGCCCCCCCCGGATGTCAAGCCTTTTGGCGAACGTCGCCCGGCTAGACTTGCAGCGCCGCGAAATCCGCCAGCCGACCCAGGCGGCCCACCAGGGCCCCCAACAGATTCAGCCGGTTGGCCCGCAGCGCCGCGTCGTCGCACATGACCATAACCCCGTCGAAGAAGGCGTCCACATCGGGGCGCAGCTCGCGCAGCAGCCCCAGCAGGCTGGCGAAATCGTCCCTGGCCCAGAGCTCGTCCCAGACGGGGGCGACGGCTTCCAGGCGCGCGGCCAGGGCCTGCTCGGCCCGCTCGGCCAGCAGGGCCTTGTCGTACCCGCCGTCGACGGCGGCGGCTCCGCCCTGCTTGACGATGATGTTCGCCGCGCGCTTGAAGGTCAGCACGGCCTGGGCGAAGTCGTCCTCGCGCGCGAACTCGCCCAGGGCGTCCACCCGCGCGGCCAGGGCCCACACGTCGTCGAACCCGGCGCCCAGGGCCGCCTCCACCACCAGGGTCTGGTGGCCCCGGGCCGTGAAGTAGGCTTTGAGCCGCCCGGCGAAGAACTCCAGCAGCCGTGCCTGGGCCTCGGCCTCGGGCAGCTTCCAGGCGACACCGTCCGCATAGGCCCCCCGGGCCCGGGCCAGCAGCTCGCCCAGGGACAGGCGCAGCCCGTGGTGCAGGATGATGCGGATGATGCCCAGGGCCGCCCGGCGCAGGGCGTAGGGGTCGTTGGCCCCGGTGGGGATCATGTCCAGCCCGAAGCAGCCGGCCAGGGTGTCGGCCTTGTCGGCCACGGACAGCAGCGCCCCGGCCAGGCTCTGGGGCACGGGGCTGCCCGGCCCGGCGGGCAGGTACTGCTCGTAGAGCGCGTCGGCCACGGCCTCGGGCTCGCCGCGCCTGCGGGCGTATATCCCGCCCATGACGCCCTGCAATTCGTCGAATTCGTAGACCATCTCCGAGACGAGGTCGGCCTTGGACAGCCGCCCGGCCCGGGCGGCCACGGCGCGCAGCTCCGGGGCCACGGCCCCGGCCAGGGCCGCGCAGGTGCCCTCCAGGCGCCGAGTCTTGTCGCCCACTGTGCCCAGCGGCGCCAGGAAGATGACCTTGTCCAGGCGCCCGAGCCACGCGTCGGCGTCGGCGCGCAGGTCGGCCTTCCAGAAGAAGCGCGCGTCCTCCAGGCGGGCGCGCAGCACGCGCTCCCAGCCCTTCTTCACCAGGGCCGGATCGCGCGGCTCCAGGTTCAGGGTGGTCACGAAATGCGCAAGCAGGGCGCCCTGGGCGTCCTCCACGCCGAAACTCTTCTGGTGGCTCTCCATGCTGGTCAGCAGGACCTCGCGCGGCACCTCCAGGAAGGAGGGGTCGAAGTCGCCCAGCACGGGCAGCGGGGCCTCCACCAGCCCGACCACCTCGTCCAGCAGGTCCTCCTTCCAGACCACGCGGCCCCCGGCCTCGCGGGCCAGGGCGTCGGCGCGCTCGCGGATCATGGTCCGGCGCTCGGCCGGGTCCAGAATCACGCGGCCGCTCTCGCGGACGATCTCGAAGTAGCGCCCGGCCTCGGCGACCTCGAAGGGCCCCGGGCCAAGGACGCGGTGCCCGCGCGTGGAGCGCCCCGAGGCCACCCCGGCCAGGGCGAAGGGCACGACCTCGGCCCCGAACAGGGCCAGGAGCCACTGGATGGGGCGGCCGAAGCCGAATTCCCGCGCGCCCCAGCGCATTTTCTTGGGGAACTGCAACCCGGCCACGGCCGCCTCGCACACCGCAGGCAGCAGGCCCAGGGTGGCCTCGCCGCCGGTCATGCGCCGCACGGCCAGGTACTCGCCCTTGTCCGTGGTCTGGATGAAGCAGTCGGCGATGTCCACGCCCTGGGTCTTGGCGAAGCCCAGGGCGGCCTTGGTGGGCGCGCCCTCGGCGTCGTAGGCGATGCGCCGGGGCGGCCCGGTGAGCAGCTCCTCCTCGCGGCGCTGGGCCGGGGCGACCTCGGCCACATGCAGCACGACGCGCCGGGGGGTGGCGAAGGTGCGCAGCCCGGAAAAATCGACAAGCCGCTCTTCCAGGGCCTTGGCCACGGCCTCGCCCAGCTCCTCGTGCAGCCGGGGGAAGAAGCGGGCGGGCAGTTCCTCGGTTCCTATCTCAAGAATGAATTCAGGCATGAGCGCTTCCTTTGGCTACCTGGCGAGCATCGGGTGGCCCATCTCCTCGCGCTGGGCCGCGTAGAGCCGGGCGATTCGGGAGGCCAGGTTGCGCACCCGGCCGATGTAGCCGGTGCGTTCGGTGATGGAGATGGCCCCGCGCGCGTCGAGCAGGTTGAAGGTATGCGAGCACTTCAGGCAGTAGTCGTAGGCGGGCCAGGGCTGCCCGGCCTCGCACAGGGCCAGGCATTCGGCCTCGTAGCGCCCGAACAGCTCCAGGAGCATGGGCGCGTTGGACAGCTCGAAATTGTAACGCGACTGCTCGACCTCGTTTTGGTGATACACATGGCCGTAGCTCACCTGGCCGTTCCAGGACAGGTCGTAGACGCTCTCCTTCTCCTGGAGGTACATGCACAGGCGCTCCAGGCCGTAGGTCAGCTCCACGCTCACCGGGGCGAGGTCGATGCCGCCCACCTGCTGGAAGTAGGTGAACTGGGTGACCTCCATGCCGTTCAGCCAGACCTCCCAGCCCAGGCCCCAGGCGCCCAGGGTCGGGGACTCCCAGTCGTCCTCCACGAAACGGATGTCGTGGGCGGCGGGGTCGATGCCCAGGGCGGCGAGGCTCTCCAGGTACAGCTCCTGCACGTTGTCCGGCGAGGGCTTCAGGATGACCTGGAACTGGTAGTAGTGTTGCAGACGGTTGGGGTTCTCTCCGTAGCGGCCGTCGGTGGGCCGCCGCGAGGGTTCGACGTAGGCGACCCTCCACGGCTCGGGGCCGATGACCCGGAAGAAGGTCGCGGGGTTGAACGTGCCCGCGCCGACCTCGATGTCGTAGGGTTGCTGCAACACGCAGCCCTTCCCGGACCAGAATTGTTGCAGGGTCAGGATGACATCCTGGAAATGCATGGCAGCTCCTTGATTGGCAAAACCGGGCCGGGGGCGGCCCGGAAGAAAAGTCGCCGCTGGCGGCGGCGCGTCGGCTCCGGGAGAGGGGTCACACGCGGCGGAACCTGCCGTCCTCCCAGGCCAGGCCCAGGTGGTAGCGCACCAGTGCGTCCACGGCGTCGAAAAGCCTGCGCCGCGAGGCGTCGGGGGGCACCGCGTCCGCCCAGCGCCGCACCCCGCGCATGCGCACCGTTTCCAGCAGGTCCACGGTCCAGGGGTCGAGCACCACGCGGCGGCCGGAGCCGTGGGCGTGCTCCGCGCAGGCCACCACGCCCTGCTCCACCAGGAGCGTCGGCGCAACCGCTGTTCTTAAATCTTTTCCACACCGAGGGCAAGCGCCAAACCCCGGGGCGTAGCCCTGCAGGAAGACCACCTTGGCCCGGAACAGCAAGGGCAGAAGCGGCGAAAGATCGGCGCGCGCCTCCATGACCTCCAGCGCCTCGGCCAGCAGGGCGAAGGACTCCTCGGTCCCGTCGGGCCCCTCAAACACGGCCTCGTAGAACTTCACGCAGTTCACCGCGGGGCCCAGGCGCGCGGCGTCGGCGCGCAGCTCCGGGCAGCCGCGCACAAGGCGCCCTTCCATGAGATAGAGGTACTCGCCGCGCCCGGAGCGGCGGAACTGGAAATCCACGCGGTTCAGGGGATCGAGGCAGCCCATGAAGCGGCGGCGGCTCCTGCTGCCGCCAAAGGCGAAAGCGGTGACCACGCCGTGGGCGGGAGTTGCCAGGCGGACCCAGAGGTCGATTTCGCGAAAGGAGCCGACCTTGAGGATGATGGAGGATTCGGTGAAGTCCATGCCTGCCCCCGCGCTGGGGCCGGGACACGCGCCGCGGGCCCGGCCGGACGCTACGGGGCGGTGAAGGTCAGGGTGCGCACCTGGCCGGAATGGGCCTGGAGGGCGACGGGCTCGCCGTTCAGGGTCACGCTCACCCCACCCGCGTTGCCCAGCTTGAGCTCCAGGCCGGTGTTGAAATGCAGCGCGTGGGA
>NZ_JALNWM010000098.1 GCF_023230885.1 Desulfocurvus sp. | reverse complement strand
GGCGGCCGGGGCGAACGGACGACGCGCGGCGTCCTCCTCGCCGGGGCGCGGGGCACGGCGCTCGGGGCGGAAGTCGCGGCCCTCGGGGCGGGAAAACTTCGGGCCCCCCCCGGGCTTGCGGTAGGGCTGGTCCGGAGCGCCGGGCTTGCGGTAGGGCTTGCGCTCGTCGCCACGCGGGGCACCGGCCCCCTCGCGGGGCGCGCCCTCCCCGGGCCTGCCGGGCTTGTCGGCATACTTGCCGCCCGGCTTGCCGGAGTACTTGCCCCCGGGCTTGCCGGGCTTGTCGAAATAGTTCCTGCCGCCGGGCTTGCCGCCAGGCTTGTCGGAATAGTACTTGCCGCCGGGCCTGTCGCCAGGCTTGTCGGAATGGTACTTGCCGCCGGGCTTGTCGCCAGGCTTGTCGGAATAGTACTTGCCGCCGGGCTTGTCGGCGTATTTGTCCCCGGGCCTGTCGGGCCTGCCGGGCTTGTCGGCATACTTGCCGCCGGGCTTGCCGGCGTACTTGTCTCCAGGCTTGCCGGAATACTTGCCCCCGGGCTTGCCGGAATGGTACTTGCCGCCGGGCTTGTCGGCGTACTTGCCGCCGTACCCGCCTTCGGGCCTGCCGGATTTGTCGTCGGGCCTGCCGCCGGGCTTGCGCCCACGGTCCTGGCCGTTCCCGGATTTGCCGGAAAATTCGCGGGACCCCTGGGCGGGCTTGCGCGGACGCCCCGACTTGGGCGCCTTGCCGTCTTTGTGCTGTTCGGTCATGGGATTCTCGGAGAAAAAAGGGGATCGGGGAGACGTTCCTATACCATTTGATGCATCCCCGGCAAGCGCGGAATTGCCCCCCGGCGGCGCGCCGCCGCGCGCAGGCACCGATTCATGAAAAAAACGGGAGGCATCCGAGGATGCCTCCCGTGGATCGCTGACGCGGCGTGAAGCCCGGAGGCTACTTCATCACGGCGCCGGAGGCGGCACCCTGCATCTTGATCTCGACCTTCTCGGTCAGACCCTCGTAGTACGCACGCAGGATTTCCAGGACCTCGTCGCGGCCGAAGTGATCCGGAACCTCGGCGCCCTCGGACAGGGCCTTGCGCAGCTTGGTGCCGGACAGGATGACGCGGTCTTCCTTGCCGTGCGGGCAGGTGCGCAGGGAGGCCATGCCGTCGCACTTGTAGCAGTAGAAGGTCCAGTCGATCTTCATGGGCTTGGTGATCAGCGCCTTGCCGGGCTCGGCCGGGTAGGGGATGCGATCGAAGATTTCCTGGGCCTCGAACAGGCCGTAGAAGTCACCCACGCCCGCGTGGTCGCGGCCGATGAGCATGTTGTTGATGCCGTAGTTCTGGCGGAAGGTGGCGTGCAGCAGGGCCTCGCGGGGACCGGCGTAGCGCATGTCCAGAGGATAGCCCGCGTTGATGACGTGCTCCTTCACGAAGTACTTGTCGATCAGGGTCTGGATGCACTTGATGCGGACCTGGCCCGGGATGTCGCCGGGCTTGAGGTTGCCGATGAGCGAGTGGATGACCACGCCGTCGCAGACTTCACAGGCGATCTTGGCCAGGAACTCGTGGGAGCGGTGCATGGGGTTGCGCAGCTGCAGGGCGGCGACGTTGGCCCAGCCCTTGGCTTCCATCTCGGCGCGGATCTGGGCCGGGGTCTTGTAGACGCCGGGGTAACGGTCGGCGTAGTCGCCCTCGGAGAGGACCTTCACCGGGCCGGCCAGGTTGAACTTGCCCTGGGCCAGGACCATCTGCACGCCGGGGTGATCCTTGGGAGCGATCTCCCAGAACTTCTCGCCCTGGGACTCTTCGCCGCTGCCGCGGTAGACCTTCTCGCACTCCCACTTCTTGTCGGCGTCGGTCAGCTCGTACTTCTCGGTGACCTGCATGGTCGCGAAGATTTCGCCGCCGTTCTTCAGGGCGATCTCGTCACCGACCTTCACGGACTCGTCGTTGGTGTCCAGGCACACGGGCACGGGCCAGAAGGTGCCGTCGGCCAGGGTGAAGTTCTCGCAAACGCTCTTCCAGTCGGCCTTGGTCATGAAACCGGACAGCGGAGAGAAGCCGCCGATGCCGAGCATGATCAGGTCGCCCTTGACGCGGTTGGAAATCTCCAGGGCCTTCAGGCCCTCGGCCTTCTTCAGCTCGGCCTTGAGGGCGTCGCCCTTGAGCAGGCACTCGACCAGGCCCTTGCCACCATGAGGGGGAACCAGTTTGGACATTTGTGGTCTCCTTTCAGCAATGAGTGTGAAACAGGAAGTTGATCCACAGCCTTTGGGGAGGCATCCGAATTTTCCCATTCAGGTTTGGACGTGCCGTCCAGAAATTCAGGGTGCCCGATTCGTCCTCTATCATCTCAATCAGCCGTTCGCTGGTGTTTGTGAAAAAAATGCGCAAATGTCAAGTGCCGTATTTTTAAGTTAAATACCAGCCGATTACATAATTGGACACCAGAGCAACCCAGGCGCCGCCCCCCCGCGGCCGGGCTCCGGGAGGCAGCCGCCCCCCATCCGCGCCCCGCTGCTCCCCACCCTGGCCCCGCGGGGACAAGGCCGGGGCGCACGCGGGCCGGCTGCGGAGAGCATCGGAAAAGAAATCAATGATACCAGAGGCGTATGCGCAAAGACGCACTGATTTTCCTTCTCAGCCCTTGCGCAGAATAGCCATTGCAGGTATACACACGCCTGCTGCCGGACCATATTTTCACAATTGGCGCGCGGAACGCCCCAAAGGCCAACGAGATCAAGGTGTTAATCACAGGCATCACCAGCTTGGGATAAAATTCACTTTCACCTTGACAAGGCAAACCCCGCTTGCTAGACAAAAGGCGCTTGTTCCATCCCTCACAAACTCCCGCCGGGAGCTGGGGGGAGCCGGAAACAGGCCGGGCCCCGACAGGGGCGGCGCCGAGGCGGCCGGATCGGCTCCGGCCCACGGGCAACTCCGGCATGCAGGCGCAAGGCGCAGGATCATTGACCGTTCCGACCCGACCCCGACGCCGCCTCGCGGCCGGTCGCCCGGAACGCCGCGCCACACGCACGGCTCGAAGGCGGGGAATGCCTTCCCTGCTTTTCATGTCCCCATCAATCGTGATGCGGGATATTCGGAGTTGGTTGTTTGTATCAACCCTAATATTGTTGGAGGACTAGTATGCCGACTTTTGTTGATCCCTCGAAGTGCGATGGATGCAAGGGTGGCGAGAAAACCGCTTGCATGTACATCTGCCCCAACGACCTCATGATCCTGGATCCTGAGGAAATGAAGGCGTACAACCAGGAGCCGGACGCCTGTTGGGAGTGCTACTCCTGCGTGAAGATCTGCCCCCAGGGCGCCATCACCGCGCGCCCCTACGCCGACTTCGCGCCCATGGGCGGCACCTCGATCCCGATGCGCTCCTCCGAAGACATCATGTGGACCATCAAGTTCCGTGACGGCTCCGTGAAGCGCTTCAAGTTCCCCATCCGCACCACCCCGGAAGGCTCCATCAAGCCCTTCGACGGCAAGCCCGAGCCCGGCGACATCGAGAGCGAGCTGCTCTTCACCGAGACCGCCCTCAAGGCTCCCAAGGAAGCCCTCTGCCAGAAGTTCGACGTGACCGACGGCGACAAGAGCCAGTGCTGGCAGGACATCCCCTGCGAGTAGGCCCCGCCGTGTGCCGGTTTGGGTGAACAAGACAGCAACAAGCGAATCATAAAGGAGCACTCAAATGCCTAAGATTCCTGTTAAAGAATCCACCAAGGGCCTGGCCCTGGCCGAGCCGACCATCGTCGAGCACGACGTCGACATTCTGATGATCGGCGGCGGCATGGGCAACTGCGGCGCCGCCTGGGAAGCCGTCGCCTGGGCCAACAAGTACGCCCCCGAGGCCAAGATCCTGCTCGTCGACAAGGCCGCCCTCGAGCGCGGCGGCGCCGTCGCCCAGGGCCTGTCGGCCATCAACACCTACCTTGGCGACAACGATGCCGACGACTACGTCCGCATGGTCCGCACCGACCTGATGGGCCTGGTCCGCGAAGACCTGATCTTCGACCTGGGCCGCCACGTCGACGACTCCGTCCACCACTTCGAGGAGTGGGGCCTGCCCGTCTGGTGCAAGGACGAGAACGACCACAACCTGGACGGCGCCGCCGCCAAGGCCGCCGGCAAGGCCATCCGCAAGGGTGCCAAGCCCGTGCGCTCCGGCCGTTGGCAGATCATGATCAACGGTGAGTCCTACAAGTGCATCGTGGCCGAGGCCGCCAAGAACGCCCTGGGCGAAGAGCGCTACATGGAGCGCATCTTCGTGGTCAAGCTGCTGCTCGACGCCAACCAGCCCAACCGCATCGCTGGCGCCGTGGCCATGAACGCCCGCGAGAACAAGGTCCACATCTTCCGCTGCAACTGCGCCGTGGTTGCCTGCGGCGGCGCCGTGAACGTGTACCGCCCCCGCTCCACCGGCGAGGGTCTGGGCCGCGCCTGGTACCCCGTGTGGAACGCCGGTTCGACCTACACCATGTGTGCCCAGGTCGGCGCCGAGATGACCATGATGGAAAACCGTTTCGTGCCCGCCCGCTTCAAGGACGGTTACGGCCCGGTGGGCGCCTGGTTCCTGCTCTTCAAGGCCAAGGCGACCAACTACAAGGGTGAGGACTACTGCGAGACCAACCGTGCCATGCTCAAGCCCTACGAGGAGCGCGGCTACGCCAAGGGTCACGTCATCCCCACCTGCCTGCGCAACCACATGATGCTGCGCGAGATGCGCGAAGGCCGCGGTCCCATCTTCATGGACACCAAGACCGCCCTGCAGACCTCCTTCGCCACCATGACCCCCGCCCAGCAGAAGCACCTCGAGGCCGAGGCCTGGGAAGACTTCCTCGACATGTGCGTCGGCCAGGCCAACCTGTGGGCGGCCACCAACTGCGCCCCCGAGGTTCGCGGCTCCGAGATCATGCCCACCGAGCCTTACCTGCTCGGCTCGCACTCCGGCTGCTGCGGCATCTGGGTGTCCGGTCCCGACGAGGCTTGGGTCCCCGAGGACTACAAGGTCCGCGCGGACAACGGCAAGGTCTACAACCGCATGACCACCGTCAACGGCCTGTTCACCTGCGCTGACGGCGTGGGCGCCTCCGGCCACAAGTTCTCCTCCGGCTCGCACGCCGAGGGTCGTATCGTCGGCAAGCAGATGGTGCGCTGGTACCTCGACCACAAGGACTACAAGCCCACCATCAAGGAAAGCGCCGCCGATCTCGCCAAGGAGATCTACCGTCCGTACTACAACTTCCAGGCCGGCAAGGGCGCTTCCACCGACCCGGTTGTCAACCCCGAGTACATCACGCCCAAGAACTTCATGATGCGCCTCATGAAGTGCACCGACGAGTACGGCGGTGGCGTGGGCACCTACTACACCACCTCCGCCGCGCTGCTCGACATGGGCTTCTGGCTCCTCGACATGCTGGAGGAGGACTCCAAGAAGCTGGCCGCCCGTGACCTGCACGAGCTGCTGCGCTGCTGGGAGAACTACCACCGCCTGTGGACCGTGCGCCTGCACATGCAGCACATCCGGTTCCGCGAGGAGTCCCGCTACCCCGGCTTCTACTACCGCGGCGACTTCCTGGGCCTGGACGACAGCAAGTGGAAGTGCTTCGTGAACTCCAAGTACGATCCCGCCAAGGGTGAGACTGCGATCTTCAAGAAGCCCTACTACCAGATCATCCCCGCCTAGTGGCCTAAGGCAAGAACAAGGTGGCCGCGGACCCCGCGGTCCGCGGCCACCTTCCCTTTGCGCACACGAGGCAGAAAATGGTCTAAGCCTGAGCCGTACAATGCGATATTGTTCAGGCTTAGGCCATTTTTAACAGCCTGGCCGGAACCTGATTTTAGGGAGGAACACATGCCAAACACCAGCGTGCTCGTTGTCGGTGGCGGTTTCAGCGGCATCACGGCCGCACTCGAAGCCGCGGAACTCGGACACGAGGTCTATCTCGTAGAAAAAACGCCTTTCCTGGGCGGCCGGGTCGCGCAGCTCAACAAATATTTCCCCAAGCTGTGCCCCCCGTCCTGCGGCCTGGAGATCCAGTTCCAGCGCATCAAGAAGAACAAGAACGTGAAGGTCTTCACCCTGGCCGAGCTGGTCTCGGTTTCCGGCCAAAAGGGCGACTACACGGCCAAGATCCGCATCCGCCCGCGCCACACGGCCCCGGGCAGCGCCGACCTCTCCGAGCTGGCTGGCGAGCTCCCGGCCCGCGCCGACAACGCTTTCGAGCTGGGCCTGGCCAAGCGCGGCCCGCTGCACCTGGACATGCCCTTCGCCTTCCCCGCGCGCTACGTCCTGGAAAAGGACGAACTGCGCGCCGCCGACCTGGAAACCCTGGAAGACAACGAATTCATCGATCTCGAAGAGACCGAGAAGGAGATCGAGGTCTGCGTGGGTTCCATTGTCGTGGCCACGGGCTGGAAGCCCTATGACGTGACCAGGCTGACCAACCTCGGCGCCGGCGCCCTCGACAACTGCATCACCAACATGCAGCTTGAGCGCCTGGCCTCGCCCTGCGGCCCCACCGGGGGCCAGATCCTGCGCCCCTCCGACGGCGCCGCGCCCAAGCGCGTGGCCTTCGTGCAGTGCGCCGGATCGCGCGACGAAAACCACCTGAACTTCTGCTCGTACATCTGCTGCATGGCCTCCCTCAAGCAGGCCACCTATGTGCGCGAGCAGTATCCCGACGCCCAGGTGACCATATTCTACATCGACCTGCGCACCCCGGACCGCTACCAGAAGTTCCGCGCCCGTGTCCTGGCCGACGAGAACATCCGCACCGTCAAGGGCAAGGTGGCCGCCGCCGCCCAGGGCGAGGGTGGGCAGGTAGTGCTCACCGTCGAGGATGCCGTCGCCGGGACCAAGTCCCACGAAACCTTTGATCTCGTCGTCCTCGCCACGGGCATGCAGCCCACCCTGTCTGGCGAGCGCCTGCCCATCGACGTGCCCGTCGACGAGGACGGCTTCATCGTCGGCGGCGAGGACAAGGGCATCTTTGCCGCCGGGTGCGCGAAGAAGCCCCTGGACGTGATGAAATCCGCCCAGTCTGGCACCGGCGCCGCGATGAAGGCGATCGAAACGGTGAGGAGGTAGAAACGATGGCCGAGAAAATTGGTGTCTATTTCGACGAATCCGCTATCGGCCCGTACCTGAACGTCGAGGATCTGGCCGAGAACGTCAGGAACCGCTGGGGCGGGAACTGTCCCGTCATCGAGACGAGCCCCATCCTCGCCGGCGAGGAAGGCCGCGCCATGATCGAGTCGGCCATCGAGGCCGGAACCATCGACGGCGTGCTCGTCTGCGGCTCTTCGCCGCGCGTGGACTGGCAGTTCTTCGACTTCGGCCCGGCCATCCCCGTGGAGCGCGTGAACCTGCGCGAGCAGTGCGGCATGTGCTTCCCCGAGGGCGAGGACGAGGAACTCAAGACCCTCATGGCCATCGACTACATCAACATGGGCATGATCAAGCTCCAGAAGACCCTGGTGCCCGAGCCCGAGCAGATCGAGACCGTGCGCACGGTGCTCGTGGTCGGCGGCGGCTGGACCGGCCTGCACGCGGCGCTGCACGCCGCCGGAGGCGGGGCCGACGTGGTCCTGCTCGAAAAGTCGGACCAGCTGGGCGGCAAGGCCCGGACCATGTACAAGACCGTGCCCCTGGCCCCGCCCTACACCCAGGCCCACCCCACCGGCATCGAGGACCTCATCGCCCGCGTCCAGGCCGAGCCGCGCATCGAGGTTGTCACCGGCGCCGAGATGCAGGCCCTGGAAGGCGCGCCCGGCGCCTACACCGCCAAGTTCACCAACGGCACGGAAAAGGCCGTGGGCGCGGTGATCCTGGCCACCGGCTGGGTGCCCCAGGACGGCAAGGCCCTGGCGCCCCTGGGCTACGGCAGCGTTCCCGGAGTGGTCACCACCGCCGAGTTCGAAGCCATGATGAAGGACGGCCAGCTCAAGGCCAAGCGTGTGGCCTTCGTGCTCAACACCGCCAAGGCCCTGCCCCGCGACCTCTACCAGCCCGCCTGCGCCCCCGAGCCCGCCGAAGGGGAGCCCGCTGGCGAAGAGGCCGAGGAGCCCGCGTTCAAGGACATGGAGAGCGCGCGGCACCTGCCTTACGCCAGCGCCGTGAACTCCGTGGTCGCCCTGAAGCAGGCCGGCTACGTCCGCGAGCTGGACGCCAACGCCCAGGCCTACATCATCTATGAAGACATGATGGTCCAGGGCATCCACGAGCGCTTCTACAAGGCCGCCCAGGACGACCCGGGCGTCATGCTCACCAAGGGCTATGTGGCCCGCGTGGAGCCGGGCGAGGGCGGCAGCGTGCTGCTGACGGTGAAGAACACCCTGCTCGGCCAGGACTTCGAGCTGGCCGCCGACCTGGTCGTCCTGCCCACGGGCATGGTGCCCACCACGGCCAAGGACCCGGTCATGAACTTCGTCTACCGCCAGGGCCCGGCCTTCCCGGACCTGGACCTCTTCGACGGGTTCTGCGACTCCAACTACATCTGCTTCCCCTACGAGACGCGCCGCACCGGCGTGTATGCGGCGGGCGCCGTGCGCCAGCCCATGCTCATGGACAACGCCGAGGAAGACGCGGCGGGCGCGGCCCTCAAGGCCATCCAGTGCATCGAGTCGGCCAACCGGGGCGTGGCGGTGCACCCGCGCTCGGGCGACCTGACCTACCCGAAGTTCAACTTCGTGCGCTGCACCCAGTGCAAGCGCTGCACCGAGGAATGCCCCTTCGGCGCGCTGGACGACGACGAGAAGGGCACGCCCAAGCCGAACCCCACGCGCTGCCGCCGCTGCGGCACCTGCATGGGCGCCTGCCCCGAGCGCGTCATCTCCTTCGACAACTACAGCGTGGACCAGATCGGCTCGGCCATCAAGGCCATCAAGGTGCCCGACAACATGGAGACCGACGGCCCGCGCATCCTCATCCTGGCGTGCGAGAACGACGCCTACCCGGCCCTGGACATGGCCGCCATGCGCGGCAAGAGCTGGAGCCCGTACGCGCGCATCCTCCCGGTCCGCTGCCTGGGTTCGGTCAACGCCATCTGGGTGGCCGACGCCATGTCCAAGGGCGTGGACGGCGTGATGATGCTCGGATGCAAGTACGGTGACGACTACCAGTGTCACTTCGTCAAGGGCTCCGAGATCTGTAACCGCCGCAAGGAGAACATCGCCGAGACCCTGAACCGCCTGGGCGTGGAACCCGACCGCGTCGAGCAGTACCAGGTCGCCATCGACGAGTACGACAAGGTGCCCGGGATGATCGAGGAATTCATGGCGATGATCCTTGAGAAGGGTCCCAACCCGTTCAAGGGCTACTAGGAGGAGATACCATGTCCAAGGCAGTAAGGATCGAACCCGATCTCCAGTTCATCAAAGACCTGCAGGCCGTGGGTGGCGACTCGCTCAAGAAGTGCTACCAGTGCGCCACCTGCAGCGTCGCCTGCCCGCTGTCTCCGGCCGACGCGCCCTATCCCCGCAAGGAGATGGTCTGGGCGCAGTGGGGCCTGAAGGACAAGCTGGTCAACGATATCGACATCTGGCTGTGCCACAACTGCGGCACCTGCTCGGACCTGTGCCCGCGCGGCGCCAAGCCCGGCGACCTGCTGGCGGCCCTGCGCAACATGGCCTACCGCAGCCTGGTCTCCCCCACCATCCTCGGCACCTGGATGAGCTCCTCCAAGTACCTGCCGATCCTGGTGGCCATCCCGGCGGCCCTGTGGCTGTTCGTGTGGTACCTGACCACGGGGCTGACCATCCCCGAGGGCGACATCGTCTTCGGCAAGATCTTCCCCGGCGACTACACCATCGACCCCATCATGAGCCTGACCTTCTTCTTCATGGTCGCCTCGTTCGTGCTGGGCGTCAGCCGGCTGATCAAGTCCTTCGGGGCCGCGGGCGGCACCTACTATGTGGGCGAGCACAAGAAGCCCTCCGTGCTGAACTGCATCAAGGACGTGCTGTTCAACGAGGTCGGCCAGCACGCCAACTTCAAGGAGTGCGGCGGCGAGGTCCAGAAACCCGAGGATGAGGAGCGCTTCAAGGGCCACCTCGCCCTGTTCTACTCCTTCGTCATCCTCGCGGTGGTCACGGGCCTGATCGCCTTCGGCCACTGGGGCGGCAAGGTCATCCACTTCCTGGAGCCCATGGGCCACACCCCGCTGCCGCTCTACGCGCCGCACAAGTTCGCGGCCCTGGTGGGCATGTGCCTGGGCATCTACGGCCTGGTCAAGCTGACCAGCCGCCGCATGAACCTGGACCAGTCCAAGACCAAGTCCAGCTACTACGACTGGTACCTGCTGGGCGTGGTCTGGGCCGTGTTCGCCACCGGCGCAGGCGCCCTGCTGTTCCGCCTGGCGGGCGTGGCCACCCTGGCCTATGTGACCTACTACGTCCACCTCGTGGCGGTCTGGATGCTGTTCGCCTACCTGCCCTGGTCCAAGCTCGGGCACCTGGTGTACAGGACCGTGGCGCTGATCTACGCCCGCTACATCGGCCGCGTGCCGCTGAGCTAGGGCCAAGGCAACCGAAGGAACCAACTTTCCTTACCACTGGAGGAAATGACAATGGCTGAGAGCGTTGACCGCAAAGTGTTCCCCATGGGTACCTTCGCCGCGTATCTGACCGGCGAGGACAAGGACGCCAACATGGCCGGCATCAAGGAGATGCTCGCCTACATGACCCAGCTCGAGATCGACGGCACCTCCCTGCCGTTCGCCGAGGCCGTGGCCAAGGCCTGGATCTACGAGCAGAACCCCGAGCTGATCCACATCGCCGGCAAGGCCGACCAGTTCGGCCAGCACGTCTCCGTGCCGGTGCTGCCCGCCGAGCTGACCTCCCAGGTGGCCGCCATCGTGAGCCAGCTCAAGGACACCCAGGCCAAGAACAAGGCCCAGGCCACCAAGATCTCCGAGCTGGAGAAGAAGCTGGCCGACACCCAGGCCGAACTGAAGACCGCCAAGGCCAAGGTCACCACCTACGAGGCCCAGCTCGGCGAAGGCGAGAAGAAGTTCCAGGTCTCCGAGGGCAAGGTCGACGGCTACATCGGCAAGGTCGACACCCTGCTGGCCAAGATCGAGGAAGTCATCAAGCACGGTGTGGTCACCAGCGCCGCCGGTGGCGCCGCCGCGGCCGGTGATGCCGCCGCCCCGGCCGCTGCCGCCGCCGTGGACAGCCCCGGCTCCGTCTCCTCGGACTTCGGCTTCGGCACCGACGACTCCGGCGGCGACAGCTTCGGCTTCTAGCCTCCGACGCCAGAACGCAGACAAGCCCCCGGCCCCGGCCGGGGGCTTTTTCTTATGCACCGCACGCCCGGGCCGGGGCCGCCGCCAGGGTCTGGCGCTGCGCAACCGGAAACATGGGCAGCACTGCTGTCCGGGAACATGGGGAACACGTTTGGAGCTGCCCCCCGGCCCAGGAGCCCCGCCGTCCACGGCGGGCCCGGCCGCGGTCGGCGCCGCCGCCCCGCCTGCTCGCCACCCTCGTTTTTCCCGCCCGCCGCGGCCACCGGCCAGGGCCGCCGCGCACCCCCTCCCGACATCCGCCCTGGCCACTGGACTCCCCCGCCATCCGGGGCCCCGGACGCCCTGCCCTGACGGCAGCCACCGCTGCAAGGGCCCGGACGCCCTGGCTCGGTCCCCAACCGCGCCCCCGCGCCCGAAGCATCCTGGGGGCACGACGGGCTGCCAGCCCGCCACCTCGCCCGCGCCCCCCACGCCCGAAGCCTCCTGCACGGCCGGCCCGCCGAGCCACAGGCCGGGGCCGTCGAGTGCCCCCCCGGCATCCTCCCTGGCCACTGGAAGCCGCACCCCTTCCATCCCCAGCCCACGCCCGAGCCTCCGGATGGCAGGGGTCTCCTCCCAAG
>NZ_JALNWM010000097.1 GCF_023230885.1 Desulfocurvus sp. | reverse complement strand
TGGCCGAAACCACGGGGATCATGACCTCGCTTGTGCCGTCCACGATGGCCTCGTCCAGGGGGCGGCCCTGCTGGACGTGGCGGTAGATGTTTTCCACCACCACGATGGCGTCGTCCACGATGATGCCCGACACGAGCACGAAGGAGAACAGGGTGATCCCGTTCAGCGAGTTGCCCGTCAGGTACATGAGGATCATGGTCGTCAGGAACGCGAAGGGGATGCCCACCGCGGTCAGGGCCGCGCCCCGCGCGCCCATGAAGTGCCAGATGATGGCGCAGACCAGAATGATGCCCAGGACCATGTTCCAGCCCAGGGTGCTCATGGCGTCGGCGATGTGGGTGGTGGAGTCCTGGGTGGCCACGGCCGCAACGCCCTCGCGCTCCAGGGCGGGGCGCAGGTCGGCCAGCACGGCCTGGACCCCGGCCATGATGTCCAGGGCGTTGCCCTCGGGGGTCTTCTTGACCTTGAGGGTCACGGCGTCCTGGCCGTTGACCGAGGAGATGACGCGCGGGTCGCGGTAGTCCAGGCGCGCGTCGCTCATCAGGTCGGCCACGGTGAGCATCGAGCCGTCCTTGTCGCGGCGCACCACCGTGGCGGCCACCTGGTCGCGGGTGCGGAAGCGCTCGTCCACGCGGACCATGAACTCGCCGGACTCGTCGGTGTAGTCCCCGGCGGGCAGGGAGACGTTGGCCGCCTCCAGCGCCCGGGCGACCTGGTCGAAGCCGACGCCCAGGGCCGCCATGCGCGCCGGGTCGAGCAGCACATGGAACTCGCGCTGGTACTCGCCCTCGATCTCCACCTCCTGCACCCCCGGGATGTCGGCCAGGGGCACCTTGAGCTCCTCGGCCATGAGGGCCAGGGCGCGGTTGCCGCTCGGCCCCACGAGGTTGACGGCCACCACGGGCAGCCATTCCGAGGTGCGCACCAGGGTGAATCCGGGCGGGTCGGCGTCGTCGGGCAGCTCGTCGATCATGGACAGCACGCGGAAGCGCAGCTCGTCGTACAGGGCCTGGTAGTCCGTGTCGTCGTTGAACTTGACCACCAGCACCGAAAA
Organism: Desulfocurvus sp.; assembly: GCF_023230885.1. Taxonomy (GTDB): domain Bacteria; phylum Desulfobacterota; class Desulfovibrionia; order Desulfovibrionales; family Desulfovibrionaceae; genus Desulfocurvus. The sequence goes on along the minus strand of NZ_JALNWM010000097.1, from coordinate 10,830 downwards.
CTGCTGGGAGGAGGAGGACTGGATGAATTCCACCTGCTCCAGGTCCTGCAGGGCGTCTTCGATCTTGCGGGTCACCAGGGCCTCCATGTCCTGGGCGCTGGCTCCGGGCCAGAAGCAGGACACGATGACCTTGCCGAAGTTCACCTGCGGGTAGCGCTCCACGGGCAGGCGCATGACCGAGAAGGCCCCGGCCACGATGAGCGCAACGAAGACGAGGTTGAACAGGACCGTCTGGGCCAGGGTGAAGCGGACAACCGGGCGCATGGGCTACTCCTGCGCCCGCAGGGCGAAGCGCTGCCCCGGGGCCACCTCGGGCGCGGCCACGCGCAGCAGGTCGCCCCCGGGGCCGCCGTGGTTGCCGAGCAGCACCACCCGGACCTGCGCGCCGTCGTCGCGCACGACCCAGTGCTGCTCGTAGCGCTCGGTGACGGCGGCGCGCGGCAGCAGCACGCCCCCGGCGGGATCGGGCACCTCCAGGACCAGCTCCGCGCGCAGCCCGCCGCGCGCCCCGGCCAGCCCCGCGACGGCCAGGTCCACGGCGATCTTGCGCGTTTCGGGGTCGAAGCCGGGATACACGCGGTGGACCGTGGCCCGCGCCGGGCCACCCGCCTCGGGCAGGACCAGCACCGGGCCGCCGGGCGCGGCCCCCAGGGCGGCGAACTGCTCCGGGCTCAGGGCGAAGGGCACGAGCAGGGTGGCGAAATCCCCGGCCTGGCCCAGGACCTGGCCCTGCTCGACCCACTGCCCGGGCTCCGCGTCGCGGGCCATGACCACCCAGCCCGCCGGGGCCGTGACCCGCGTGCGCCGCAGGCGCTCGGCCAGCACGTCGCGGGCCACCTCCAGGGCCGCCAGTTCGTGGCGGCTCTGGCTCAGGGCCTGCTCCAGCTCGTCCAGCCGGGCCTGGGCCGCGTTGCCCTGGCCCACCAGCAGCCGGTAGCGCCCGGCCTCGGTCTCGTCGTAGGCCATGCGTTCGCGCAGCCGGGCGCGCTGCACGGCGTTGTCGCGCTGCTCCAGTTCGATGAAGGTCGGGTCCACCCGGGCGAAGACGCCGTCGGGGCCCAGGGGCTGGCCCACGTCGGCCATGACGCGCAGCACCTTGCCCGTGGCCTCGGCCACCAGGGGCACCACTGCCCGGGCGCGGGTGAAGCCCGACAGACGGACCTGGGCCGTGGCGGGCAGGGCGGTGGCGAGCTCCTGGGCCGGAGCGGGCAGGGGCCGGACCGTGGCCAGGGCCACGGCGAACAGGGTCGCCAGGAGGCGCAGGCGAGTCGTCGCGTGCATGGGGGGTCCTTAGGCGTTGGGGTTCGGGTTCTGGCAGGTCAGGGCTTCCAGCCCGCCGAGGGAAAATTGCAGCGCCAGCGCGGCCAGGGCCTCCACCCGCTCGGCAACGGGCGGGGCGCCGGGGTCCAGCCGGGCGATGATCGGGCCGATGTGGCAGTAGTGCAGCACCTGGGCCACCACGGCGCCCGCGCCGTAGCGCACCAGCTCCGGGGAGGCGCCGGGCCCCAGCAGCCCGGCCACGATGTCCTTCAGGCGCCGGGAGTCGGGCTGGATGTAGGTGTCGATGATGTGCTCCAGGGCCGGGGTGGGGTGGGCCATCTCCATGATGAAGATGGAGGCCAGCTCCCCGCGCCGCTGCGGGGCGTCGGCGCAGCCGTAGACCTCGTGGAAGAAGTTCAGGATGAACTCGTGCAGGCGCTCGGCGGCGGGGGCGGCCTCCAGGTCGGGCCGCAGGGCGGCCCGGGCCTGGCGCGGGGCGCGGAAGATATGCTCCAGCACCCGGGCGTAGAGCTGCTCCTTGCCGCCGAAATGGTAGTTCACCGCCGCCGTGTTCGCCCCCGCGCGCCGGCAGATGGCGCGCACCGTGGCGCCCTGGTAGCCGTGCCGGGCGAATTCGGCGATGGCGGCGTCGAAGATCCGTTCCGGGGTGGAGCGGTGCCGGGCGTCGGGCCCGGCGTCGGACCCGGCGTCGTCCGGGCCGGGAATCGGTTCGGGATGGAGCATGTCCGGAATGCCTCTCAAACAAATGGTTGAAACGGCGCTTGACCCAGGTGATTAAAATATATGTTTCACCCCGGTCAAGCGACAGTATCGCGACAGGCAGCCGCGCGCTTGACGATTCTTGCTTTTGTGCTCAGGGGCGGCGCAGGGCCACCAGGCAGCGCGTTTCGCGCCTGCCGCGCAGGGCGGTTTCGGCCCCGGGCTCCAGCCCGGCCCCGGCCAGCAGCCCGCGCAGGACCAGCACCTCGCCGGGCTCGCAGCCCGGCTCCAGGCGGCCCCGGTCCTCGGGCAGGGTCATGCGCATGCCGATCACGAAACGGCCCCCGGGCCGCAGGACGCGGCGGACCTCGGCCAGGGCCCGGGGCAGGGGCGACCAGAAGGGCAGGGAGTTCACGGCCAGGACGGCGTGGAACTGGCCGTCGGGCCAGGGCAGGGCGTCGGCCGTGCCCTGGCGCAGGTCCGGGCCGGGGCGCAGGGCGCCCAGGCGCCTGGCCGCCGCCCGGACCATGAGCGCCGACGGGTCCAGCCCGGCCAGGGCGCTGCCCGGCGCCAGGCGCCCGAGCATGGCCAGGGCCGTGCCCGGGCCGAAGCCGATTTCCAGGATGCGTTCCCCGTCCTGCGGGGCCAGGGCGGCGATGGCGAAGGCGTTCATCGGGCTGTTCTTGCGGGCCATGAGGGCCCCCGCGAGGCGGCCCAGCAGCCCGGAGGGCCTGGAGAAGGCCAGCCCCAGGGCCTTGCGGTCCCCGCCGAGATAGTGGGCGAACAGGGGGCGGCCGTCGGGGGCGGCGGCCAGCCCGGGCGGGGTCAGCCCCGGGGCGGCCAGCCCGGTGGCGGAGTCTTTTGGGGACGCTGGTTTAGTCATATTTCCTCCGTTTAACGTTTTATGCGAACTTCGGTTCATAATGGCCAAAAAAACCTCAGTCCCCGCCGGACAGGCGCCGGGCCGCGCGGCCCAGCAGGTCCGTCAGGGCGCGGCGCTGCTCCTCGTCGTCCAGGGCGGCGAGCACCTTGGCGGCGAGCACCTGGTCCAGGGCCTCGTGGGCGCGCACGATGCGTCGGCCCTTGGCCGTGAGGGCCAGCCCGTAGGAGCGCCTGTCGCGGGTCGAGAGGGTCCGGCGCAGGATGCCGCGCTCCTCCAGGCGGCTGACGGCGCTGGACAGGGTGGACTGGGGAACGCCCAGGGCCGTGCGGATGTCCTTGAGGATCAGGTCCGGGTCGCGGTCCACGCGGGCGATGATGCCCAGGTCTATGAAATTCAGGCCCTTGAGGGTCGCGTCCCAGCTGTCCAGACGGTGCAGGCGCAGGCCCCTGATCAGGGCGTGCAGGGCCTGGTTCATGGCGTCCACCAGGGCGGGGTCGGCGCCGTGCCCGTCCTGGGGGGCGGGGCTTGCGGGGAGGGGTGTGGCGGGCATCGCGCGGGTGTCTCCGAAATACGTTTTGTTCGATCTTCGTTAGAAATAGCTCCGGCCGGGGCGGCTGTCAAGGGCGCCGGGCCGATGCCGGCAGGGTGCCGTGTGGGCGCGGGGTGCGGCGTCGGCGAGGGCGGGGGCCGCGATGAGCGGAGCGGGCGCGGCGGCCGCCGGTGGAATACGGCGGGACACGGGGGCAAGGGCGGGGTGCGGCGCCGGCGGGCGCAGCCAACCCGGCGGCTCCGGGGCGGGGCCAAGGAGGACTCGGGCGGGGCCCGGCAGCGGGGCGGCGGCCTCTGGCGTTGGGCGGGCGGGGTGCGCGGCCTGGGCGGGATGCAGAGCGGACAGAGGCGCTGAAACGCGCTGGGGGTCCGGCGGAAATGCGCTGGGGGCCGGGCGCGGCGCCGGGTCGTTTCCGGGCTGGCCGGAGGCTGCCGCCCGGGGGGCCGCGCCGTTGCGCCGGGCGGGCCCGGGCTCAGCCCCGGCTGCGGATGATGTCCAGGATTTCGTAGCGCGAGGCCTGCCACGCGGGGTAGGCCCCGGCGGCCAGCCCCAGGACCACGGAGCCCAGGGGCACGGCGGCGATGAGCAGCGGATCGAACACGGCGGGGAAGGGCCCCAGGGCGTAGAGCGCGCCCAGCAGGGCCAGGGCCGTGCCCACGCCCAGGGTGCCCCCCACGCCCGAGAGCAGGCCGGACTCCAGGAGGAACTGGGCCACGATGTCGCCGCGCCGGGCGCCCACGGCGCGGCGCACGCCGATCTCCAGCCGCCGGGCGCGCACGAGCAGGATCATGATGGACAGGATGCCCAGGCCGCCCACGGCGAAGGAAACCGAGGAGCTGATGAGCCCCAGCACGGACACGAGGTCCAGGGCCTGCTGCTGGAGCTGGATGGTGTCGCGGGCGGTGAGCAGCGAGAAGTCGTCGGGCTGGCCGGGCTGCAGGCCGTGGCGCTGGCGCAGGATGCCCGCCGCCGCCGTGCGGGCCAGCTCGGGGTCGGCCCCCGGGGCCAGCTCCACATAGACGCCGGTGATGTGGTCGACATTGGACATGCGGCGCATGTAGGTCGACAGGGGCACGAAGACCTGCTCGTCCTGGTCGGTGCCCACGATGTCGGCGCCCTTGGGCTGGCAGACGCCGACCACGCGCAGCCTGGCGCGGTAGAAGTAGACCTCGCGGCCCACGGCGGCCCCGGGTCCGCCGAAAAGGCGCTCGGCGATGCCCGAGCCAAGGACGCAGACCATCTCGCGGTCGTGCAGCTCCTGCGCGGTGAAGAAGCGGCCCTGGGCCAGCTCCAGACTGCGCACGCGCTGGTACTCGGGGGTGGAGCCCACCAGGGTGGAGGGGATCTTGATCCCGCCGGAGCGAACCTCCATGGGCGCCTGGGTGAAGGGCGCGCCCGCCACGGCGGCGGGCAGGCCCTGGATCACGGCGTAGGCGTCGGCGACCTTGAAGGACCGCACGTCGCCCGAGGTCCCGACCCCGCCCGAGCGGCGGAAGCGGATGCTCCCGGCGCGGGCCATGAACAGGTTGGGGCCGAGCTTTTCGGTTTCGATCTCGGCCTTGCGGATCATGGCCTGGGACACATGCTGCACGCCGGTGAGCGCCAGGGCGCCGAGGAAGACCCCGAGCATGGCCAGCACGGTGCGCAGCTTGTGGGTGGACAGGGAGGCCAGGGCGATCCTCAGGCCGAAGTGCATGGCGTCTCCATGCCCCAAGGCTTACGGCAAAACGGCGCCCAGGGGAAGGCGCGGCGCCCGGTCAGGCCCTGCGGGCGGGCCAGAGCTGGGTCAGCAGCATGCCCGCGAGCATCAGCGCGCAGCCCAGGGCCGTGCGCAGGCCCATGACCTCGCCCAGCACGGCCCAGCCGCACAGGGCGGCGAACACGGCCTCCAGGCTGAGGATCACGGCGGCGTGGGTCGGCGGGGCGTCCTTCTGGGCGACGACTTGCAGGGTGTAGGCCACGCCCACGGGCATGATCCCGCCGTAGACGATGGGGAACCATCCGGCGCACAGGGCGGCCCAGGAAATGTCCTCGGCGAGCAGGGCGGCGACCCAGTGGATGGCCGAGCACACGGCGAACTGCGCACAGGCCAGGCGCACGCAGTCCACCCGGGGGGAGAGCCAGCCGAGGATGTGGACATGCACGGCCCAGAACACCGCGCAGGCCACGACCCACAGGTCGCCGGGGGCCAGGGAGAAGCCGTCGGTGACGCTCAGGTAGTACAGCCCGGCCGCGGCCAGCAGGGCGCCGAGGACGCCGCCCGTGCCCGGCCGCTGGCCCACGGCCATGCCGAAGAAGGGCACCAGGACCACATAGAGCCCGGTGATGAACCCGGCCTTGCCCGCCGTGGTCTGCACCAGGCCGATCTGTTGCAGGGCCACGCCGCAGAAGAGCACGGCCCCGGCCACCAGGGCGCCGCGCCGCGCCAGGGCCCGCCCGGCCGGGGTGGGCGCCGGGCCCGAGAGCCCGCGCCGGGTGAGGATCCAGATGAGCGGAAGCAGGGACAGCGCGCCGATGGTGAAGCGCACGGCGTTGTAGGTCATGGGCCCGACGTAGTCCATGCCCGAGCGCTGGGCCACGAAGCCCGAGCCCCAGACGGCCGCCGTGATGAGCAGGAAGATATTGGCTTTGAGGACACGCGCTTGCATAAGCGCCAGGGATTACCCCCAAAGTACCCCGGCTGGCAACGGGAAAAGGGCCGGGCCGGGGGCCGGGGCCGGGCCGGCCGCCCTGGCGCCGCGTGCTCAGTTCACCACGGCCATGCCGCTGGGGAACAGGCGCACGGCGAACAGGGCGTTGCACTGGGGGCAGATTTCGCCCGCGGAGGTTCCCGGAGCCAGGCGCACCTGCTGCGGGGCCTTGCACACGGGGCAGGAGACGGTGAGCACGGTTTCCTCGGCCGGATCGTCGACGAACAGGATGGTCATGGCACCCTCCGGGCTGTGGTTGCGGATGCCTGGACGGTACGCCCGGCGCGTTTCCGGCGCGGGGCGGGGCGGTGACGGCGCGGTGAAATCGGCAGCAGGCGGCCCGGCGCGCGAAACCCGTGCCGGGCGGGCACCCGCCGGAGGGGGGCGGGCGGCGGAATCAGCCGCCCAGGGCGGCTTCGGGGGCCTGGTCCGGGGCGCAGCGCCTGCGCTGCTCCTCCAGGTCGATGTCCCACAGGGCCTGGGTGAACATCATCAGCCAGTCGTAGGGCAGGGTCATGGTGCGTTCGCCGTTGTCCATGACGCACAGGTCGCCCTGGCGGCGGACGATGTAGGCGCTTTTGCGCTTCAGGTCGCCGTCGGAGGAAACCAGGGCGAAGGCCTGGTGCCCGTCCTCGGTGGAGTAGAGTTCCTGTTTGGTGAGCACGCCCGTGTCCTCCTCGAAAAAGGAGGTCTGGGCATAGAGGGCGCCCTTGAAGGTGATGGAGCCACCCTGGCCGTTGTCCAGGGTGATGGTCGTGAACGGCATGGTGCTTGCGCGCATCCGCCTTCCTCCTTGACCTCAGGTCGGCAGCTTGAGCTGCACGGGGCCCGTGTCCTTGGCGTGCTTTTCGTATTCCTTCTCGACCAGGGCGACGAACAGTTCGGTCATGGTCTGGTCGCGCAGGGCGGCCAGCAGACGCACCTTGCGGTGTACGTCCTGGGGGATGCGCAGGGTGAGCTGCTTTTTGTCCTCGTCGGCCATGACCTCGCCTCCGCCCGCGCCAGCCGGGAAAGCCGACTGCGGCCGCGCCCGGGGCGGCGGGCGCCACGCGTCGCGCGGCCCCGGTACGCTGCGCCGCATGTAGCATGCTTGACGGCATATTGTAAATAGACGGCTGAACTGTCTTCGCTGTCTTTGTATTTTGACAGTAAAGACGGCCCTTGCCGCGTCCCGGAGGGGCCGTCGGCCGCCCTGCGGGCCGTCCGCCCGGGCGGCCTGTGCGGGCTCCGGCCCCCTGGCGGGAGCACCGTGAGGGTGGCCGCGGGCCGCCGGAAGGGCGAAACCTCCGCCGCGCCGCCGAGGGGGGAGTGCGTCGCGACGGAGGTTCCGCCCGGGGGGGGACGATGCGCGGGAGGGCCCGCCACGGGCCCGGCGCCCGGCGCCCGGGCTACAGGGCGAGCTTCTGCATGGCCGTGATCTCTTCGCGCAGCCGCAGGAAGGCCACGTCCATGGGATCGCGGGGCCGGGGCAGGGGCACGTCGCGGATGGCGGCCAGTCTGCCGGGAAGCTTGCCTTCGAGGATGGCGATGCGGTCGGCGAGATAGACGGCCTCGTCGATGTTGTTGGTCACAAAGACCATGGTCTTCCTGTTCGCCCGCCAGATGCGCTCGGTCTCCTGCTCCATGCTGAGGCGCGTCTGGGCGTCGAGCTGGCCGAAGGGCTCGTCCAGCAGCATGACCTGCGGTTCGAGGGCGTAGGCCCGGGCGATGCCCACGCGCTGCTTCATGCCTCCGGAGAGCTGGTGCGGAAAATAGTCCTCGAAGCCGGACAGGCCGACCATGTCGAGGTATGCGCGCGCCTTGTCCCGCGCCTGGGCCCGGGTCGCGCCGGTCCGCCTGCCCTGGATGTCCAGGCCGATCTCCACGTTGCCCAGAACGGTGAGCCAGGGGAAGAGCATGTAGCTTTGGAACACCAGTCCCCTGTCGGTGCCCGGGCCGGTCACGGGTTCGCCGTGCATGCGGACGCACCCGGCGTCGGGCGCCTCGAGCCCGGCCATCAGGCGCAGCAGGGTCGTCTTGCCGCTTTGCCCCGGCCCCAGCACCACCAGCAGCTCCCGCTCCCGCACGCCGAAGCTGAGGCCCTCCAGCACGGGCACGGTCCGCCCCTTTTGCAGGTACGACTTGCCGACCCCGTCACACTCGATGTGGACCACCGTCCTGTCCATCGCACGCTTCCCTATAGGTTGCCGATATCATGTTGCCACACGCACACGCGCCGGAGCAGCGCCTCCACCAGCAGGGAGGAGAGGAAGGCCAGCAGCGCGATGACCACCATGCCGCTGATGATCATGCCGGGGTCGGAAATCTTCATGCCCTGCATGATGATGAACCCCAGCCCGGAGCGCGAGCTGACCATCTCCGCGGCGACGACGCTCCCCCAGGCCACGGAGATGGCGATCTGCAGGCCCGCCCCGATGCTCGGCAGGGCGGCCGGGGCGCTGACCAGGCGGATGCGGTCCCAGCGGTTGCCGCCCAGCATCCTGACCACGTCGTACATCTCCTCGTCGATGAGCAGCAGCCCGTTGTAGGAGTTCAGGATGACCGGAATCAGCGAGCCGAGCACGATGATGAATATCTTGGGCGCCTCCCCGATGCCCATCCACAGGATGGCCACCGATATCCAGGCCAGGGGCGGCATGGGCTTCAGCAGGCAGAAGATGGGGTTGAACAGGGCCCGGAACACCGGGCTGTAGGCCATGCCCAGCCCGGCCGGGATGCCCAGGGCCACGGCGATGGCGAATCCGGCCAGCACCCGGACCGCGCTGGCCCAGATGTGCCCCGGCAGGGTCAGCCCGGCGAACTGGGTGCGGTAGAGGTCGGCGAGGCTGGCCATGACCTGGGTCGGCGTGGCCAGCGCGGCCCCGGCCTCGGGGATGCGCGAGCCCGCCCACTGCCAGATCGCGAAGAACAGCACCAGGGAAACGACATGCAGCGGATATTCGCTGCCGCGCAAGCCGCGGGCGCGCCCCCGCGCCCCGGGCGCCTCGTTCAGGGGCGAGGGAGCCTTCGCCGACCCCGCGCACGGGCCGGCCGCGTTTCTTGTGGTGGCCATGTCTATCGCCTCAACCCGGCCAGCAGTCTGGCCTCTATCCTGTCGATGATCAGGCTGATCAGGGCCCCGGTGAGCCCCACGCTGACCATGCCGACCAGCACCAGGTCCGTGCGCCCCAGAAAGCGGCCTGTGGTGATCAGGTAGCCGATGCCCTTGTCCGAGGCCAGCAGCTCCGCAGCCACCAGGGTGATCCAGCAGTAGACCAGGGCGATCTGCAGGGCCCCGAAAACCATGGGCAGGGCCGAGGGGATGCAGGCCCGGGTGAACACCTGCCAGTCGGTCGCGCCATAGGTCCGCGACATGTTGATATACGTCGGGTTGGCCATGCGGACCCCGATGTAGGCGTTGATCACGCAGGGCACCACGCCCGACATCCAGATGATGAAGACCTTGCCGCCCAGGCCGATGCCGAACCAGAACACGGTCAGCGGGATCCAGGCCACCGGCGGTATGGGCCGGATCATCTCGAAGATGGGCCGCAGGAGGCCGCGCACGGTCCTGAACCAGCCCATGGCCAGCCCCAGGGGGATGCCCACCAGCAGGGCGAGCAGGTAGCCCAAAAAGGCCTCCTGCATGCTCACCCAGGCATGCACCACCAGGGTCTCGCCGTCCGGCTTGGGGTTGGTCAGCTTGTCCACGAACAGGGCGGCCACCTCCGAAGGCGGGCTCAGCATGATGCGCGGGATGCGCCAGTCGCTGACGCCCTCGGGGGCGACGCAGAGCTGCCAGAGCAGCACGAAGGCGAGCAGGCTGCCGACGGAAAGCAGCCTGAGACGCATCCTGTTGCGGCCCGGGGGCGGCGCGGTTCTCATGTCTTCATCCTCCCCGCCATGCGCGGCGGCGCCGGGCGGCCCGGCTCCCTGTGGGTCACCACCAGCGGATAAGCTCCGTGACCTCGCGGCGGATGGCCAAAAATTCCGGGGCCATGACATCGCGCGGGCGCGGCAGGTCCACCACAATCTCCGAGCGCACGGTGGTGGGCTTGGGCGTCAGGATGATGATCCTGTCGGCGATGTACACGGCCTCCTCGATGTTGTGGGTCACGAAAAGCACCGTGCTTTTCAGCGTGTCCCACAGCCGCACCAGTTCGTCCTCGAGATAGAAGCGCAGCTTGATGTCCATCTGCCCGTAGGGCTCGTCCATGAGCAGCAGGTCCGGCTCCACGGCAAAGGCCCGGGCCACGGCGACCCGCTGCATCATGCTGGCCGATATCTGGTTGGGATACAGGTCGCCCATGTCGGCCAGGCCGACCAGGGCCATGATCGTGTCCAGGCGCTCGCGGATGACCCGGGCTCCCAGGCGCTTGATGCGCATGCCGTAGGCGATGTTCTCGCGCACCGTGAGCCAGGGCAGGGCCGTGGGCTCCTGGAAGACGTAGGCCAGGTTGTGCCGCGTGGGATCGGCGGGCACGCCGTCGATCAGGATGCTGCCCGAGGTCGGAGGCGTGAGCCCCGCCAGGCAGTTGAGGAACGTGGTCTTCCCGCAGCCCGTGGGGCCGACGAAGGCCAGCAGCTCGCCCCGGGCGATGGAGAAGCTGATGTTGTCGAGAACGGTCAGCTCCGCGAAGGACTTGGTCAGGTTGGCGACCGCAACGCCTTGGGGGTTCTGCTGGGACATGCGCGGACCTTGTCGCACGGGTCCTGCCCGTGCGCACCCGGCGGCCCGAAACCGCCCG
>NZ_JALNWM010000096.1 GCF_023230885.1 Desulfocurvus sp. | reverse complement strand
TTGCGCTCCTCGTCGAAAACATGTCGTGGGGTAAAGGGGCGTGAATCCAGAACGAAGCGGCGAGGTGCGCCGTTCGCTGTCCAACTATCCAACAAGTATTAAAAAATGTCCAGCCGGGACGATCCTCCGAACGCGGTGCCGGGCGCTTCCCGTCCGGCACCGCGGCCGCGGCGGGAGCTGTCATCCGGGAAGGGGGATGAAGTCCCGCCTGTTTTCCGCACAGGCGCCCGGCCCGGGCCGGTGGGCGGGGAACAGGCTGCCGGAAACGAGAACACCGGCCGTTTCCGACCGGTGTTCCTCTCGTCCCGAAGGGGTGCGCAACGCGCCAAGTGTCGGCCCTGTCGGCCCCAAACCCCGGCAGCCCATCGCCCCGAAGGGATGAAAAGGCCAAGCCCGCAGGGCGGCGCCGCCTCCTTCGGCGGCGTGCCCACCGTCTTCGTCGGGGGCCAGGGGGAGGAAGGATCGACTCCATCCCCCTGCGAGGCCGCGTGCCCCTGATCCCTGCCGCAGGGCAGGGGGCCGGGCGCTGGCCAGGGCCCGGCCGGGAGCGCCGCTCCCGCCGGCCCCGGGGCCCGGGGCGAATCACGGGGGCGCCGCCCGCGCCGCCCTACTTGTTCATCATGTCCAGGAAGATTTTGTTGTTCTTGGTGCCCTTCATCTTGGAGAGCAGGAAGTCCATGCTGTCGATGGTGTTCATGGGCGAGAGCAGCTTGCGCAGGATCCAGACGCGGTTCAGCACGTCGGGCTCCAGGAGCAGCTCCTCCTTGCGGGTGCCCGAGCGGTTGATGTCGATGGCCGGGAAGACGCGCTTCTCGGACAGGTGGCGGTCGAGCTGGATTTCGCTGTTGCCCGTGCCCTTGAACTCCTCGAAGATGACCTCGTCCATGCGCGAGCCGGTGTCCACCAGGGCGGTGGCGATGATGGACAGGCTGCCGCCTTCCTCGATATTGCGCGCGGCGCCGAAGAAGCGCTTGGGGCGCTGCAGGGCGTTGGCGTCCAGGCCGCCGGAGAGCACGCGGCCCGAGGAGGGCGTCACGGCGTTGTAGGCGCGGCCCAGGCGGGTGATGGAGTCGAGCAGGATGACCACGTCCTTCTTGCGTTCCACCAGGCGCTTGGCCTTTTCGGAGACCATCTCGGCCACCTGGACGTGGCGCGCGGGCGGCTCGTCGAAGGTGGAGGAGACCACCTCGGCCTTGACCGTGCGCTCCATGTCCGTGACCTCCTCGGGCCGCTCGTCGATGAGCAGCACGATGAGGTAGGCGTCGGGGTGGTTGGCATTGATGGAGTTGGCGATGTTTTGCAGGAGCATGGTCTTGCCGGTGCGGGGCGGGGCGACGATCAGGCAGCGTTGGCCTTTGCCGATGGGCACCAGCAGGTCGATGATGCGCGAGGAATAGTTCTGTTCGCCGTTTTCCAGGCGGAAGCGTTCGTTGGGGTAGATGGGGGTGAGGTTGTCGAAGAGAACCAGGCGCTTGGTGGCCTCGGGTTTTTCCATGCCGATCTCGCTGACGCGTAGCAGGGCGAAATAGCGTTCGCCTTCCTTGGGCGGGCGGATCTGGCCGGTGATCATGTCGCCCTTGCGCAGCCCGAAGCGGCGGATCTGCGAGGGGGAGACGTAGATGTCGTCGGGCCCGGGCATGTAGCTGTACATGGGGGAGCGCAGGAAGCCGAACCCGTCGGGCAGGATCTCCAGCACCCCTTCGCCGTAGATGTTGCCGTTTTGCGAGGCGCAGGCCTTGAGGATGGCGAAGATGAGTTCCTGCTTGCGCAGGCTGCTGGGGTTCTCGATCTTGAATTCCTGGGCCAGCTCCATCAGCTCGGCCATGGACTTCATTTTGAGTTCGGCTTGATTCATGTGTCTCTCCGCTGGAGGCGATGTTCCCGGTCCTGTGCCCGGGTGGCTGAGGTTGATCGGATGCGACGCCGCGCCCCGGCGCGGGACGGACCAAGCCAGGGCCGCGAGCCGCAGGGGAGCAGGAGCGCAAAAAGAAAGAGCCGTGGATTTGGTGCGGGTACCGAAAACCGCAAACGTGCTATCCGCCGTGGATGCAACACGAGTGTGCTACGGCCGTGGCCGTTCTATCGACTTCGCGGCAATGAGCGAATGTGCAGGCTTAGGGGTATTGTCGAAGCGGGTTGCTGTTATGAAACGGACCCACGGGAAATCATGCAAACAGTTGCCGTCTACTACCGCAGGAAAAAGGCGTTTGCAAGGGCTTTCTACTGTTCGTCCCTGGTTCGGATCACGTCGGCGAAAATCGCTTCAACCTCGGTGCGTATGGAGTCCTGGTCGCGGCCCAGGGCGTGGGCCAGCTCCAGGGTCAGCAGGCCCATGGCCTGTTCGAGCAGGCGGTGCTCGCCAAAGGACAGTTCCTTGTCCTTGCCGATGAGCAGCAGCTCCTTGAGGACATAGGCCACGTCGGCCAGGTCCTGGCTTTTGAGCTTCTCGGAGTATTCGCGGTAGCGGCGGTTCCAGTTCTGCCCCGAGTAGCCGGTGAAGCCAGCGCGGTCTTCAAGGCTTTTGAGGATGCTCTGGGCCTTCTTGCGCGAGCATACGGCCCGCAGCCCGACGTTGAGGGCGTTGAGCACGGGAACCATCAGCGTCACATTGTTGGACAGAATGCGGACGATGTAGAATTCAGCGCGAACGCCGCCGATTTCCTGCGTTTCTATGCGCTCGACCTTGCCTACCCCCTGGGCGGGGTAGACCACGAGGTCGTCGATGGCGAAATGGGTCGGCACGATATCACACACCTTGGGAAATTACACACACAGAAAGACAGGATAGACCAGATTCAAGAATTAGTCCAGGTTTCATCGGGCTTTTCACCGGGCCGGGCGTCGAAGCCGTTCAGGTACTGCACGGCGTGGGCGAACCCCCGGCGCAGATACAGGGTCAGGCCCTTGGCCGCGGCCTGGGCCACCAGGGCGACGATCTCCAGCTCCTCGCGGGTGAAGGGCTCGAGCACATAGTCGCGCGCGCCGCCCCGGCCCTCGGGGCGGCCGATGCCCAGGCGCAGGCGCAGGAAATTCGGCGTGCCCAGGTGTTCGGTGACGGACTTGATGCCGTTGTGCCCCGCGTCGCTGCCGCCCTTCTTGAACTTCATGCGCCCCAGGGGCAGGTCCAGGTCGTCGTGCAGCACGATGACCTCGCCGGGATCCAGGCCCAGGCGCGCGGCCAGACGCCCCACGGCCAGCCCTGAAAGGTTCATGTATGTCTGAGGCTTGGCCAGCAGCAGGGGCGCCGCGTTGCGCACGGGGCGGCACTCGCGGGTCGGGCAGTCGCCGCGCAGCTCCAGGGCCGGGCACTTGCCCGGGCCTCCGGCGGCCTCCACCAGGGCGTCGATGGCCAGGAAGCCGAAATTGTGTCGCGTCAGCTCGTACTCGGGGCCGGGGTTGCCCAGCCCGGCGACGAGGGCGGAATAGTTCTTCATGGCGGTTGCGGGTCGGGGTGGGTGGGGGATGGGGCTGGCCGCCGGAGCGCAGGCCCGACTCTAGCCGAAGGGGCGCACGGCGCGCAAGGGGCCCCGGGCCCCCAGCACGAAAGGGCCCCGGGGAAGCTCCCCGGGGCCCGGTGTTCCGGTATGCGTCGCGGGGCGCTATTCGGCCTCGGCTTCGCCTTCCTCGGCTTCGGCGGTGGGCGCGCTCAGGCCGACCACGGCGAAGTTCTCGTCGTACAGCGCCTGCACGCCCTTGGGCATGGCGATGTCGGCGATGTGGATGTTGTCGCCCAGGTCCAGGGGCGACACGTCCAGGACGATCTTGTCGGGGATGTCGGTGGGCAGGCACTCCACGTCCAGGCCGTCGCGGAAGACGATGAGCTTGCCGCCCATGACGGTGCCCTTGGGCTTGCCTTCGGTCTCCACGGGCACGCGCACGCGCACGGCCTTCTTCAGGTCGACGCCGAAGAAGTCCACATGGGTGATTTCGGTCTTGAAGGGGTGGCGCACCAGCTCCTTGATGAGAGCCGGGCGGGTCTCGCCGCCCTCGATGTTCAGGTACACGAGCTGGGAGTTGCCGGCCTTGGCGTAGGCCTTGTTCAGCGGCAGGGGCTCCACCTGGATGAGCACGTTCTCGCCCTTGGCGTAGTAGACGCCGGGGACAAGGCCCTTGCGGTGCAGCTCGCGCATGGCGCCTTTGCCGGTCACTTCGCGTTTCTGGACGGTGAGGGAGATCTGGTCGGACATGGGTTGGGTTCTCCTTGGCCCCGTTCTTGCCCGGGCCCGTGCGGCCCGAGGGACGGTGCGACAGTGTTTAGACGAAAAGCACGCTCACGGAGGATTCCGTGTGGATGTTGTGGATGGCCTTGCCCAGCAGGCCGGACAGGGAGAGCACCCGCAGCTTGGGGCACTGCTCGACCTTGTTGCCCACCGGGATGGAGTTGGTGACGATGACCTGGGAGTAGAGGGACTTCTGCAACCGCTCGGTGGCCGGGCCGGAGAGCACGGCGTGGGTGGCGCAGGCCATGACTTCCTTGGCGCCGTTCTCCATGAGCACGTCGGCGGCGGCGGTGATGGTCCCTGCGGTGTCGATCATGTCGTCCAGGACGATGGCGGTCTTGCCCTTCACGTCGCCGATGACGTTCATGGCCCGGGCCTGGTTGGGCGCGTCGCGGCGCTTGTCGATGATGGCCAGGCTGGCGCCCAGGCGCTTGGCGTAGGCTCGGGCGCGCTCCACGCCGCCCGCGTCGGGCGAGACCATGACGATGTCGTCGTCGGTCTTGCGCAGGTGCTCAAGGAGCACCGGGGCGGCGTAGATATTGTCCACCGGCAGGTTGAAGAAGCCCTGGATCTGGCCCGCATGCAGGTCCACGGTGACCAGGCGGTCGATGCCGGCCACGGTGAGGAAGTCGGCCACGAGCTTGGCGCTGATGGGCGCGCGGGGGGCGACCTTGCGGTCCTGCCGGGCGTAGCCGTAGTAGGGCACGACGGCGGTGACGCGACCCACGCTGGCGCGCTTGAGGGCGTCGAGCAGGATGCACATCTCCATGAGATGGAAGTTCACCGGCGCGCAGGTGGGCTGGACCACGAACACGTCGGCCCCGCGCACGTTGGAGCCGATCTCCACCCGGATTTCGCCGTCGCTGAATGTGTCGGTCAGACACTGGGTCAGCTCGCAGCCCAGGTGGTTGCAGATTTCCTTGGCCAACCCGGGGTTGGCGGAGCCGGTCATGATCTTCAATTCGCCGATGGCCATTGGCACTTCCTCGAAAATGAGATGGCTGGGGCGGTAGGACTTGAACCCACGGATGACGGGACCAAAACCCGTTGCCTTACCAACTTGGCGACACCCCAGCGCTAGAAATGGTGTACGAAGGCGCTCACGGCGGCCTTCTGGAGCCCGCGCGCGCAGCGCTCGGCCCGCGGGGCATCCCGGAACAGTCCGAGCAGGCTTGCTCCGCTTCCGCTCATCACCGCTCCGCAGGCTCCGGACCTGAGTAGTTCTTCCTTGTATTTCCGCAGGATGGGGTGTGCGGGGAAGACCACTTCCTCGAAGCTGTTGTACAGCGGGGGCAAAGAGCAAGGGCAGCTTTTAAACCGCTCCCCGGCCCATGTCAAGGAACTGTAATGCGCGCTGATGCCCGCCGGGCGCGCCGCGCCGTCGGGCCGGGCGGCGTGGGCGGCGTCCCAGGCGGCGTAGGCCCAGGCGGTGTCCACATGCACGGCCGGGCACAACAGTACCAGGGAGAATCCGTCCAGGGCAAGGTCCACGGGCGTCAGCTCGTCGCCGATGCCCTCGGCCCAGGCCGGGCCGCGCCCCAGGAAGAAGGGCACGTCGGCGCCCACCTCCGCCCCCAGGCGGGCCAGGGCCGCGCCGTCCAGCGCCCGGGCCCCGGCGCGCTCGTTGAGGGCGAGCAGCACGGCGGCGGCGTCGGCGCTGCCCCCGCCAAGGCCCGCCCCCAGGGGCACGCCCTTGTCCAGGCGCACGGCCAGGGCCGGGGCGAAGCCCGTGGCGGCGGCAAAGGCCCTCCAGGCCCGGGCCACGGTGTTGGAGTCGCCTTGCAGGGCCGGGTCGGCGGCGGACAGGGAGAATGGGCCGCCCTGGGGTCCGAAGGCCAGGGTCAGGCGGTCGCCGGGCGCGGGCAGGGGAACGAACAGCGACTCCAGGGTGTGGTAGCCGTCGTCGCGCCGCGCGGTGATGCGCAGGTGCAGGTTGACCTTGCAGCCGGTGGCCAGGGTGACGGTGTCGGTGGCGCTCATGGGCCGCAGGGTGGCCGAAATCGTGCCCCGAGGCAAGGGGCGGCGGGCGAAAAAACGGGGGGCCTCGCGGCCCCCCGATGCGTGCGTCGGAGCCCTATTTCCCGGGCAGGGCGATGGTGCGGAACACCGTGCGGCCCTGGCGCTGGATGAGCAGCAGCAGGGCGCCCTTGCCGCTGGCGTCCTTCTCGTAGATGCTGTTCAGTTCGTCCGCGGAGGACACGTCCTTTTGGTTGGCCTGCAGGATCACGTCGCCGGGGCGGATTTCGCTTTCCTGGGCCGGGGAGCCGTCGTCCACCTCGGTGACCAGCAGGCCCTTGCCGGGCTCCAGGCCCAGGGCCTCGGCCTCCTGGGGCGCCACGGCGCGCACCGTCATGCCCAGCAGGGCCCTGGTGTCGCCGGGGGTGCCGGGGGCGTCGCCGTCGCGCCGGGCCTGGATCTGCTCCCCGCGTTCGCCCAGGGTGACCTTGACCTTGCGCTCCTTGCCGTCGCGCCACAGGCCCAGGGAGATGGTCTGCCCGGGGGGCAGGGAGGCCACGGCCCGGACCAGGTCCGCGGCCTCGGCGATTTCGGTCTTGTCCACCCGGACGATCACGTCGCCCGGCTTGAGCCCGGCCTTGGCCGCAGGCTGCCCGGCGATGACCTCGTTGACCAGCGCCCCGCGCGGGGCGCCCAGGCCCAGGGCCTTGGCGGTCTGCTCGTCCACGGGCTGGTAGGTGATGCCCAGCCAGCCGCGGTGCACGGCCTGGTCGGTCTTGAGCTGCTCGATGATCCGCCGGGCCATGTTGCTGGGGATGGCGAAGCCGATGCCCTGGCCCGAGGCGATGATGGCGGTGTTGATGCCCACCACCTCGCCGTCCATGTTCAGCAGCGGGCCGCCGGAGTTGCCGGGGTTGATGGACGCGTCGGTCTGGATGAAGTCGTCGAAGGCGCCGGAGCCGATGATGCGGCCCTTGGCGCTGATGATGCCCGCCGTGACCGAGTGGTCCAGGCCGAAGGGGTTGCCGATGGCGATGACCCACTGGCCGACCTCGGCCTTGTCGGAGTCGCCGAAGGGCAGGGTGGGCAGTTCGCCGTTGGGCGGGTCGATCTTGAGCAGGGCGAGGTCGGTTTCCGTGTCGCGGCCGACGATGGTCGCGTCGATGAAGTCCTTGCTGCCGCGCAGCTTGACGCGCACCTGGTCGGCGTTCTGGATGACGTGGTTGTTGGTGACGATGTAGCCGTCCTGGGAGATGATGAAGCCCGAGCCCAGGGAGCGCTCCTTGCGCGGCTGCTGCCCGGGGGTCTGGTTGAAGAATTTCTCGAACTGGTCGAAGAAATCGTCGAACGGCGTGCCGCGCTGGTGGAACTTGAAGAACTCGCGCATCTGCTGCGACTGGGCCACGGTCTTCTCGGTGCTGATGTTGACCACGGCGTCGCCGGTGCGCTTGGCGAGGTCGGTGAATTCGGGCAGGCTGCCGAAGGCCAGGGCCGGAACGGTCCAGGCCACGACGAGCAGCGCCGCCAGCAGGGGGGCTTTGGTTTTCCTGAGCTGCATTCTGGTCCTCCGTATAGGGGCATGTCGGTCGCGGCGGGCATGCCGGGCGGCTCGCAGCCGCGCCGCCGCGCCGCAATGCCAAAGTATAATGCCGCCGGGATTTGTGTAAACAGCTTGTGCCGATATTGGCACATGAATCCGCAGGCGGGGCGCCCGGAAGGCCGCGCGCCCCGGGCGGCGCCCGGGACGGGGGCTTCGCGCCAGGAGGCCGGGCCCAAGCCGGGCCCCCGGGCTCCGGGCGCCGGGCGCCGGGACCGGGGAATAGCGGTTGCAATTTTCCGTGGCCTTGGCTAGGAATATTGCCCCTCCGGCTTTCCGGCCGGTCCGTGCGCTCGTAGCTCAGTCGGATAGAGCGACAGCCTCCTAAGCTGTAGGCCGCAGGTTCGATTCCTGCCGGGCGCACCAGAAAAAGCACCGAACCCCAAGGACTTTCGCAGTTCTTGGGGTTCTTCGTTGTGGGGCGTTGTGGCCCAGTGGTCACGTATGGGTCAACTGAGAACGGTTTGGAATCCATGGGGCAGGTTGTGCGGGTTTTGGGGCGGAAAAGGCGCACTTCTGAGCGGGCAGAAACGGCGAATACTCTTGCATCATAGGCAGTTCCTTCCAGTGGTGCAAGAAAAAGGGGGGTGGGCGCGTGGTGCCCCATGCACCCCCTGTGACTGCCTGCCGGAAATGGCCCCCTTGAAAATTGTGCCCGGTCATTCCGGTGCGGGACTGACATGTTGTTTTTGCAGGAGGGGGTGGGCCGCTGCGGTGATGGTTTCCCGTCGCCTCGTCCTGTCCAGCGGCCTACAAGGTGCCAGCCTTGCGCTTGCCCTCCAGCATCTTGTGCATCAGTTCGATGTGGTCCCGCTCCAGCACGCTCCAGTAGAAGTTGCTCCGCTGCACCTGCCACAGGTAGTGCTTCTTGGCCTTGATAGACTCCTCAAGGACGTATGCCTTCTTCCGCGAGGACAGCGGTCCCATCTTGGCGAAATCATCCTCCATGGCCTTCAGTTGGGTCTGGATGCTTCCGACGATCAGTTCCTTGATCTCCCTGTGCGTGTCCTCTCCGACTTCAAAGACATCCCTGTCCGCCTCCGGGATGTTCTTGGAGAGCATCTTGCCCCAGCGATTGGTGAGACGTGCCCATGAGCCGATATATCCCTTGTAGACGTGCTGTGGTTCCTCCTTGGAGAAGTAGCGCGTCATCTTGTCCATGTCGCCGTCGAAGGGCTGCACCAGTGTGACGTAGGGGGCGTCCTTGCGCGCGACCTTGATGATCCTGCACCACGTCGGGTCCAGCCAGGACCAGAACTCGCTGGGGCTGGTGCCGTCCATGAGGTTGCCGAGGATGTGGTAGTGCGGCCTTCCCGTGTCCTTGTGCGGTTCAATTCGCCAGAACCACCACGACTTGGGGAAGTTGTGGTTGAGCCTCCTGCGCAGGTGGTCGAGGTCGGATTTCCAGACCTCCGGGTTGGGGCTGACCTTGTCCGTGTACGTCAGGGTGACCACCACCTCCGGCATCGCGCCTCGCTTGAGTCCGTTGAGGGCCTTGATGTAAGCGTTGCGGCTCCTTGGAGAGAATTCCGGCATGGTGGTCGGCGTGGACCCTTTGCTCTTGCTCTTGGGCTTCGGAGAGGTTCCCGTTGTGTTTCTCTTGCCACGAAGGGTGCCGAGGTCTGCAACGATGATGTTCCCACCTTGGATCGTGAGCCTGTGGGAGGGAGAGGACGTGGTGGAGCCTGCCATGTCGAATTCCTTTGATGGGCTGAGATAATTGAGAAAGTGCCGATATGCAGTACTTCTAACAAGGTAGGGGGGAGAGAGACATCGACTGCACAGGGTCGGATAGGCAATCACGGCAGCAAGGTCAATGCGTTCTAGGTGCCATGAGCGGCATCATTGAAATCAACCCGAAGGGAAGGTCCGGGAGGATATTCCTGTGATCCTAGCGGCGTGAAATCGTGTTGCTGCCAGTGGGGAATTGGATGCGTTGACGAAAAGTTGTGATTGAGCCATAGAAATCATCCAATACATCAATATTTGAGGGGGACGGTTCAGATGCTTCGAATGATCAAGGTGTTGCTAGTTGGGCTGTCATTGGTGATTGGGGCCGCTGCCGTAGCTCACGCTTGGGGTCTGCCCGTGAGTGGGTTCAACAGGCATGTGGATGCGGCTTTGCAGAAGGAACGCTGGAGCAAGGCGGACGAAGCCAAGGAGCATTGGCGGCAGGCTGCGGAGCTTGGCGAGGAATTGCTGGCCTCCATCCCTGATCGTGCAGCGTTTTTGATGGGGACGGCCAGGGCCTATTACGGGCTTGGGGATTACGCGAAGAGCGTTGAATTGTATGAGCGGATGATCCGGTTCCGCTCTGAGGCTGGCGATCCTGATCCCGCGAAATCCTTCCCGTGGGTCTACGTGTACCTTGGGCTTGCCTACGCCAAGTCGGGAGATGCCGCCAAGGCCGTGCAGCGTTGGCAGCAAGTCGGCCCGAGCATCGGTGCGGTGTATGGGGTTATTGAGAGTGAACTCGCGCGGTTGGGCGACGGTGTGAAGAAGGCGGAGGTGCAATAGCCGTGGGTAAGAAGAAGACGATGTTTTCCTTTGCCGTGGTGCCTGCGTTGGCAGTTCTCTTGCCAGCCATTCCTTTAGCAGCACAGGATGCGACGCCTCTGGGGCAGGCGGCCTCGAACATTGAGGCCGCGATCTCTTCCTCTATGTCCAGCGCAGGGCAACCCGGGCAGCCCACCATGGGGCAACTCGGTGGTGTGCAAGGCGGGTCCGATTCTGGTGATGCTGGTGGTGGGGCTGGGGGAAGTGGAGGCTCCGACGGGAGTGGTGGGGCTGGTTCTGGTGGGGGAGGCAGTTCTGGAGGCGGTGGTGGCAGAGACTGATCCCCCGATCGTTGAGTATGAAGATGCGGAATTTTTTTGGGCAAGCCTGACTGACTACGATGCTCAAATCCGTTCAATTTTCGCCACTGAGAACATAATCACGGAAGCATTGCGGGTTTTTCCTGCGCAACACGGCACGGCTGTCGCCGATCTCGGATGCGGCGTGGGGCGTTCATTCCGGCATCTGCGATCTTTCCGAGTTGTTTATGCAGTCGACAACTCAAAGAATATGATCAACAAGGCGATGGAACAACAGGAAGCAAACGTCGTGCTTATGGAAGGACGCATTGAGGATGTCGCATTACCAGAACGGTGCGGTCTCGTCCTTGCCCTCGGTTCCGTCATGCCAGAAAACAATGATCACTTTCACGTGATGATGGAAAATATCGTCCGCAACACTGCGGATGATGGCGTCATAATGCTCTATGTCCCGTCAATGGAGTCGCGTACGTTTGCCTTCCAGAAACATGTGGACATGATGATTGACGAAGGGCGCACTCAGGAAGAAATCGTAGATACGACAAGGGCTAATATTCTTCGTTACCAATTCAATCCCTTGGGATACATGCTCACAGACAGCAGCCTTCTTCAAAAACAGTGGTTGAAGGAGGAGATTGAGTATCGATTGGCCCGGTATTGTTTTCAGAGCATTTGCGTGGAAAAGTTTGAGTTGGATTGGGATAAGCAAGTCAACCTTCCGCAATACGGTCATTACCCTCCCCATTGGAATTGGTTCGTCACTTTGAGGCGTTAATCGAAAAGATCATAACCAGTTGATTTTTCGACTATGCCGTTGCCCCCCCTTGTGCCCGGTGAGGCGGCTTCATTACCCTTGGTCGTCGATGCCCGTCGGTTCTTCCCCGTACCCCGGTTCGGCGATGCCCTCGTCCATGGCGAGTTGCAGGATCGCGTTTCGCTCCTCTTCCGGGAGTGCAAGGATGTCCCTGAAGCTCCATGTCTTGTAGTCCGCGAAGATGGTGTTGAACGAGTTGGCGGCCTTGCGGAGCTTTTCGTCGCGCAGGTGGGCGTAGCGTTGCGTCATCTGCCCGGTCTTGTGCCCGAGAAGGCTTTGAAGATGGTAGAGGCTTTCACCGTGGGCCACGACGTTGGTTGCGAAGGTGTGCCGCACGTCGTGCATGCGGATGTCTTGCAAGCCCGCCTTGGCGCGAATGCGCTTCCATGTGTTGTCCAGCGAGTGGAAGTACGCTCCCGTTGAGGATGGGAACACGTAGTCGCTGATCCTTGCCGCCCGCGCCTGTTCAAGCACTTCGTAGGCGAGATCGTTCATGGGCATGATCTGCGTTTTGCGATTCTTGGTGGTCATGC
>NZ_JALNWM010000095.1 GCF_023230885.1 Desulfocurvus sp. | reverse complement strand
CAAGGCCATCGACGGGCTGAAAAAGGCCGGAAAGGTCAGCTCGCCCAAGCGCTGCTTCTACGCTCCGGCCTAGGTGCGGCGGACGGCCGGGCCCGCGAGCGCCCTCGGGCGCGGGCCCGGCCGGTTCCGGTTCCACGGCCCGGCCGCGTCCAGTGCCCAAGTCGCCCCCCCGCGGGGGCGTGGAGTGAAACCCATACCTCAGCTCCGCGCCCGTGGTCTGGACCGGTCGCCCCCTCGCGGAGGGTGGATTGAAACGAGGAGGAACGTCGTCATGTGCAAGGGCTGGTGGCGCTCTCCTGGGGTGCGGCGGTCCGGGTTGAGGCGGGCGGGGACGGCGGGGAGCGTTTGCTGCCGTCCTCCATGTTCTCGGGGTAAGATGGGGGGTAAGATGGGGCTGATGGTGGGGCTTGTGCGCTGGCCGGGGGCCTTCGGCGGGAACAAGGCTGGTGCGCGGCCTGTGGTCTGGGGCCTGTCTGTCGGGACTTGCGTCGACTCCAGGCCAAGGGCCGTGCCGTCTGAGTCTGCCCCGTGGCGGAGGCCAGGAAAGGCGGCTGCCGCCAATGGGGAGGGCCCTGGGCGGCCGGGCTGCGTGAGGAGGCGTGCGGGGGGAGGCCTCAGAATTACCGCCAATGGGTGCCTTGGGCCGGACTGGGGGCGGGATGGTCAAGCCCGGGGGGGCACGGCACCCCGCCGGGCGGGAAGAGTTGCCGGGCTGTTCGATCGGGCCGCGCGGCTCCCCGCCGGGGGCGGTTCCGTTCGGCGCGGCACCGCCCCCAGGGCGGCCGGACGGCGTCGGAACCCCAGCGCCGCGCCCGTGGTGTGCGGCTCATTCTTGGCGCAGAACATTCCGGGAATAAAGGTTTTCTGCTTATAGGCCCCGGCGCTGTCTTGCGCCGCGACATCAGGGTACGGCGAGGGTCTGTGCCAGGGCGTCGATGTCCAGGGTGAAGGCGCGGGCGGGGGCCTCGAGCAGCTTGGATGCCTCGGCCGCCGCCAGGGGAATTTCACGGACAAGCTTCTGCGACAGGGACATGTCCAGGCGCACCGTCGGCACGGAGCAGCTGATGGTTGCGGCGATCTCTCCTGCATTGTCGAATACGGGGGCGGCGATGCAGCGTATTCCCTTGAACAGCTCCTCGAAATCCATGCCCACGCCGCGCTCGCGGACTTCTTCGAGATCCTTGTAAATCAGGTTGATCTTCTCCGAATTTATTTCAGCGTCACTGCGGCGCAAATCTTTTATGAAATTGCGCAGGTCTTCTTCTGGCAGGAACGCGAGGAAAGCCTTTCCAGAGGCAGATATGTAGGCAGGGAACGACGTGCCGATTATGGAATCCATCTGGAGGGCATGTCTGGACGTTATCTTGTGAATGACGACCATGTCCATGTCCGAAAGAATGCTCAGGTTTACCGTTTCATTTACCTTGTCACGCAGGGAACCCAGTATGGGTTGCAACAGGGGGACAAGGTTGTTGTGCGAAACGATCTGGCGGCCCAGCGTGTGGAACTTGAGCGTCAACGCATAGGCGCCACCCCGTTCGAGCTGCCGCACATAGCCCAGCTCCTCCAGGGTCCGCAGGATGCGTTGGAGCGTTCCTTTTGGTATCGAGCATGTAGCGCTGAGGTCTTTTAGCGTCCACTCTCTCTTTGTAGCCATCGTTTCGATGATGAAGAGGGCTTTCTCCAGGGAGCGCATCATATAATAGTTGTCATTCGGAGGCATGTACTTCCCGTTTGTATGCTTTTCTTCACAATGGGAGCAGGAAGAAAATGACGCTGCCCTCCACCCGGGGCTGAAGGGCAGCGAAAGATTAGCCTTTCGGGTGGTCGTTGTCCAGCCAGTCCGGTTTTGTCAATAAATATATACCATCCTTTACGAGGGCCACGCACATGGCGAAGGTGAAGAGCATCATGGGGAAACCGGCCAGGGATATGAGCCCGCGGACGGGCTCGATGCCGCCGCAGATGCACAGGACGTAGGCGATGAGCCCGATGACGACACCCCAGAGAATCTTGAGCCGCCGGGGCGGCTCCTCGCCGACCCGGACGCCCCTGGTGGAGATGATCGCCAGGGTGGCGACCAGGGAGTCCGTCATGGTGGCAAAGGAGAAAATGATGGTCACGACGAACAGCCCCATCAGAATCTTGCTGTACGGAAACTGTTCGAGCAGCAGGTAGACCATTGATTCCATTCCGAATTCGCGTATTCCGCCCCAGACATCCACGGCGCCGCTCCATTGGAAGAACACGGCGGTGCCACCGAAGGTGGCTATCCAGAAATGGCAGAAGATGGTCGGGGGGATGACGTTGACCAGGATGAACTGGCGCACGGTCCGGCCCTTGCCCATGCGGGCCAGGAAATGACCGAGCAGCGGCGCGAAGATGAAGAAGATTTCCATGTAGGGCACAAGCCAGCGAATGGGCCACAGGTCGCTGGTCTGCATGGTGTTGAGCAGGGTGCTGTTGCGGAAGAAGTTGTCGGCGAAATAGCCGAAGGACTCCACGCCGATGCCCAGGATGAACAGGGTCGGTCCGGCGAAGAGGATGAGGGCCATGAAAAAGAAGAATGCCTTGGTGGTTCCCGTGGACAGGATGCGCATGCCTTTTTTCAGGCCGGAGGACGAGGACAGGACATAGATGGGGATGATGATCGCGGCGGCCGCGGCCCAGGTGGCCGGGCCCGGGGTGTAGTCGAATATCCTTCCGGTTCCGCTTCCGATCTGCATGAGCCCGGCCCCCATGCTGGTGGCGATGGCGCAACACAGGGAGAAGAGGCAGATGGCGTGCACGGCGGGAATGATCACGGGGCGGAGCCTCTCCGGGAACAGTGCGTACATCCCGGCGGCGACGGACAGCGGGTGCTTGCGGTTGTATCCGGCCAGGGCGATGGCCACCGCGCAGACGGTGTAGAAGCAGTACTGGGCGATGGTCCAGTGCAGCGTCGTCTGCGCGATGGCGAATATCCCGGCGTCTTTGGAGCCGGGTTCGATGTGCAGGCTAAGGGGCGGCTGCATCATGTGGTAGATGGGTTCGCCCATGGCCCAGAACAGGATCCCGATGCCGATGCAGCCGCACAGGGAGAGGGCGAACCACTGCCAGAAGGTGAACTCCGGCTTGGCGTCCTTGCCGCCCAGGCGGATGTTTCCGATGGGGGAGAGGGCCACGCCCACGGTGAACATGACGATGATGATGCCCAGGGAAACTTCCAGCCACCCGAAGTTGAAATGGATCCAGGCCATGACCTTGTCGAGGAAGGCGGCCAGCCCTTCGTGGTAGGTCAGGCCCAGGGCGATCCCCGCCGCAAGCAGGGAGAAGCCTGGCCAGAATGTGTACGGGTTCAGCCTGTTGCGTTCCTCCGCCGAGTGGGCGTCCGCCATGTCGTCCCTCCTGTGCCTTTGAGGTCGTGCCCAGGCGCCGTGATGATGGGCGCGGCGCCTGGGCGCTTTGGCCATGCGGGCAGGGCTGCGGTCAAGCCGTTTCGTCCCTGAGTGCAGCGCGTCCGCGTTTCTCTTTCTAGTACGACGTACCGTTTTGTGGTAAGCTATTAAAGGTCGCAGCTCTCGATGTCAACGGGGTTTTCATTTTTCCATGCTGGTTTCTGGCGGGTTGGGGCTGCCTTGGCGCGCGCAGAATCATGTTTTGCCCTGGACGGAGGGGGCTGGGGGGCAGTGCGGGGAAAAGTGGCCAGGAGGGGTTGACGACGTGGTTGGCCTCGGCTAATGTCGATTTTGCGGAATGCAATACCGGAATGCGGCACAAAGCCGCACTGAGAGGAAGGCGATATTTTTTCGAAGCATAGTGGTACGCCGTACCGGAATACGGAACGGTGATGGAGCAGGAAGGCGATCCCCTTACTTTGTCTGAGGTGCACATGATCCAGGAAACGTTGTTCTTGAAAAACACGGAAACCTTCGCCGAGAGCCTGGCCCGGTGCGGAGTGAAGTACCACTTCGCCTACCCGATCACTCCGGCGACGGATGTCATGAAACGGATGGCGGTCATCCTGCCCAGGTACGGCGGGCAGATGATGCAGATGGAGAGCGAGCTGGCAGTGTCCAGCGCCCTGGCTGGCGCCGCCTGCACCGGGAAGCTCGTGGCCACCTCCAGCTCGGGGCCGGGCCTGACGCTCATGCACGAGGCTATCGGCTTCATGTGCGCGGCGTACCTGCCCTGCATCGTGGTCGACTCCATGCGGGTCGGTCCCGGCGACGGCGACATCCTCGGCGCCCAGAGCGACTACTTCGTGGTCACCCGGGGCGGCGCGCATGGCGACTACCGCACCGTGGTCCTCGCGCCCTCCTCCGGGCAGGAGATCGCGGATCTTGTGCCCCACGGCATCCGGCTGGCCTACAGGTACCGGATTCCGGTGGTGTTCGTGATCGACGGCGTGAGCGCCCAGACCACAGAGTCCACCACCCTGCCCGCCTACAACGACTACTCCGCCGAATTCGACACGTCCGGCTGGGCCTTCACCGGCACCAAGGACCACGCCAAGCGCGCCCTCATCACCGGAAGCTACTCCCACCAGGACGGCTACGAGATGAACGAGCGCCTGCGCGCCAAGTACGAGGTCATCAGGGACAAGGAGCAGATGTGGGAGCAGGACGGGGTCGAGGACGCCGAACTGGTCGTCGCGGCCTTCGGCATCCACGGCCGGATGTGCCGGGACCTGGTCTCCAGGATGCGCGCCGACGGCAAAAAGGTCGGGTTCATCAGGCCCATCACCCTGTGGCCTTTCCCTGACCGCGCCTTCGAGGCCCTTGGGTCTTGTGTGCAGAACATCCTGGTGGTCGAAATGAACCTCGGGCAGATGGTCGACGACGTCAGGCTGGCCGTCAACGGGCGCATTCCCGTCCACTTCCTCGGCAAGACCGGCGGCGATCTGCCCATGTACACCCTGGCCGACATGATTGCCGAAGCCGACAGACTCCTGGGGGAATAGACGATGGAAAACCTGAGCGCCAAATACGGGAAGACCCTGAACCTGGACAAGCTGACCAGCTACTGCCCCGGGTGCGGCCACGGCGTGGTGACCCGGCTGGTGGCCGAGGCCATAGAGGAACTGGGCATCATGGAGCGGACCATAGCCATCGTGGGCATCGGCTGCGGCGGGTTCTCGCACCACTACATGGACATCGACGCCATCGAGGCCACCCACGGCCGCGCCCCCTCCTTCGCCCTGGGCTACAAGCTGGCCATGCCGGAAAACATCGTCTTCACCTACGCCGGCGACGGCGACACCTGCGCCATCGGCCTGGGCGACCTGCTGCACGCGGCCAACAAGGGCATGCCCATCACCACCATCATGGTCAACAACACCGTTTTCGGCATGACCGGCGGGCAGATGTCGCCCACCACCCTGGTCGGCCAGGTCACGGCCACCACGGCCAAGGGCCGCGACACCGCCTTGCAGGGCTACCCTCTGCTGGTGCCGGAGATGATGCGCTCCATGGAGGGCGTGAAGTTTCTGGCCCGGGAGTCCGTGGCCACGCCCAAGGCCATCCGCAAGGCCAAGCGGAGCATCCGCAAGGCGTTCGAATGCCAGGTCCGGGGCCTTGGCTACTCCTTCGTGGAGGTGGTCGTGCCCTGTCCCACCGGGCTCAAGATGCGGGTCAGGGACTCCTACGCGCGCTGCGCCAACGAGATGACGGACTACTTCAAGCCCCAGGTCTTCAGGGACGAAACGGAGCAGGTCGATGTTGCATAAATGTACGATTTCCGGCTCGGGCGGCCAGGGTTCCGCGCTGATGGCGAAGATGATCTGCCTCGGTGCGATCAAGGAGGGCCTGAAGGTCGTCATGACCCAGACCTACGGCATCGAGCAGCGCGGCGGCGACTCCACGGCGTATGTCATCGTTTCCGACCAGCCCATCGGCAGCCCCATCGTGGAGAACGACGCGGATATCGCCGTGGCCCTCAGTTCGTCCACCTACGCCAACTGTTTCGAGGGCGTTGTGCCCGGGGGCTCGCTGTTCACCAACAGCTCCATGGTCGAGGCCCCCAGGGATGCCCGGGGCTTCCGCCAGGTGCTGCTGCCCGTTTCCGACATGGCGGTGGAGCTGGGCACCGTGCGCTGCGCCAACATGGTCATGCTCGGCGCCGTCCTTGCGGGCACCGGCCTGCTGCGGCTGGAGGTGGCCGAGGAGGTCGTCAGGGAAAGCCTCGGGGCCAAGAAGCCCCAGCTGGTGGAGTTGAACGTCAACGCGCTGCGCGCGGGCTTCGCCGCGATGGAAAAGGAGGGCAACTAATGGCCGACAAGCACCATGTCATCGACACCCGCCGCTGCAAGGCCTGCGGGGTGTGTGTGGACAACTGCCCCAAGGGCGTCCTGGCCATCGGCACGGCCATCAACGCCCAGGGATACAACTACGTCGTCCAGGCCCAGCCCGACAAATGCGTCCTGTGCGACATCTGCGGCATCGTCTGCCCCGACGTGGCCATCGGCGTCGTCGCAACGAATTGAGCAGTCCGCCGCCCCCGGCCCGGGCCGGGGGCGGACCGGCAAGGAGTTTCCCCATGAGCGATCTGGTTCCCCTGTTCAAACCCAGCAGCGTCGCCCTGATCGGCGCCTCCTCGAACTCGAAGAAGTATGGCTACTGGACGGCCAAGAGCCTCGTCGAGAACAAGTTCGAGGGTGACATCTATTTCGTCTCCCGCTCCGGCGGCGAGATTTTCGGCCTGCCCACCTACCCCGACATCCTCGCCGTCCCCGGCGAGGTGGACTTGGCCATCATCGCCATCGCCCCCAAGTTCATCCTGCCCGTCATGGAGCAGTGCGTGGAGAAGGGCGTCAAATGCGCCATCGTCGTCTCCACGGGCTTCGGCGAGGTCGGGCCGCAGGGCAAGGAGCTCGAGCGCCAGATGCTGGAGATCGCCCGCAAGGGCAACATGCGGGTGCAGGGCCCCAACTGCATGGGCACATACAGCGCGGCCAGGAGCATGAACGCCAGCATCATCGACCTGGCCCCCGGACCCATGAGTCTTGTGCTGCAAAGCGGAAACTTCGGTATCGACATCAACTTCAACGCCAGGGCCCGGAACCTCGGCTACAGCTGCTGGGCGACCATCGGCAACCAGATGGACGTGCGCTTCCACGATTTCGTCGAGTACATCGAGACCGACGAGGCCACGAAGGTGCTGCTCCTGTACATGGAGGGCCTGCGTGTGGAGAGCGAGGAGGACGGCCGCAAGTTCATCGCGGCCGCCCGGCGGGCGGCTACCAGGGTGCCCATCGCGGCCATCAAGATCGGCCGCAGCGCAGCAGGCGCCCGCGCGGCGGCGTCCCACACCGGCTCCCTGGCGGGCAGCGAGAAGGTCTTCGACGCGGCCCTGCGACAGGCCGGTATCATCCGCGTGGACAGCCCCGGCCAGCTCCTGGACGCCGCCGAGGCGTTCTCCAAGTGCAAGCCCGCCCGGGGCAGGCGCATCGCCATCCTCACCGACGGCGGCGGCCACGGCGTCATGGCCACGGACTTCGCCGAGCAGTTCGGCCTGGAGGCCCCGGTGCTGTCCGACGCCACCCAGGCCCGGCTGCGCGAGATCCTGCTGCCCCACTGCCCCATCAAGAACCCCGTGGACCTGGCCGGGACGCCCGAGGCCGACATGTGGGTGTTCGACCGCTGTCTGGAGGTCCTGTTGCAGGACCCCGACGTGGACGGCATCGTCATCGTGGGCCTCTACGGCGGCTACGCCGACCTTTCCGAGGAGTTCAGGGCCCTGGAGATGGATGTCGCCAGGAGCATGACCGAGCGGATCGCCGCCTCCGACAAGCCGGTGGTCATGCACTCCATCTACGCGCCTCAGCGCCCCCAGTGCCTCGAGTACATCAGCGGGCACGGCGTTCCGGTCTTCGGCGGGGTGGACGCCGCCGTCAGGACCATGGGCGCCCTCGCCCGCTACGCCGAGCTCAGGAAAGCCCTGCTGGAGGAGGCGGGCGGGGAGCTCCCCGACATGCCCGCCGACCGCAAGGAAAAGGCCCGGGCCATCATCGGCGCCGCCAGGGCGGCGGGGCGCGCGAACCTGGTGGAGACCGAGGCCCGCGCCATCCTGCGTTGCTACGGCCTCGACGTGTCCGAGGACTACCTGGCCACCAGCGAGGACGAGGCGGCCGCCTTCTACCGGAAGATCGGCGGCAGGGCGGTCATGAAGATCGTGTCCCCCGACATCCTGCACAAGACCGACGCGGGCGGCGTGGCGCTGAACATCGACTCCGAGGCCAAGGCCCGCGAGGCTTACGCGCAGCTGGTGAAAAACGGGCAGCGCTACAAGTCCGACGCCGACATCCTCGGCGTCATGCTGACCGCCATGCTCCCCGGCGGCGTCGAGTGCATCGTCGGCGCGAGCCACGACAACACCTTCGGCCCCACGGTCATGTTCGGCCTGGGCGGCATCTTCGTGGAAATCCTCAAGGACGTGGCCTTCCGGGTCGCCCCGGTGAATATGCCCTCCTGCCGCGCCATGATTCGCGAAATCAAGGGCCTGGGCATGCTCCAGGGCGCCCGGGGCAGCAAGCCCTGCGACCTCGAGGCCCTGGCGGAAGCCGCGTGCGTCGTCTCGCACCTGGTGGATGAACTGCGCGAAATCGCCGAGGTCGACCTGAATCCGGTCTTTGCCTGGGAAAAGGGGCTGGCCATCGCCGACGCCCGCATCATCCTGCACGGGTGAGGATCACATACTCCCAATTCTCAACAAGAGGGTCATGCCATGCGTGAAGTGAAGCTGTTCCCCACGACCACCGGCCAGAGCTGGCTGGAACTGTCCGCGTACAAGAACCATGCATTCCTGCCTGGCTCCGAGATCAGGGATGCCTACGACTATATCGTCGTGGGCGCGGGGTACGGCGGCCAGGCGGCGGCCCGCCGCCTGGCCGAGCTGCACCCCGACGCCAGGATCGCGGTCTTCGAGGCCATCAGGATCGGCGACAACGACAGCGGCAAGAACGCCGGTTTCATCATCGACGTTCCGCACGATTTCGGCGACCAGGGCGCGTCCAGCTTCGAGGAGAACAAGAAGTACTTCGAGCTGAACACCTTCATCATCAAGTGGATGGAGGACACCATCAAGGCCAAGGGCATCGAGGACGTGGACTGGGACCACTGCGGCAAGTACCTCTGCTGCGCCGAGACCAAGAGCTTCAAGCTGATCGATCACGAGATCGACGAACTCAAGCGCATGAACTGCTCGTATGAGGTCGTGGAGGGCGAGGAGCTCTACCGCCGCACCGGCACCCGGTACTACAAGAAGGCCCTCTACACCTCCGGCACCGTGCTCATAAACCCCGCCGACGTGCTGCGCGGGCTGTTCTCCGTGATGCCCGAGAACGTGGAGGTCTTCGAGGAGTGCCCGGTCATGCGTATCGACGAGGGCAGCCCGACCAGCGTCATCCTGCGCAACGGCAAGCGGGCGAAGTGCAAGGCCGTCATCGTCACGGCCGGGCCCTTCATCCCGCAGTTCGGTATCGGCTCGAAGGTCTTCTGCCCGGTGCTGTCCTACGGCGCGTTCACCCGCCGGTTCACGGAAGAGGAAATGCAGCACATGCGGGGGGTCAAGCCCTGGGGCTGCACCGCCGGTCACCCCGCCGGGACCACCGTGCGCTTCACCAGGGACAACCGCATCTTCGTGCGCAACGGTTTCTCCTTCGCCACACACCTGACCACCTCGCACCAGCGCATCCAGCGGGCCATCCCCAAGCTGCGCCGGGCCTACGAGAACCGTTTTCCCGAGCTGCGCCACGTCAACTTCGAGTTCGTCTACGGCGGCATGATCAACATGACCATGAACTACCGCCCGCTGATGCTGCAACACCATCCCAGCGTCTTCGCCTCGGCCTGCGGCGAGGGCGCCGGCGTCGCCAAGACGAGCCTGCTTGGCTACTACGTCGCCGAATGGGTCAGCGGCATCCCCAGTGACAATCTGGACTTCCTGCGCCGGATCTCCACCCCCAAGCGGCTGCCCCCGGAGCCGTTCCTGACCGTGGGGGCCGAGGCGCGTCTTTTCTACGAAGAGTTCAACGCCAAGAAGGAAATCTAACCCCTCGCCCAACCCCAACCCGGCTCCCGAGCAGGGGGGCGCGATTCCCGCATCGCGCCCCCCCCGGGAGCACTCGGCCGACGGAGACCGACATGGAATACATCAATTCCCCGGAAAGCGCTGAAGTCGTAGGCCCTTACAGCCATTGCGTGAAGGCCGGAAACACCTACTACATCTGCGGCCAGGTGCCCTTCCACCCGCTAACCGGCAAGGTCGTGGGCTCGACCATCAAGGAACAGACCTTCCAGACCCTGTACAACCTGAAGCTGGTTCTCGATGCCGCCGGGCTGGATATCTCCGATATCGCGAAAACCACGGTCTTTTTGGCCAGCATGGACGATTTCGAGGGCTTCAACGAGGTCTACGCCGAGTTCATGGGCAACCACCGCCCGGCGCGGCTGTGCCTGGGGGCCGGCGAGATCGTCCACGGCTGCCTGCTGGAAATGGATGCGACCGCCTACAAGGAATAGGTGCGCCGCGGTGTGCGAGGCGGTGATGTTCACTCAACACTCAGTGCAGGTGGAGGTAGGCAATGGGATCCAACGAGCATAAGGGGATCAGCTTCGCGAACGCCCCCTATTCTTCCGTACACAAGAAAATAGCGGTCGGCACCTTCATGGGGCAGATCTGCGACGGCTACATCCTGGGCATTGTCGGCATCGCCCTGTCCTACGCCGTGCAGCCCCTGGGGCTGGACGGCTTCTGGATGGGGCTCATCGGGGCCGGGGCGCTTTTCGGCATCCTGCTGGGCAGCCTGTTCGCCGGGATCGTCATCGACCGCATCGGGCGGAAGACCGCGTACACCTTCGTGGCCCTCTTCAGCCTGGTCCTGTCCGTGGGGCAGTTCTTCCTTTCGGACCCCGCGCACCTGGTGGCCGCCAGGTTCCTGCTCGGCATGTGCGTCGGCGCGGACTATACCGTCGGCGTGGCGCTGCTCAGCGAATGGACCCCGGAACGCATCCGGACCAAGATGATGAGCTGGCTCATGGCCGCCTGGACCTTCGGCTACATCATTTCCTACTTCGCGGGCCTGCTGATCGCCACCCTGGGGGACATGGGCGAGAACGGCTGGCGCTGGATCATCTGTTCCTCCGCGCTGCTCGCCCTGGTCACCCTGGCCGTGCGCGTGGGTTCCCCCGAGTCCCCGCAGTGGATGCTGGCCAAGCGGGGCCGGACCGCGGCCCTGGAGCTGGTCCACAGGTACCTGGGGGCGAACTACGCCCTGCCTGACCAGGTTGAGAAAAGCGTTTCGGCGTCGTTCTTCATGCTGTTCAGCCCCCAGCTGTGGCGCAACACGCTCACGTCGTGCGTTTTCTTCCTCTGCCAGGTGCTGCCGTTCTTCGCCATCAGCATCTTCCTCCCCGTGGTGGTCAAGGGCCTGAACATCGAAAACCCCCACGCCTCGGGCATGATGTACAACGCCTTTACCATGATCGGCGTGTTCATCGGCATCATCGTCGCGCCCAGGGTTTCCCGTCGCGGGTTCCTGATCTGGACCTTCTACGGCGCCGCGGCGATCCTGACCGTCATGACCCTGTGGCGCGGCATGCCCGCCAGCGCGGCCTTCGTCCTGCTGGGCGCGTTCTCCACCGTTTTGGCCATCTCCATCGTCGCCGAGTGGTTGTATCCGCCCGAGCTGTTCCCCACCGAGCTGCGCGGCTCCGGCGTCGGCCTGACCATCGCCGCCAGCCGCATCGGGGCGGGCATGGGCACCTGGATGCTGCCCGTGGTCACCGAGCAGTACGGCGTCTCGGTCACCCTGGCCTGCTGCATCGCCACGCTGGTGATCGGCGGAGTGGTCTGCCAGCTTCTCGCCCCCGAAACCTCCCCCAGGTTTGGCGCCCGCGGCGTCGCCCTCTCCCCCGGGCATTGAACTTGAGGGAGCCAGGTTGGCCGTGCGCCCCCTCCGCCCGGCCGCCGTCCAACGGCGCCCCCCGGCCCTGGCCGGGGGGCGCCGCCTGGCCGCGGCCCCCGGGAGGGGGCCGTCCGGCGTCGGCTGCGCCTGTCCCCAACCGCCTGGAGCGAGCAGTGATCCGCAAGATATGGATAAATTGTAGCGAGGCATCCGGCGACATGTGCGCGGGCGCGCTGGCCGCCGAGCTGCTGCGCCAGCGCCCTGCGCTGGAGATCGGGGGCCTGGGCGGCCCCATGCTGGCCCGGGCCGGGGCCAGCGTACACTTCCCCATGAGCCGGATATGCTTTTCCGGTTT
>NZ_JALNWM010000094.1 GCF_023230885.1 Desulfocurvus sp. | reverse complement strand
GCGGTCGTAGGCCGAGATGCCGGTGGTCACGCCCCGGCGGGCCTCGATGGACACGGTGAACGGCGTGCCGTAGCCCGACTCGTTCTTGGTGGTCATCATGGGCAGTTGCAGGCGTTCCACCAGCTGCGGGGCCATGGACAGGCAGATGAGCCCGCGCCCGTGGGTGGCCATGAAATTGATGGCCTCGGGCGTCGCGAATTCGGCGGCGATGGTCAGGTCGCCCTCGTTTTCGCGGTCCTCGTCGTCGACCAGGATGATCATCCGTCCCTTGCGGATTTCCTCGATGGCTTCTTCAGCCGAAACAATGGGCATGTGGCGTCCTCTTGCGGCGGGGCGCTCGCGCCGCCCCGGTGTGGTCGTATCAGAATCCGTGCCTGCGCAGGAAGTCCTCGGTGATGGGGCCCGGCCCGGGGGCGGACTCGCCGCGGGCCCCGGCGCGCGCGGCCCAGGGGCCGAGCATACGCTGCACATACTTGCCGATCAAGTCCGTCTCCATGTTCACGGCCCGGCCGGGGGCCCAGGAGGCGATGGTCGTCACCCGCTGCGTCTCGGGGATGACGTTGACCTCCAGCCAGTCGTCGCCGCAGGCGTTGACGGTCAGGCTCACGCCGTCCAGGGCCACGGAGCCCTTGGCGATGACCTGCGGGCCGAAGGCGGCGGGAAAGGCGAGGCGGTAGATGCGCGACTCGCCCGCCGGGCGCACGGCGGCCACCTCGGCCAGGCAGTCCACATGCCCCGAAACCAGGTGCCCGCCCAGGCGCCCGCCCAGGGCCAGGGCGCGCTCCAGGTTGACCCGGGCCCCGGTGCGCAGTGCGCCCAGGCTGGTCACGCGCAGGGTCTCGGCCGAGGCGTAGGCCGCGAACCAGTCCGGCCCGAAGGTTTCCACCGTCAGGCAGGCGCCGTTGACGGCGATGCTCTCGCCGGCCACGAAATCGCGCATGGACGCCGGGCTCACGCGCAGGCGCGTCTGCGCGCCGCGCGGCTCCAGGCCGACCACGGCGCCGGTGCACTCCACCAGTCCTGTGAACATGGCTAGCCGTCCTCCCGGGGGCGGTAGATGAGCAAGACGTCCTCGCCGCTGGGCCGGGCCGCGCTCCAGCGCATGGCCAGGGCCTGGTCCATGACCTGGGGGGCCAGGCCGTCCATCAGCGGCCGGGCCTGGCCGTCGGCCAGTATCTTGGGGGCCACGAAGAGCCGGAACTCGTCCATAAGCCCCGCGTGCAGGAAACTCAAGGCCAAAGACCCGCCCCCCTCGCACAGCACATACCACGCCGCGCACTGCTCGCGCAGCCGGGCCAGGCCCCGGCCCAGGTCCAGCCCCTGGCGGGGGCCCGGGGCGGGCGGCAGGGCCCACACGCGGCAGCCGCGCGCGCGCAGGGCTTCGGCCTGCCCCGTGGCCGCCTGGGCCTCGCCGGTCCAGAAAATGGTTTCCTGCGGGCGCTCGCGGGTCAGGGCGAAATCGTCCGGCCCGGGCAGGGCGCTGGTGACCACAACGGCCAGGGGCTGGGGCCCGGGGGCGGGCACGTCGCCGGGCAGGCGCACGGTGAGTCGGGGGTCGTCGGCGCGCAGGGTGCCCCCGCCGACGATGACCGCCTGGCAGCGCGCGCGCAGGGCATGGACCGCCGCGCGCGACTCGGGCCCGCTGATCCAGCGCGAATGGCCCGTGCGCGTGGCGATGCGCCCGTCCAGGGTGCTGGCCAGCTTGAGGTAGACGTAGGGCCGGTCCGTGCGCTGCCAGACCAGGAAGTCCGCCACCAGGTCGCGGCACAGGGCCTGCTCCACCCCCATGCGCACGGCCACGCCGTTGGCGCGCAGGAACTCGGCCCCGCCCCCGGCCACGGGGTTGGGGTCGGCCATGCCGGCCACCACCTCGCGGATCCCGGCCTCCAGGATGGCCCGGGTGCAGGGCGGGGTCCGGCCCTGGTGGTTGCAGGGTTCCAGGGTCACATACAGGGTGCAGCCCGCGGGGTCCACGCCCCTGGAGCGGGCGTCGGCCAGGCATTCGGGCTCGGCGTGGGGCCCGCCGCAGCGCCGGTGCCAGCCGCGCGCCAGCACCTCGCCCCCGCGCACGAGCAGCGCGCCCACGCAGGGGTTGGGCGCCGTGGCGCCGCGGCCCCGGGCCGCCAGGGCCGCGGCCTGGCGCATGAATTCCTCGTGGCTAGGGGCGGTCATAGGCGATGCGCGTGAAGGTCACGCCGGATTCGGCCATCATCCGCTCGGCCAGGGGGTCGGGGTAGGCCTCGGTGAAATAGACCGCCGCCACCTGGGCGTTGATGAGCATCTTGGTGCAGATGAGGCAGGGCTGGGTGGTGCAGTAGAGGTCCGCGCCCTTGATGCTCACGCCGTGCAGGGCGGCCTGGATGATCACGTTCTGCTCGGCGTGCAGGCCGCGGC
Organism: Desulfocurvus sp.; assembly: GCF_023230885.1. GTDB lineage: Bacteria > Desulfobacterota > Desulfovibrionia > Desulfovibrionales > Desulfovibrionaceae > Desulfocurvus. Next base: position 9,872 of record NZ_JALNWM010000094.1, on the reverse strand, counting down.
AGATTTCGTGGCGCTGGCCCGAGGGCACGCCCAGCTCCTCGCGCAGGCAGCCGATGTCCAGGCAGTGGGGGGTGTCGCTGGGGGCGCCGTTGTAGCCCGTGGCCAGGATGCGCTTGTCGCGCACGGCCACGGCGCCGACCTTGCGCCGGGTGCAGGTGGAGCGTTCGGCCACCAGGTAGGTGATGCCCATGAAATAGTCGGGCCAGGACATTCGCGTGTTCATGTGCCTCCACCTCCGGGCCCGGGGGCCGGGCGTGATGTCAATTCGCGGCCGGGGCGGCCCGGGCCGGGGCGGCATGCGCCGCCCCGGCGGACCGGCCCGGGCGGCCTACCAGGCGAAGAGCGGGAAGTTGCTCGTGTAGTCGCGGACCTTGGCGCGGATGTCGGCCAGGCGCGCCTCGTCGTTCACGTCGGCCAGGGCGTCGACGATCCACTGGCCCACCTGCTCCATGTCGGCCTCCTTGAAGCCGCGGGTGGTCATGGCCGCCGAGCCCAGGCGGATGCCCGAGGTCACGAAGGGCGAGCGGGTGTCGAAGGGCACGGTGTTCTTGTTGGCCGTGATGCCCGCCTTGTCCAGGGCGATCTGGGCGTCCTTGCCGGTGATGTCCTTGGCGGTCAGGTCCACCAGGATGAGGTGGTTGTCCGTTCCGCCGGAAACCAGGTCGAACCCGGCGGCCAGCAGCGGCTTGGCCAGGGCCCGGCAGTTGGCCACCACCTGGACCTGGTAGGTCTTGAACTCGGGGCGCAGGGCCTCGCCGAAGGCCACGGCCTTGGCGGCGATGACGTGCATGAGCGGGCCGCCCTGCATGCCGGGGAAGATCTGCGAGTTCAGGCGCTTGCCCAGGTCGGGGTCGTCGGCCAGGATCATGCCGCCGCGCGGGCCGCGCAGGGTCTTGTGCGTGGTGGTGGTCACGATGTGGGCGTGGCCGACGGGGGTCGGGTGGACTCCGGCGGCGATGAGCCCGGCGATGTGGGCCATGTCGACCATCAGCGTGGCGCCCACCTCGTCGGCGATGGCCCGGAAGCGGGCGAAGTCGATGATGCGCGGGTACACGGTGGCCCCGGCGATGATCATCTTGGGGCGGCACTGCTTGGCCGTCTTTTCCAGGGCGTCGTAGTCGATGAGCCCGGACTGGCGGTCCACGCCGTAGGCCTTGATGTCGTAGAGCTTGCCCGAGAAGTTCACCGGGCTGCCGTGGGTCAGGTGGCCGCCGTGGCACAGGTCCATGGCCAGGACGGTGTCACCGGGCTCGCAGGCCGCGAAATAGGCGGCCATGTTGGCCTGGGACCCGGAGTGCGGCTGCACGTTGGCGTAGGCGCAGCCGAACAGGGCCTTGGCGCGGTCGCAGGCCAGGTCCTCGACGATGTCCACATACTCGCAGCCGCCGTAGTAGCGCTTGCCGGAGTAACCTTCGGCGTACTTGTGGGTCAGCACGCTGCCCATGCACTGGCGCACCGCCGGGGAGGTGAAGTTCTCCGAGGCGATGAGCTCCACGTTGTGGATCTGGCGGTCGATCTCCTGGGTGACGGCCTTGGCGACCTCGCGGTCTTGCAGGAACAGTTCTTCCATCGCGGTATCCTTCCTGGTGCTCTGTTGCGCGGGCCCCGCGCGGGGCCCGTGGCGGTCTTGCTAGTCCTCGAAACGCTTGAACAGCACGGAGCCGTTGGTGCCGCCGAAACCGAAGGAGTTGGACAGCACATAGTCGACGCGGCGGCGCACGGTGCCCTGGGCGGTGTAGTCCAGGTCGCATTCGTCGCCGGGGTTGTCCAGGTTCACGGTGCCGGGGATGGCGCCGTGGTACAGGCTGAGCACCGAGAACACGCCCTCCACGCCGCCGGCGGCCCCGAGCAGGTGGCCGATCATGGACTTGTTGGCGGTGACGGACACGCGCTTGGCGTGGGCGCCGAAGACGGACTTGATGGCCCGCGTCTCGCACAGGTCGTTCAGGTAGGTGCTGGTGGCGTGGGCGTTGATGCAGTCCACCTCGGCGGGGGCCACCCCGGCCTCGCGCAGGGCGGCGGACATGGCCAGGGCCATGCCCGCGCCGTCCTCGGGCGGGGCGGTCATGTGGAAGGCGTCGGCCGAGGCGCCGAAGCCCACGACCTCGCCGTAGATGGTGGCCGAGCGTCGGCGGGCGTGCTCCAGCTCCTCGAGCAGCAGCATGCCGCAGCCTTCGCCCATGACGAAGCCGTCGCGGTCCTTGTCGAAGGGGCGCGAGGCGCGGGCGGGCTCGTCGTTGCGGGTGCTCATGGCCTTCATGGCGCAGAAGCCGCCCACGGCCAGGGGGCTGATGGTCGACTCCACCCCGCCGGTGATCATGGCGTCGGCGCGGCCCATGGCGATTTCGGTGAAGGCGTAGCCGATGCCGTGGGTGCCCGAGGCGCAGGCCGAGGTGATGGCCAGGTTCGGGCCCTTGGCGCCGGTGAAGATGGCCACCTGGCCCGGGGCCATGTTGCCGATGACGATGGGGATGAAGAAGGGCGACACGCGCCGGGCCCCGCCTTCCATGTACTTGGCGTGCTGGTTCTCGATGGTCTCCAGCCCGCCCAGGCCGCAGCCGAGGATGGTTCCCGTGCGCGCGGCGGTCTCGCCGTCCAGCTCCAGGCCCGCGTGGGCCAGCAGGGCCTGGGCACAGGCCACGGCGTACTGGGTGAAGATTTCCATGCGCCGCGCCTGCTTCATGGGAATGTGCGCGGTGGCGTCCCAGCCCTTGACCTCGGCGGCGATGGTGGTGGCGAAATCGGCGGCGTCAAAGCGCGTGATGGGGGCCACCCCGCTGGTGCCGGCCAGCAGGTTCGTCCAGCTCGTTTCCAGGTCGTTACCGATGGGGGTTATGGCGGAAAGGCCGGTAACGACGACCCTTTTCCTGTGCATACAGCCTCGCTTGAGCCCCTGGGGGCGGGCTCACCGGGGTGGGGTTGACGGAGAAAACGGAAGCGTCTCGTGGCCCCGCAGGGCCACAAGACGCTCCGCGAAGGGCAGCGGCAGGGCGTGGCCCTATTTGTTGTTGGCGATGTAGTCGATGGCGTCCTGCACCTTGACGAGCTTCTGGGCCTCGTCGTCGTCGATCTCGATGCCGAACTCCTCTTCCATGGCCATGATCAGCTCGGTCAGGTCCAGGGAGTCGGCGCCCAGGTCCTCGACGAAGGAGGCGTCGTTGTGCACTTCGTCGGCGGAAACGCCCAGCTGGTCCACGATGATCTCTTTGACTTTGGCTTCGACGGACATTGTTCCTCCAGTCTTCAATTTGCTTTGTTGGCGGGCGGGCCCGCCGCTTGTTGGCGTTACATGTACATGCCGCCCGTGACGGACAGGCACTGGCCCGTGACGTACGCGGCGGCGTCGGAAACGAGGAAGGAGACGGCCCCGGCGATGTCCTCGGGGGTGCCCAGGCGCCGCAGGGGGATGCGCTCCAGCATCGCCTCGGTGATTTTTTCGGGCAGCACGGCGGTCATGTCCGTGGCGATGAAGCCCGGGGCCACGGCGTTGACGGTGACCCCGCGCGGGGCCAGCTCCAGGGCGGCGGTCTTGGTCAGGCCGATGAGCCCGGCCTTGGAGGCCACATAGTTGGCCTGGCCCGCGTTGCCCGACTGGCCGACCACGGAGGCCATGTTGACGATGCGCCCGGCGCGCTGGCGGCCCATGATCTTGGCGGCCTCGCGCAGACAGGCGAAGGCCCCGGAGAGGTTCACCCCGAGCACGGCGTCCCAGTCTTCGTCCTTCATGCGGATGAGCAGCCCGTCGCGGGTCATGCCCGCGTTGTTGACCAGCGCGGCCAGGTGGACCTTGTCCTTGATGTGCTCGGCGAAAAAGGCGGCGATGGCCGCGCGGTCGCCCTGGTCCAGGCGGAAGGCGCGGGCGCGGCCCCCGGCGGCCTCGATGGCCTCGACGGTGGCCTGGGCCTCTTCGGGGCGGCTCACATAGGTCAGGTAGACCTGGAAGCCGTCGGCGGCCAGGCGCAGGGCGCAGGCCTTGCCGATGCCTCGGGATCCGCCGGTAACCAGTGCTGTCTTGGGGAGGTCGCTCATGATGGTGTGGTGCTTCCGGGCCGGGGCCCGCGTCTGGCCGCGCCCGGGGCGCGAGGGGTTGTCCGGTTCGCCTCGAAGCCGTGTTTGTAGCCTAAATCAACGGCGGGGGCAACAGGCTGTCCCGGTCTGATTTTTTATTTATTCCAATGTGTTGAAAACATGGTTGCGGGCGCAGCCTAAAATTGGAGCAACACCGCGCCCCAGGTGAACCCGGCGCCGAAGGTGGTCAGCAGCACGCGCCCCCCCGGGGCGAAGGTGCCGTCGGCGCAGCCCTCGGCCAGGGCGATGCCCACGCTGGCGGCGGAGGTGTTGCCGTAGCGCTGCACGTTGGCGAAGACCTTGTGCGCGGGCAGGTCGAGCTTCTTGCCCACTGCCTCGATGATGCGCAGGTTGGCCTGGTGGGCGACGAACATGTCCAGGTCGTCCACGGTCATGGCGTGGCGTTCGAGCATCCGGCGGCACACGTCGGTCATGCTGCGCACGGCGACCTTGAAGACCTCGCGCCCGTTCATCTGGACAAAGAAGTCGTCGCCCACGGGTTCGCCCGGGGCGTAGGGCCGGGCCGAGCCGCCGCCAAGGATGGTCAGCAGCCCGCCGTGGCTGCCGTCGGACTCGAGCATGGCGTCCACGATCTCGATGGCCCGGGCGGCGGGCTGTGCGCGGACGACCGCCGCCCCGGCCCCGTCGCCGAACAGCACGCAGGTGGTGCGGTCGGTCCAGTTCACGCGCGAGGAGAGCACCTCGGCGGCCACCACCAGCACCGTGGCCCCGGGCTCCAGGGTCGTCAGGGCCCGGGCCATCTGCAGGGCGTAGAGGAAGCCGGAGCAGGCCGCGTTGAGGTCCAGGGCCATGGGCGCGGCCAGGTCCAGCTTGCGGGCGATCTGGGTGGCGGTGTTGGGGCAGTAGGAGTCGGGCGTGCAGGTGGCGCAGATGACGTGGGTCACGTCGGCGGCGTCCAGTCCGGCGTCGGCCAGGGCCGCGCGGGCGGCCTGGGTGCCCAGGTCCGAGGTGACCTCGCCCTGGGCGATGTGGCGCTGGCGGATGCCCGTGCGGGTGACGATCCACTCGTCGCTGGTCTCCACGCGCGCTTCCAGGTCGTGGTTGGCGATGTTCGCGGGCGCGTGCAGCCCGACTCCGCAGATGTACGCTGGCATGGTGGGAATCCCTGGTTTTGGCGGCGGGCCGGGGCCCGCGCGGCTAGGCCCGGGTGAGGTCCCGGTTTTTCTCGAGAGCCTGGTGGATGTGCTCGTTGGCGCCGCTGGCCACGAACCGCCCGGCCATCTTGACCGCGCTGGAAATGGCCTTGGTGTTGGACGCCCCGTGGCAGACGATGACTATGCCCTGCAGCCCGAGCAGCGGGGCGCCGCCGTATTCGGCGTAGTCGGCAAAGCGCGCGAAGCGCTTGAGGCGGCCCATGGCCAGGAGGGTGCCCAGGCGCCCCAGCAGGCTGCCCGTCAGCTCGCGCTTCAGGACCTTGCCCATGTTGGAGGCCAGCCCCTCGGCCAGCTTGAGGGCCACATTGCCCACGAAGCCGTCGCAGACCACCACGTCCACATCGCCGGTGAAGATGTCGCGGCCCTCGACGTTGCCCACAAAGCGCAGCGACGAGGCCTTGAGCATCTCGAAGGCTTCCTTGACCTGGGAGTTGCCCTTGCCCTCCTCCTCGCCGATGGACAGGATGCCCACCCGGGGGGAGTCGTAGCGCAGCACGTCGCGCGCCAGGACATCGCCCAGTATGCCGAACTGGAAGAGGTGCTCGGGCCGGGAGTCCACGTTGGCCCCCACGTCCAGAAGGACCATGGGGCCCTTGACCGTGGGCAGGATGCCGGCAAACGCCGGGCGCAGCACCCCCTTGACCCTGCCGATGACGAACATCCCGCAGGCCACGGAGGCGCCCGAATTCCCGGCGCTGACCACGCCGTCGGCGCGGCCCTCCTTCACCAGGCGGCAGGCCACCTGGATGGAGGAATCCTTTTTGCGCCGCAACACGTCCGACGGCTTGTCGGACATGGCGGCGACCTCCGAGGCGTGGACGATTTCCACGTCCAGCCCGGCGGTGTCGTGGCGGGCGAGCTCGGCCTCCAGGGCGGAGGCGTCGCCTACCAGCAGCAGGCGCAGGCTCTTTTCGCGCGCGGCGGCCAGGGCCCCGGGGACGTTGACCCCGGGGCCGTGATCGCCGCCCGCGGCGTCCACGGCAATGCGCGGGATGCTACTCGGCATTGTCCACGGCGAGCAGCTGCTTGCCCTTGTACACGCCGCAGCTCGCGCACACGCGGTGGGGCACGGTGGGCTCGCCGCACTCGCAGTAGATCACGGTGGGCTTGGCGACGTGGTCGTGGGCGCGGCGCATGCCCTTTCTGGACTTGGAGGTCTTCTTTTTCGGGACAGCCATTGCGGTTACCTCTTTATTCGTTCTTCGGGCCGGGGCCCGTGTCCGCCCGGGGGCGGCTTAGTTCTTGCGGCCGATGGTCAGCCCGCGCAGGGCCGCCAGGCGCGGATCCCCTTCCTCGTCCCCGCAGGCGCAGGGTTCGAGGTTCAGGTCCGCCCCGCAGCGGGCGCACAGGCCCTTGCAGCCCGGCGAGCACAGGGCCTTGCCGGGCAAAGCGAGGACGAACTGTTCCCAGAGGATCGCCCCCGCGTCAAGCTCAATTTTTCCGTCCTGCTCGCGCAGGGGGCTTTCGCCCGTGGCGTCCTCGTCGTCCAGGCTCTCGGAGACCTCGAACTCCTGGTCGACGGCGCAGGGGGCGGGCCGGGTGCAGCGGGCGCAGGGCAGGGTCACCTCGCCGGTGAGCCGCCCGGCCATGGTGGCCCCCCGGCCGTGGGGCCAGACGCGCACCGTGGCGGACAGGGGCGCGGTGACGGTCGCGTCCATGCCGAAAGCGGCGGCCGGGCCGGTCCACACGGCCTGGTCGTCAAACGAAAATTCCCGGCCTTCCGCCGGGATGTCGGAAATATCCAGCCAAATGCTTTTTATCATGGTGCTGCCTCGCGCGAGGCACTAGGTCTATCCGAAATCGTCCCGTTGTCAAGGTAAAAGCGCTTGCCTTTTGTTCGGGGAAGATATAAGGAGGCAAATTCGCTGCGGCTGAAAGGCCGGAAGGGCCGGGCGGCCCCGGCGGAATCCATTTCGAAATCGCGCAGCGGGTGGCCGGGGGCCACACCGCCGGGAATAAAGGAGGACCATCCATGAGCCAGACATGTGACATCTGCGGCAAGCGGCCCCAGGTCGGCAACAACGTCAGCCACGCCAACAACAAGACCAAGCGTCGCTTCATGCCCAACCTGCAGAACGTGCGCGTGCAGCTGGACAACGGCTCCGTGCAGCGCATGTGCGTCTGCACCCGTTGCATCCGCTCCGGCGCCGTGGCCAAGCCCGTGGCCAAGGCTGCCGCCCAGGAGTAGCCTCCAGGCTCCGCGCCCCAGGAACGTTCAGGCCCCGCCCGGCATGCCCGGCGGGGCCTTTTCCGTGGCCTTCGGCGCGGCCTCAGTAGTAGCGTTCCCCGGGTTCGCGCCCGCGCACGGCCCGGGCCGGAACCCCCAGCGCCACCACCCGCGCGGGCACGTCGGCTACGGCCACCGCCCCGGCGCCCAGCACCGCGTGCTCGCCCACGCTCACGCCGTGGATCACCGAGGCGCCCAGGCCCACATGGGCGAAGGTGCCCACGCGGACGTTGCCGCCCAGGGCCGCCCCGGGGCCCAGGCTGGCGAAGTCCTCCAGCACCCCGTCGTGGTCCAGGCTGGCGCCGGTGTTCACGATGCAGTGGCTGCCCACCCGCGTGTCGGGCCCGAGCACCGCCCCGGGCATGACCACGCTGCCCGGGCCGATGGCGGCCCCCCGGGCGATGCTGGCCGCCGGGTGAACCGCCGTGGCGAAGGCCAGCCCCGGGGCCAGGGCCGCCAGGCGCCCGGCCACCCGCGCGCGCACGGCGTTGTCGCCGATGGCCACCAGCAGCGCCCGCACCCCGTGGGCCCGGGCCGCCTGGACCAGGGCGTCCTCGCCGCCGAGCACCGGCAGGCCGAAATGCCCGGCCCCGGCGGGCAGGGTGGCGTCGATGAACCCCGCCACGCGCCACAGGCCCTGGCGCTCCACGATGTCCGCGACCACCTTGGCGTGGCCCGACGCGCCGACGATGAGCAGGGCGTCCATGCGGCCTCCCCGGCCTCAGGCCCCGGCCAGGGCCACGGCCCGGCGCAGGCGGCAGGCAGTGGACTCGCGGCCCAGCACGAGCATCATCTCGAACAGCCCGGGCGAGAACGTGCGGCCCGACAGGGCCACGCGCACCGGCTGGGCCACGGCCTTGAACTTCAGGCCCTGGCCGTCCAGCCAGGTCTTGAAGCCCTCCTCCAGGGGCCCGGGCTCGAACACCGGGGCCTCCTCCACCAGCCGCGCGGCGGCCTCCAGCAGGGGCGCGCTTTCGGCCGTGACGAACTTGGCCAGGGCCGCCGGGTCATGCTCCAGGGCCTGATCGGGCGCGAAGAAGAAGGCCATGCCCTCGGCCATTTCGCGCAGGGTCTTGGCCCGGGGCTGGTAGAGCGGCACCGCCGCGGCCAGTCGCGCGGGGTCGGGGTCGGCCACGCCCAGCTCGGCCAGGAAGCGCGGCAGCAGCCCGGCCAGCCGCGCAGGGTCGGCTTCTTTGATGTAATGGGCGCTCACGGCCTCCAGCTTGGCCATGTCGAACATGGCCGGGGAGGTGCCCAGGCCCTTTTCGGAGAACAGCTCCACCATCTCCTGGCGGGTGAACAGCTCCTGGTCGCCGTGACCCCAGCCCAGGCGCAGCAGGTAGTTGACCACGGCCTCGGGCAGGAAGCCCATGGCCTCGTATTCCATGACGCTCATGGCGCCGTGGCGCTTGGAGAGCTTCTTGCGGTCGGGCCCGAAGATCATGGGCACATGGCCGAAGGCGGGCACGGACAGGCCCAGGGCCATGTACAGGGCGATCTGCTTGGGCGTGTTGGACAGGTGGTCCTCGCCGCGGATGATGTGCGTCACGCCCATGTCGGCGTCGTCCACCACCACGGCCAGGTTGTACATGGGCGAGCCGTTGCCCCGGCGGATGACGAAATCGTCCACCATTTCCTCGAAGTCCATCTCCATGGGGCCCTTGACCATGTCGGCCCAGGCGCACAGGCCCTCGGGCGCGCGGAAGCGGACCACGCGGCCCGGGCCGGGGCCCAGGTTCCTGTGGCGGCAGGAGCCGTCGTACTTGGGCTTTTTGCCTGCGGCCTTGGCGGTTTCGCGCATGGCGTCCACCTGCTCGGGGGTGCAGTCGCAGTAGTAGGCGTGGCCCGAGGCGATCAGGCGCTCGATGTACTGGTCGTACAGCGGGGTGCGGTCGCTTTGCAGGTAGGGGCCGTGGTCCCAGTGCAGGCCGAGCCAGGTCATGCCGTCCACGATGGCCTGGGTCATTTCGGGGGTTGAGCGGGCCTGATCGGTGTCCTCGATGCGCAGGACGAACTCGCCGCCCCGGCCCCGGGCGAAGAGCCAGTTGAACAGCGCGGTGCGCGCGCCGCCGATGTGCAGAAACCCCGTGGGGCTGGGGGGGAACCTGGTGACCACCTTGCTCATTGCTGTCTCCGGATGCGGACGGCGCGCGGGTGCGCGCGGGGTCGTATTATAAGGAAGAAGGAGGCAGGGGCCCGGCGGGCGCCGGAGCCTAGACGGCCTCCACGCGCACGACGCGGGGCACCTCGGCCAGGATTACGCGCTCCACGCCCAGGCGCAGGGTCTGCCCGGCCATGGGGCAGCCTTTGCACGCGCCGGTCAGGCGCACGCGGACCACGCCCTCGGGCGTGACATCCACCAGTTCCACGTTGCCGCCGTCGGCCTGCAGGGCGGGGCGGAT
>NZ_JALNWM010000093.1 GCF_023230885.1 Desulfocurvus sp. | reverse complement strand
CCTTGCACACGCATCCGCCCCCTGCTTGTGCGAAGGTGGGGCCCGCCCCGCCGTGCCGTGCGGCTTCGCGCCCCCGGTCCGTGCGCGGAGTGGGGCACAGGGAGGGATACTCGTGCTGAGTGAACACTCGGTTTTTTGGGGGCTCGGTGTGCGCGGGGCTCGCTTTTTATTTCAATATGCCGAATAATAAGAATATATTTTTTGAGCAGTGTGTCTTGACACAAACCCGTCACCCCGGATAAAGGAATGAAACGCTACTGAGTGATTACTCAGTAGCAAAGGGAGAGCCGATGACGAAGAAAGAGAAGATCCTCTACGCGGCGCTGCGGCTGTTCGCCAACAAGGGCTTCGCCGACACGAGCACCGCCGAGCTGGCCAAGGCCATCGGCGTGGCCGAGAGCACCATCTTCTACCATTTCGGGAGCAAGGAGGACCTGCTGCTGGAGGTCCTGCGCGAGGTGCGCCGCGAGGTGCTGCGCCATTTCGAGGAGCACGAGCGTGTCCAGGCCTATTCCTGCGGGCTGGAGAAGGTCGAGGGGCTGCTCGGCTTCTACCTCTACCTCTCCGGCGTCATGGAGGACGCCTTCCTGCTCCTGCATCGGCACTATCCCTACATGCTGGCCCGGGAGAACGAGGTCTGCCGCGAGCAGCTCGAAGCGATCTACAACTGCTTCATCGAGCTGTTCGAGCAGGCCGTGGCCCTGGGCCGGGCCGACGGCTCAGTGGCCGACGTCCGCCAGCGCAAGGTGGCCATGGTGCTGTTCACCATGGTCGACGGCCTGGCCAGGTTCAAGACCTACAATCTCTATGACGCGGGCGCGCTGTTCGACGAGATGATCGCCTCGGTGCGCAAGATCCTGACCCAACCCCTTTCCCCAAGGACGGACGTGTGATGCTCACCAGAATTTTTCCCTTCCTCGCCTGGTTTCGAGGATATGGGGTCGAGAAGCTGAAACTCGACGCCGTGGCCGGGGTCACCGTGGCCCTGGTGCTCATCCCCCAGAGCATGGCCTATGCCCAGCTGGCCGGGCTGCCGCCGTATTACGGGCTGTACGCCTCCTTCCTGCCCCCGGTCCTGGCCTCGCTGTTCGGCTCCAGCCGCCAGCTGGCCACCGGTCCGGTGGCCGTGGTGTCGCTCATGACCGCCGCCAGCCTGGAACCCCTGGCCACGGCGGGCAGCGAGGCATACATCGCCTACGCCGTGATCCTGGCGCTGCTGGTGGGCCTGTTCCAGCTTTCCCTGGGCATCCTGCGCCTGGGCCTGGTGGTCAACTTCCTGTCCCACCCGGTGGTCAACGGCTTCACCAACGCCGCGGCCATCATCATCGCCTCCAGCCAGCTTTCCAAGATGTTCGGCGTGACGGTGGACAGCGCCGAGCACCATTACGAGACCATCGTCCGCGTGGTCCAGGCCGCCATGCACTACACCCATTGGCCCACCCTGGCCCTGGGCGCCCTGGCCTTCGCCGTCATGTTCTTCCTGCGCCGGATCAACCCCCGGATTCCCAACGTCCTGGTGGCCGTGGCGCTGACCACGGTCATCTCCTGGGCCGTGGGCTTCCAGCATGACGCCCGCGTCGCCCTGGACGCCGTGCGCAGCCCCGGGGCCCGCCAGGCCGTGGAGGCCTTCAACGAGGCCACCGTGCGCATCGCCGACCTCTCGGCCCGGCGCACGGAGCTGTCCCAGGCCCTGGCCCAGGCCCGGGAGAACCACGATTTCGACGCCGCCAACGACGCCGAGCACGACCTGTTGAAGGTCAACCACGACATCGCCCTGGCGCGCGATGTGGCCCACGAGCAGCGCGAGGCCCTGCGGGCCATGCTCTTCGCCGGGGTGCAGGAGGGCGGCCGGCTGCTGCTTTTCCCGCGCGGGGATGTGCCCGCCGGGGCCCAGGCCGACGGCCGCACCTGGCGGCTCAAGGTCGGCAACAAGCCCCTGGACGTGGCCGGGCTGACGGCCGTGGGCGGCGGCGCCGTGGTCGGGAGCATTCCCAAGGGCCTGCCCGCCTTCGCCATGCCCGGCCTCGACCTCGGCGCGGTGGCCCATCTGCTGTCCTACGCGGCCATCATTTCCCTCCTCGGCTTCATGGAGGCCATCTCCATCGCCAAGGCCATGGCCGCCAAGACCGGCCAGCGGCTGGACCCCAACCAGGAACTCATCGGCCAGGGCCTGGCCAACATCCTGGGCGCCCTGACCCGCAGCTATCCCACCTCGGGCTCGTTTTCGCGCTCGGCGGTGAACCTCCAGGCCGGAGCGGTCACGGGGCTGTCCAGCGTGTTCACCAGCGTCATGGTCGTGCTGGTGCTGCTGTTCTTCACCCCGCTGCTCTACCACCTGCCCCAGTCGGTGCTGGCGGCGGTGATCATGATGGCCGTCATCGGGCTGATCAACGCCTCGGGCTTCATCCACGCCTGGCGGGCCCAGCGTTACGACGGCATCATCTCGATCATCTCCTTCGCGGCGACCCTGGCCTTCGCCCCGCACCTGGACAAGGGCATCATGGTCGGCGTGGTTCTGTCCCTGGGCGTGTTCCTCTACAAGAGCATGCGGCCCCGGGTGCGCTCCCTGGCCCTGGCCGAGGACTCCGCCCTGCGCTGCGCCAGGGAGTACTCGCTCATGGAGTGCGACTATGTGGACGTGATCCGCTTCGACGGCCCGCTGTTCTTCGCCAACGCGAGCTTTCTGGAGGACCAGATCACCGCGCGCATGGCCCAGAAGAAGAACCTGCGGCATATCGTGCTTGTGGCCAACGGCATCAACGACATGGACGCCTCGGGCGAGGAGACCCTGTCCCTGCTCATCGCCCGCTGCCGCCAGGCGGGGGTGGACGTGTCCCTGTCCGGGGTCAACGAGGCGGTGATGGAGGTCCTGCGGCGCACCCACCTGCTGGAGAAGATCGGCCAGGACCATATTTTCCCGTCCACGGAAATCGCCCTGCGCGCCGTGCACCAGGGCGCCCACGCCGACTCCGGCGAGAAGCGCTGCCCTTTGACCTCCGTGTGCTACAACATTTAAGGAGAAGCCCATGTCCGTCATCAGCATCATGAGCGGAACGTTTTGCGGCAAGGACGAGGTTGTCGAGCGCCTGCGGAGCGCCACCGGCTACACGGTGGTCGACGACGCGGCCATCGTCGACAGCGCCCAGGCCCTGTCGGGGCTTTCGCGCGACAAGATCGCCCGGGCGCTCACGGCCAGGACCTCGGTCTTCAACAAGTTCAATCGCGAGAAGGAGCGCGCCGTGGCCTGGCTGCGGCTGGCCACGGCCAAGGCCCTCCAGGACGACGGCTTGCTTCTGGACGGGTTCGCCGGGCTGCTGGTGCCCGGCACGGTGACCCACGCCCTGCGCGTATGCCTCATCGCCGACATCCGTCACCGCCTGGACGCCGCCCTGGCCCAGGGCGTGACGGAGAAGGACGCCCTGCGGACCATCCGCCAGTCCGACGAGGATTGCGCGGCCTGGGTGGACGCCGTGTTCCATAACAAGGACCCCTGGAGCGCGGGGCTCTACGACATCCTCATCCCCATGAACGACGTGGACCCCGCCGGGGCCGCCGGGCTGGTGCTGGAAAACCTGGGCAAGGAGGCCGTGCGCACCACCGACGCCTCGCGCCAGGCGGTGGAGGACTTCGCCCTGGCCGCGCGCGTGGGGGTGCACCTGGTGGGCGAGGGCCACGACGTGGCCGTGGACGCCCGGGGCGGCACGGCGATCCTGACCATCAACAAGAACGTGATGCTGCTGTCGCGCCTGGAGGAGGAGCTGCGCGCCGAGGCCGGGCGCGTGCCGGGGGTCGCGGCGGTGGAGGTCCGCGTGGGCAGCGGGTTCTACCAGACCGACATCTACCGCAAGGTGGACTTCGAGATGCCCTCCAAGGTCCTGCTGGTGGACGACGAGCGCGAGTTCGTGCAGACCCTGTCCGAGCGGCTGTCCCTGCGCGACGTGGGCTCGCATGTGGTCTACGACGGCGAATCCGCCCTGGACATGGTCGGCAGCGACGAGCCCGAGGTCATGATCCTGGACCTCAAGATGCCCGGCATCGACGGCATCGAGGTGCTGCGCCGCGTCAAGCGCGAAAGCCCCGGCATCGAGGTCATCATCCTCACCGGGCACGGCTCCGCCCAGGACCGCGACACCTGCATGAGCCTTGGCGCCTTCGCCTACCTGCAAAAGCCCGTGGACATCGAGGTGCTGAGCCGCACCCTGCGCGAGGCCCACGAAAAGATCCGCAACCGGGCCCGCTAGGCCCGCGCCGGAACGGAAACGGACATGCCCCTTCGCGACTTCATAGCGCCGCGCTTCTGGCTGCACCCCAGGGATTCGGCCCCCGAGCGCAGCCTGTTCAACTACCGCCGCGCCTGGGCCCTGGCCATCGTGCTCACGGCCCTGACGGCCCTGGTGCCGCTGACGGCCATGACGCTCATCGACTACCAGGTCACGCGCAGCGCCGTGGAGGCCGAGGTGCGCCTGCGCACCTCGCGCATCGTGTCCAACGCCCGGCGGGCCGTGTCCTTCTACCTGGAGGAGCGCGCCAGCGTCCTGTCCTTCGTGCTCCAGGACCGCAGCCCCGAGTCCCTGCGCGACCCCGTGGTCCTGGGGGAGCTGCTGGACAACCTCAAGCGCAGCCACGGCGGCTTCGTGGACCTCGGGGTCATCGACTCCGGCGGCGTGCAGCGGGCCTATGTGGGGCCCTACAGCCTGCTTGGCCGCGACTACAGCGACCAGGGCTGGTTCGACCACGTCGTGTCCGAGGGCAGCTATGTGAGCGACGTGTTCCTGGGCTTTCGCAACGTGCCGCACCTGGTCATCGCCGTGCGCCAGGACCTGCCGGGCGGGGGGTTCTTCGTACTGCGCGCCACCCTGGACACCGACCGCTTCAACAACCTCGCGGGCCTGGACCTGCTGGCGGGCGGCGACTCGTTCATCATCAACGCCGAGGGCGTGCTCCAGACCCCCTCGCGCCACCACGGCGCCGTGCTCGACGTGGTCAACCTGCCCGTGCCGCCCTACTCGGAATACACCGAGATCATGGCCTTCGACGAGGGCGAGCGGGAGCTGACCATCGGCTACGCCTATGTGCCCAACTCCCCGTTCATCCTGCTGGTGGTCAAGTCGCGCGACGAGCTGATGGCCTCATGGTACGACAACCGCTTCCAGATGGTCTGGCTCCTGGCGGCCAGCGTCGTGGTCATCCTGCTGGTGGTCACGGCGGTGGCGACCTTCCTGGTCAACCTCGTGTTCCAGGCCGACCGCAACCGTTTCGTGGCCCTGCACCACGCCGAGCACGCCAACAAGATGGCCTCCATCGGGCGGCTGGCCGCCGGCGTGGCCCACGAGATCAACAACCCCCTGGCCGTCATCGGCGAGAAGTCCGGGCTGCTCAAGGACCTGCTGACCTACCGCAGCGACGACCTGGACCCCGCGCGCCTGCGGGGCCTGGCCGAGGAGATCGCCAGCTCCGTTGAGCGTTGCGGCAATATAACCAAGCACCTGCTGGGCTTCGCGCGGCACATCAACGTCCGCGTGGAGCGGATCAACGTGGAGCGGGTGATCGAGGAGGTCTTGTCCTTCCTGCGCAAGGAGGCCGAATACCGCAGCGTGGGCATCGCCGTGAACGTGGCCCCGGGCCTGCCGGAATTCGAGTGCGACCGGGGCAAGCTGCAACAGATCCTGCTCAACCTGGTCAACAACGCCTTCCAGGCCGTGGCCGACCACGGGCATGTGGAGATCGCCGCCGACAGCCCCGACAGCGGCCACCTGCGCATCCTGGTGCGCGACGACGGCTGCGGCATCCGCCCCGAGGACCAGAAGCGCATCTTCGAGCCCTTCTATTCCACCAAGTGCGGCAGCGGCGGCACGGGCCTGGGCCTGTCCATCACCTACGGGCTCGTGCGCAAGCTCGGCGGGGTCATCGAGGTGGAGAGCCGGGTCGGCCAGGGCACGACCTTCACCATAACCCTGCCCGCCGAATGCGGGCGGGAGGAAGGGGAATCATGCGAGTACTGCTAGTGGACGACGAGCACGAGCTGGTGTGCGCCCTGGCCGAGCGCCTGGGCTTCAGGGGCGTGCGGGCCGACTACGCCGTGTCCGCCGAACAGGCCCTGGAGCTTGCGCGCACCACGGCCTACGACATCGCCGTGCTGGACGTGAAGATGCCCGGCATGGGCGGCCTGGAGCTGCACCAGCGGCTGCGCGAGCTCCAGCCGGACCTGCCCGCCGTGTTCCTCACCGGCCACGGCTCGGAGCTGGACTTCGCCGCCGGGGCCGCCCGGGGCGAGGCTTACCTGGTCAAGCCCGTGGGCATCGAGGTGCTCCTGGAAACCTTCGCGCGCATAGCCGGGCCGTGGGACGGCCAGGGAGGGCGGCAGCCATGACCACGGACCTGGACTGGCGGACCCTTGGCCCTGCGGGCCTCGAATACTTCGGGCGCATGTGCGCCGGGGTGTCCCACGAACTCAAGAACTCCCTGGCGATGATCAACGAGAACGCCGGGCTGATGCAGGACCTCGCGGCCCTGGCCCAGCGGGGCCAGCCCCTGGAGCCGCAGCGGCTGGCCCAGGGCATGGAGCGCATCGCCCGGCATGTGGAGCGGGCCAACGCGGTGCTGGGCTCCCTGAACCGCTTCGCCCACCTGCCCGACGTGCCCAGGCGCCCGGTGGAGCTGCGCGAGGAGGTCGCCCTGGCCCTGGCCCTGCATCGCCGCCAGGCGGCCCAGGCCCAGGTGGAGCTGACCCTGGCCCCGGGCGGGGATGTTTCGCTGTCCACGCGGCCCTTCCTGCTGGCGGCGGCCCTGGACCTGTGCCTTGGCGCCCTGCTGGCGGCCGGGCCCGGGGCCGTGGCCGTGGCCGTGGCCCCGAGCGCCGCGGGCGGCGAAGTGGTGTTCGCCGGGGGGGCGCCGCAGGCGGCCCCGCCCCGCGGCCCCGAGGCGGATGCCCTGCTGGCGGCCCTGGGCGCGCAGTGCGTCCAGGATGGCGGCGCCCTGCGCCTGGCCCTGGCCCATCTGCCTGCAACATATTGACCTGAAAACAAAAGGAGGAGCGCCATGAGCAAGAAGGTGCTGCTTGTCGACGACGAGAAGGATTTCCTGGATGTTTTGTCCGAGCGCATGAAGGGCAGGGGGCTGGACGTGACCGCGTCCTCCGACCCCGGACAGGCCCTGGAGATGGCCCGCACGGCCCCGGTGGACGTGATCGTCCTGGACCTCAAGATGCCCGGCATGGACGGCATCGAATTCCTGCGGACCATCAAGCAGGCCCGCCCGGAGTTGCAGGTCATCCTGCTCACGGGCCACGCCTCGGTGGACAAGGGCATCCAGGCCGTGCGCCTGGGCGCCCTGGACGTGCTGGAGAAGCCCGCCAACTTCGGCACGCTCATGGAGCGCATCGAGCGCGCCAGTGCCAAGAAGCTGGTGCTGCTGGAAAAGCACGACCAGGAGAAGATCCAGGAGATCATCACCCAGCGCGGCTGGTAGACCGGCCGTCAGGCCGGGGGTTTCGGGGCGGGGGCGCGGCGTGGCCGGGCCCCCGCCCGCGTTTTGCGCCCCCGGGGGCGGCATTTCCCAGGTGACAGGACGGGCCGGGGGCCTTACCCTGGAGGCAACGCCGCGGGCGCCGGGCCCGGGGCAAGGACCGGGCCGTGCCCGGACGGAGAAAAAACATGAAGGACATCAAGAAGATACTGTGCGCCGTGGACTTTTCGGAAGCCACGGCCCGGGTGGCGGACTGGGCGGCATACCTGGGGCGGACCCTGGGCGCCGAGGTGCTGCTGCTGTATGTGGTGCCCGACATGGGGCGCTACAGCGACTTCCAGGTCTCGGCGGGCTACATCACGGGCTTCGAGCGCGAGATCATGAACGGCGCGCGGCTGAACATGGAGGACTGCCTGGACACCCTGGAGGGCCAGAACGTCCAGGGCCTGGTGGTCATGGGCGACCCGGCCCGGGAGATCCTCTCCGCCGTGACCGAGCACCGGGCGAACCTCGTGGTCATCGGCACCCACGGGCGCAAGGGGCTGGACCGCATCATCTTCGGCTCGGTGGCCGACCAGGTGGTCAAGACCTCCCCGGTGCCCGTGATCACCGTGCGCCCTTACGACAGGGCCTGATTCCCCGGGCGGGCCGTCCGGTCGCGGCCGCTGCGGCCCCGGCGAGCGGCGCGCCCCTTCCGCTGGCGGAGAGACCATGATCCAACCCCCGCGCATCACCGTTCCCGGCCTTGTGCGCATCAAGGGCGGCGCCCTGGCGCGCCTGGGGCTCTACCTGCGCCGGGAGGGCCACGGGCGGGTGGTGGTGGCGGCCAGCGCCGGGCTGCCCGGCGGAGTGCTGGACACCGTGCGCCAGGGCCTGGCCCGCGAGGGTGTCCAGGCCGTCCGGTGGGTGGAGGTCGAGAACAACGAGTTCGAGACCGCGGCGGCCCTGTTCGCCGAGCTGCCCGGCGGGGTGGGCGCCGTGGTCGGCCTGGGGGGCGGCAAGGCCCTGGACATCGCCAAATACCTGGCCTACCTGGCCCGGCGGCCCTATTTCGCCGCGCCCACGGCCCTGAGCCACGACGGGTTTTGCAGCCCCCAGGCCAGCCTGACCATCAAGGGCCGGCGGCGCTCCCTGGCCGCCGCCCTGCCCCACGGGGTGGTGGTCGACGTGGCAGTCTGCCTGGAGGCCCCGCGCATCCTGTGGCTTTCCGGGCTGGGCGACCTGGTGTCCAAGCTGTCGGCCGTGTTCGACTGGAAGCTGGCCTTCCACCACCGGGGCGAGCCCGTGGAGGACCTGGCGGCGCTGCTGTCCGACGCCACGGTGCACCAGTTCCTGGCCAACCCGGAGTTCACGCCCCAGGGCATGATCCACCTGGGCACGGCGCTGATGCTCAACGGCATCGCCATGGAAATCTGCGGGTCGTCGCGTCCGGCCAGCGGCAGCGAGCACCTCATCTCCCACGCCCTGGACGAGCTGGCCGCCCGGCCGCGCCTGCACGGGCTTCAGGTGGGCATGGCCACCTACGTCACCTGCCGCCTGCAAGGCCAGCGCGCCGACACGGTGGACCGGCTGTTCCAGACCACGGGCTTCTGGGACGCCATCCGCGCGGACCCCTTCGCGCGCGAGGACTGGCTGGCGGCCCTGGCCCTGGCTCCCTCGCTCAAGGAGGACTTCTTCACCGTCCTGTCCACGCGCGACTGCCTTCCGGAGTTCCGGGCCATGCTCGACGAGGACCCCCGCCTGGCGGGCTGCTTCGTCTAGCCGCAGGGCGGCGCGCACCCAGGCCGCATCCCGGTCGCGGCGCCCGCCGCCCGGACACAAGGAGAAGGGACCATCACCAGGAATACCGCCAAGCTGGCCGACATGCAGGCCTATGTGCAGACCTACGCCGACGTCATCTCCCACGTCACGGGCATCGACGTGGAGATCATGGACAGCGCCATGCTGCGCATCGCCGGAACGGGGGTGTACGCCCCCGGCGTGGGCAGCAGCATGGAGCAGGCCGGGGAGGTCTACAAGGAGGTCATGCTGGCCCACGAGACCATCCTCGTGGACTCGCCCCGCCACCACCGCGTCTGCTTCCGCTGCCCGGACCGGGACAACTGCCAGGAGCGCTGCTCCCTGGCCACGCCCATCGCCGACGGGGACACCCTGTACGGCGTCATCGGGCTGGTCTGCTTCAACGACGCGGACCGCAGGCGGGTGCTGGACAGCGTGGACAGCTACACGGCCTTCATCTCCTTTCTCGCCGACGCCCTGGCCCGCAAGGTGGAGGAGCAAAACCGCCTCGACCGCGTGAGCCGCTTCCTGGACCTCATGTTGCAGGTGGTGGACGTGCCGGGGCAGGGCATCATGCTTTTTGACGAAAACGGGCGGCTGACCTACTGCAACACCCCGGCCCGGGCGCTTTTCGGCCTGCCCGCCGACGCGCGCATGGACCTGGGGGCGGTGCAGTGCAGCGGCCAGGGGCTCTACGGGTTCGAGGAGTTCGAGGTCCGCGCCCCCGACGGGCGCAGGCATTCCCTCCAGGGGCGGCTCCAGAAGCTCGACGCCGGGCCCCACGCCAAGGCCACGCTGTTCGTGTTCGAGCTGCCCTCGCGGCTGGCGCAGTTCGTGGGCGACCTTTCGGCGGGCGGAACCCCCGCCGGGTTCGACAACCTCATCGGCCGCTCCCAGGCCATCGGCAAACTCAAGGACCGGGCCATGAAGGTGGCCGACTCCAACTCCACCGTGCTCATCACCGGCGAGTCGGGCACGGGCAAGGAGCTGCTGGCCCGGGCCATCCACCAGGCCAGCCCGCGCCGCGACTTTCCCTTCATCGCCATCAACTGCGGGAGCATTCCGGACACGCTGCTGGAAAGCGAGCTGTTCGGCTACGTCGGCGGCGCGTTCACCGGCGCCTCCAACAAGGGGCGCATGGGCAAGTTCGAGCTGGCCGGGGGCGGGGTGATCTTCCTGGACGAGATATCCTCCATTCCCCTGTACATGCAGGTGAAGCTGCTGCGGGTGCTCCAGGAGCGCGTGGTGGTGCGCCTGGGGTCCAACCGGCCCGTGCACGTGGATGTGCGCGTCATCGCCGCCACCAACGAGAACCTCCAGGACTGCATCCGCCGCAATGCCTTCCGCGAGGACCTCTACTACCGCCTGAACGTCATCCCCCTGGACATCCCGCCCCTGCGCGAGCGCGCGGGCGACGTGGCCATCCTGGCCGATTTCTTCCTGGACAAGTACTGCTCCCTGTTCCAGAAGCGCAAGCCGCGCCTGCGCGCCCCGCTGCTGCGCATGCTCGAGGGCTACGCCTGGCCCGGCAACGTGCGCGAGCTGGAGCACGTCATGGAATACGCCGTGAACATGATGCCCGAGAGCGGCGCCCTGGGCCTGGACTGCCTGCCCTCCCAGCTGCTGGAGAACATCCGGGAGGGCCGTGGCGACGGGGGCGCGCCCCCCGCCGCGCTCCGGGACGAGCCGCCCCCCGCCGCCCCGCCCGAGGTGGAGCCCCTGCGGGCGCTGGAGGAGCGCGCCATACGCGCCGCCCTGGACCGCTACGGGCGAAGCACCGAGGGCAAGAGGCAGGCCGCCCGCGCCCTGGGCCTGGGCCTGGCCACCCTCTATCGCAAGATGGCCGCCTTCTCACTTTGAGAAATACCCGTGCCGAGACTCCCGGAGATGCCTTCTCATATTGAGAAAATTCTCAATATGAGAAGGGTCTCCGCCTCCTCCTCTCCCGTTTCCCTTGTACATAACCTGCCGTCTTGGCAGGTTTTTTTATTTCCTGGGCGCCTTGGCCCCCTTCTTGCTGTACCAGGGGCACGGGCAGGGGAACCGGAGACCGCCGGTTCCGCAGGGTCCCGCCTTCAGCAACCTGTTACCTTCGGGGTCATGATGTCTATCTGGATGTACGCCAATCCCGCCCGCAAGGCCGTCGGCGAGGGCGCGGACCTTGCCGCCTTCTCCCCCGCCTGCGCCGGAGCCGTGCGCCGCTTCCATTCTTCGTTCAAGGAGTACAAGCCCACCGCCCTCACGCCGTTGCCGGGCCTGGCCGCGGAACTCGGCCTCAAGGACTTCCTGGTCAAGGACGAGTCCTCCCGCTACGGCCTCAAGGCCTTCAAGGTCCTGGGCGCTTCCTATGCCGTGGGCCGGTTCCTCGCCGCCCGGCTGGGCCGCGACATGTCGCAGGTCACGCGCGACGAGCTGTGCTCTCCCGAGGCCCGCGAGAAGATCGGGGATGTGACCTTCGTCACCACCACCGACGGCAACCACGGCCGGGGCCTGGCCTGGACGGCCCGGGAGCTGGGCTACAAGGCCATCGTCTTCATGCCCAAGGGCTCCACGTCCTCGCGCATGGAGAGCATCCGGGCCGAGGGCGCCAGCTGCACGGTCACCGAGCTGAACTACGACGAGGCCGTGCGCATGACCTGGGCCCTGGCCCAGGAAAAAGGCTATGTGATGGTCCAGGACACCGCCTGGGAGGGCTACACGGAAATCCCCACCTGGATTTCCCAGGGCTACATGACCCTGGCCCAGGAGGCCCTGGAGCAGATGCGGGCCACGGGAACCATGCCCACGCACTGCTTCCTCCAGGCCGGGGTGGGTTCCTTCGCCAGCGCCGTCGTCGGCCATCTCACCGCCGCCCTGGGCGCCGAGGCGCCCCGCTTCGTCATCGTCGAGCCCCACACGGCCAACTGCATCTATCGCTCCGCCGTGGCCGGGGACGGCAAGCCCCGCAACGTCACCGGCGACCTGCAAACCCTCATGGCCGGGCTGGCCTGCGGCGAGCCCAACACCGTGAGCTGGGGCGTGACGCCCTGGAAGGGCGCCTGGACATGCATGTGCGCGTCGATGAGCCCGGGCAGGACCCTGAGGCCCCCGGCGTCGATGACCTCGCGGCTTGGGGCCTACTCGCCCTCCTACGGCAAGCCCCT
>NZ_JALNWM010000092.1 GCF_023230885.1 Desulfocurvus sp. | reverse complement strand
CGCCGGGGGCGTGTGCGTTGCGTCATGGCGCGAAACTAGACGCGAACGACCTTGGTGGCAAGCTGAAGGCTGGTAACCACGTCGAGCATGTTGGTGGTCTGCCCCACGGCCTTGCGCTCCAGCAGGCCAAAGAAGTCCAGACAGGTGCCGCAGACCAGGATGGACACCCCGGCGTCGGCCAGGGCCGAAAGCTTTTCGAAGGCCGGATGCCCGGGCACGGTCATCCGCACCGCGCCGTTGACCAGCACCAGGCGCCACAACTCCTCGCCGAGCTCGGGCAGCGTGCCCAGGAAGGCGACCATGAGCTTGGCGCCCAGGGCGTCGTCGCCCGAGCCCACGAACTCAGAGGGCAGGAACACGCAGACCTTGTGCTCCCCGGCGGCCGCCGGGGCGGGCGCGGCGTCCGGACGGGGCGCGGCGTCCTGCGGCCCGGGCGCGGCGGGGGCGGCGTCCTGGTGCCGGGCGGTCAGGCGCCAGCGGCCGTCCCGGGCCTCGGCCCGCACGGCGTAGCCCCGGGTGCCCAGGTAGCGGGTGACGTTCTCCCGCGCGGCGTCGTTGTCCACCACGACCTCGAAGGCGGCGGGGCTGCCGTTGTCAACGCATTGCTTGCATTGTAAGACTGGCTGCGGGCAGGGCATCCCCGCGCAGTCGAGGACGGGGACGGAAGGGGAAGTGCTCATGCGCGGCTCCTTGTGCTGACGATGCCTGAGTGAAGCCCCTGAGCCGCCCGGGGTCAAATAGCAATATCCGATGCCTTCCGGTCGGAACCATCGGGATTCCCTGCGCCGCGCTGCCCGCCCCGGGCTGGATTTCCCGGGCCGCTTGGCGTATCCATGCGCCTCACGGGACGCTGTGGCGCCCCCGGGCCGCAAAACAAGGAAAAACATGGGATCGGACACCAAAAAGGACTACCTGCGCAGCATCCCGCTGCTCAAGCGCTGCGTGGGCTATTTCGCGCCCTACAAGGGCGCCATCGCCCTGGCCGTCATCTCCATGGCCATCGTGGCCGTCAGCTCGTCGGCCTCGGCCTATCTTTTCCAGCCCGCGTGGGACTCCATCTTCGCCGAGCACGACCGGACCAAGCTCGTGCTCTATCCGCTGCTGGTGGTCCTGGTCTTCCTGGTCAAGGGCGTGTTCCGCTACGCCCAGAACTACCTGATGCGCATGTGCGGCCTGCGGGTCCTCGAGCGGCTACGCAACGAGCTGCACGGAAAAATCCTGCGCCTGCCCATGAATTTCTTCGACGACACCCAGGTGGGCATGCTCCAGTCGCGGATCATCATGGACGTGAACATGATCCGCAACAGCCTGCCGGCCGTGGTCATGCTCGTGCGCAGCTGCCTGGAGGTGGTGGGGCTTCTGGGTGTGGCGTTCTATATGAACCCCAAGCTGGCCTCCCTGGCGGTGTTCGTGCTGCCCCTGGCGGTGTACCCCATTATCTACTTCGGTAAGAAACTGAGGAAAATAGGCCGCAGGAACCAAAGCAAGATCTCCGACATCTCGGTGATCCTCAACGAGGCGTTCTCGGGCATCCGGGTGGTCAAGGCCTTCGCCACCGAGGGGCACGAGAACGCGCGCTTCGCCGTGGAGAACCGCCGTCTGGTGGACATCGCCCGCAAGGAGGTCATCTTCAGCGAAATGTCCTCGCCGATCATGGACATGGTCGGCGCCCTGGGCATCGCCGCGGTCATGTGGTACTGCGGCCAGCAGGTCATGAACGGCGAGATCACCCAGGGCATGTTCATCTCCTTTGTCGCCGCCGCCGGGCTGATCTACGAGCCCATCAAGAAATTCAACAGCTATAACATGGACGTGCAGCGCGCCCTGGCGGGCGCCGAGCGCGTGTTCGAGATTCTCGACGCCCCGGAGATCGCGGTGGAGGAGGGCGGGCAGGTCGAATTCGCCGGGCCCTTCGAGGAGCTGCGCCTGCAGGACGTGCGCTTCACCTATCCGGGCTGCGCGCGCCCGGCCCTGGACGGCGTGAGCCTCACCGTGCGCGCCGGGCAACGCGTGGCCCTGGTCGGCCCTTCGGGCTCCGGGAAGACCACCCTGGTCAACCTGCTGCCGCGCTTCTATGTGCCCCAGGCCGGGCTGGTGGAACTCAACGGCCGCCCGGTGCAGGACTACAGCCTGGCCTCCCTGCGCCGCAACATCGGCATCGTCTCCCAGGACGCCTTCCTGTTCGACACCTCGGTTCGCGACAACATCGCCTACGGCGAGCAGGGCGGCGAAACGGCGGACCCGGAGCGCATCGAGTCCTGCGCCCGGGCGGCCTACGCCCACGAATTCGTGACCCAGATGCCCGAGGGCTACGACACCGTGCTCGGCGAGCGCGGGGTCAAGATTTCCGGCGGCCAGAAGCAGCGCCTGACCATCGCCCGGGCCCTGTTCAAGAATCCTCCGCTGCTCATCCTCGACGAGGCCACCAGCGCCCTGGACACGGAATCCGAACGCAAGGTCCAGGCGGCGCTGGAGAACCTGATGCAGAACCGCACGAGCATCGTCATCGCCCACCGCCTGTCCACGGTGACCGGGGCGGACATGATCGTGGTCATGGAGCGCGGCCGGGTGGTGGCCACGGGCACCCACGGCGAACTCCTGGCCTCCTGCCCGCTGTACGCCCGGCTGCACAGCATGCAGTTCCGCGAGGAGCCCGGCCAGGGCGCCCCGGAGAGCTGCGGGCCGGAGCCCGCGTGAGGCTGCGCGTGCCCGTGGGGCTGCTGGTGCCGCTGCTTGCGGGGCTCTACCGGCTGCTGCTGTGGACCCTGCGCCTGCGGGTGGAGAATGCCGAGGCCCTGCGCGCCCTGTGGGCGGCCGGGCGGCCCACCGTGGTCGCCTGCTGGCACAACGAGCTGTTCTGCTTCCCCGGCCTGCGCGAGGACACGCGCTGGGTGGCCATCGTCTCGGCCAGCAAGGACGGCGAGATCCTGGCCCGCCTGCTGGGGCGCCTGGGCATCGGCACCGCGCGGGGCTCCAGCTCGCGCCTGGGGCTGACGGCCCTGCGCCAGGCCGTGCGCGCCATGCGCGAGGGCGACGGGCGGGTCAACGGCTTTGTCACCGTGGACGGCCCGCGCGGCCCGCGCCATGAGGTCAAGGACGGCGTGTTCCTCCTCGCGGCCAGGGCCGGGGCCATGCTGGTGCCCGCGCGGGTGCGCTGCTCCCGGGCCTTCGTTTTCCGCAAGGCATGGGACCGTTTCGAGCTGCCCCTGCCGTTCTCCACCTGCCGGGTGGTGTTCGGCGAGCCCTACGCCGCGCCCGCCGGGCCCCTGCGCGGGCAGGCGCTGGCCGCCGCCGCGCGCGACCTGGAGGCGCGCCTTCATGCCCTGGGCTGAATGGCTGGGCCGCAGCAGCGTGCCGGTGCTGTGCTATCACAACATCGGCGGCAACGGCGTGCCCCTGGCCGCGTTCAGCGAGCAGATGCGCTGGCTGGCGGCCAGCGGGGTGCGGGCCCTGGGGCTGGCGGAACTGCGCCGCGTCCTGGCCGGGGAGCCCCTTGGCGGCCCGGCGGTCTGCCTGACCTTCGACGACGGCTTCTGCGACCTGTACACCCGCGTGGCCCCGCTGTTCGCCAGCCTCGGCCTGCGGGGAGTGGTGTTCGCCATCAACAACCGCCTGCGCGCGGACCACGCCCCGCGCCATGAGGGCGACATCATCGCCGACGCCGCCCACCGGGCCTTCACCCTGGCGGGCGACCGCTCGGCCTGGCTCTCCGGGGCGGAGCTGCGCGAGCTGGCGGAGGCCGGTCTTTTCGAGGTCGGCAGCCACTCCCTGACCCACGGCATGGGCCCGACGGGCCCGGGAGAACTGCGGGAGATCCCCGGCCACTGGGCCTACGCCCCCTGGCGCGAGGGTGCCCGCCCGGGCCCGGCCCCGCGCCTGGCCCCGGAGCTGGCTGGCCCCCTGTGGCGCGCAGACGAGGCCCGGGCCGAAACCCCGGCCGAGATGCACGCCCGGGTCCTGGACAACCTCGCGCGCTCGCGCCAGGGGCTGGAAGAGCTGCTCGGCCGCCCGGTGACGGCCCTGGCCTGGCCCTGGGGCCGGGAGCACCCCGTGGCCCGGCGCGCCGCGCGCGAGGCGGGGCTCGACCTGCTGCTGACCCTGCGCCGGGGCCCGGTGGCGGCGGGCACGGATCCGCTGGACGTGCCGCGCCTGGAAGTCCGCCGCGCCAAGGGGCCGGCCTGGTTCCGCAGCCGGGTGGCGCTGCACTCCCGGGCCGGACTGGCCCGAGCCTACAGCGCCCTGCGGTTGTAGGGCAAAAGGGGTGACATGAAGGACATCGTCTACGCATCGCTGGCCGCCTGGGGCCAGGGCTGGGATTTCGAAACCGTGGCCGCGCGGGGCGAGCTGCTGGGCCGGGCCCTGTGGCGCCTGCTGCCCGCGCGGCGCGAGATGGCCTGCGAGGCCATGACCCGCCTGCTGGGCCTGGAGCCGGAACAGGCCAGGGCCGTCGCGCGGGAGAGCTTCGGCCACAACGGACGCTCCTTCCTGGAAATTTTGCTGGCCCACCGCGTGGACAAGCGCTTTTTGCACGACCGGCTGCGCATCGTTGACCCCACGGGGCTGGAGGTCATGGGCACCCACCGAGGCCCGGTGGTCGCCGTCACCGCGCACCTGGGCGCCTGGGAGCTGCTGGGCCCGATGTTCGATCTGCTCCTGCCCGAGCGCGAAAAG
Source organism: Desulfocurvus sp. (assembly GCF_023230885.1). Classification (GTDB taxonomy): domain Bacteria; phylum Desulfobacterota; class Desulfovibrionia; order Desulfovibrionales; family Desulfovibrionaceae; genus Desulfocurvus. Next base: position 7,734 of record NZ_JALNWM010000092.1, on the reverse strand, counting down.
CAGATCGTGGTCCGCCGCCCCAAGGACCAGCCCCTGCACGAGCTGACCACGCGCCTGCGCACACGGCCCAACCTGGAAGTCCTGGACCACCGCAACGCGGCGCCGAAGGTCCTGCGCTGCCTGCGGCGCGGAGGAATCACCGCGTTTCTGGTCGACCACAACACCAGCACCTCCGAGGCGGTGTTCCTGCCGTTCCTGGGGCGCATCGCCGCCGTGAACATGGGCCCGGCGCTGCTGGCCCTGCGCGCCGGAGCGCTGATCCAGCCCGGCTTCCTGCTGCGCGAGGCGCAGGGGGGCTACGCCCTGCACACCGCCCCCGGCCTGGACACCCGGACCCTGGGCGGCAGCCGCGAGGCGCGCATCCACCAGGTCGCCCTGTTCTACACCCAGGCCGTGGAACGCATGGTCCGCCAGTACCCCAACCAGTGGTACTGGCTGCACAAACGCTGGAAGACCCAGCCCCCCGAGGGCTGGACCTACCGCCCCCCACAAAGCTAAAGCATAACTTCAAGTTTGCGCCGCCCCCGGGCCCTGGAACGCCCGCCAACCCATGCACCCTCTGGTCGCAAAAATCCGTACTTACTGGATATTCGTACCAGTCACCCCCCAGCCAGGGCGCCGGGGCCGCCGGGGGGAGGCCGCGCGCCCGTCTTGCATGCGGCGCTGCTCCCTGCTGTCCACCGGGCGGCCCCAGGCCGAGGCCCGGGACATCTTCCGCCAGCTCGCCGCGCGGGAGAGGAATCCCCTCAAGGCCGCCGGGGTGTTCGGCCAGACGGCGGCGGATTTGTTCAGCTTCCCGGCCGAGCATCCGGCTCATAACCGGATGGCCGCAGGTTCGACCCTTTTGCGAGGCGGGGCAGGGCGCGCGCGGCCCGTTCCCCTCGGCGCGGTTTCCTGCTACAACCCGGATGCGCTGGCCCCGCCCCCCGCATGGGGCGGGGGAGGGGCGCTGGGGGAGGGCCTGCCGTGAGGGTCGATTTCAGGCGGCGTTTCGAGCGCTTCAAGGACAGCCGGGCATTCCTGCTCTGCTGCGGGCTGGCGGCCACGATCCTGGTGGCCTGGCTCTACAGGCAGCAGCCGGGGCTGCTGCGCGACCTGGATTTCAAGGTCTACGACACCCTGGCCAGGGCCACGGCCACCAGCGCCACCACCGGGGTGCCCGTGGTGGTGGACCTGGACGAGGCCAGCCTGGCCCGTTTCGGGCAGTGGCCCTGGCCGCGCTACCGCGTGGCGCTTCTGCTCGCGCGCATCCGCGAGGCCGGCGCCCTGGCCGTGGGCCTGGACATCGTCTTCCCCGAGCCCGACCGCACCTCGCCCCGGGTGCTCCAGGACGCCCTGCGCCGCGACCTCCAGGTGGACGTGGGCTTCGCGGGGCTGCCCGACGCGCTCATGGACAACGACCGCGTGTTCGGCGACGTGGTCGGCTCCGGGCCCTATGTGTTGGGCTACTATTTCCATTTCGACCGCTCCCTGGACGAGGTGCGCGGCGGCGGCGCCTGCGCGCTGCACCCCGTGGCCCTGGTGGAAAAGCGCGACAAGGGCGCCCCGGCGGCCTCGGCCTTCCTCATCGACGCCCCGGCGGTGATCTGCAACATCCCGCAACTCTCGGACAAGGCGCACATGTCGGGCTTCTTCAACACCATGCCCGACCCCGACGGAATCTACCGCAAGACCCCGCTGTTCGTGCGCCACCGGGACAAGGTCTACCCGAACCTGGCCCTGGCCACGCTCATGGCCGCCCTGGGCCAGCGCCAGGTGCTGGTCAACGTGGCCAGCGACGGCGTCGAGAGCGTGCGCCTCGGCACCACGGAGATTCCCGTGGACCCGCAGGGGCAGATTTACACGAAGTATCGCGGGGCGCGCGGCACCTTCCGCTACGTCTCGGCCTGGAAGGTGCTCGAAGGCAAGCTCGATCCGGACGAGCTGAAGGGCAAGATCGTTTTCCTGGGCACTTCCGCCGCCGGGCTGCTGGACCTGCGGGCCACGCCCTTCGACCCCATCCTGCCCGGGGTGGAGGTCCACGCCACGGTGGTGGACAACATCCTGGCCAAGGATTTCCTCCAGCGCCCGGCCTGGGCCTGGGGGGTGGAGCTTGTGCTGCTGCTGGTGGCGGGGCTGCTGGCCACGGCGCTGCTGACCTGGGTGGGCGCCGCCTGGAGCCTGCTGCCCCTGGCGGCGGGCGCCGCGGCGCTGTGCTACGGCGCGTTCTGGTTCATGCAGGCCAGGGGGTTCTTCCTCTCGCCGCTGTATCCGCTGCTGGCCCTGGCGCTGAACTTCACCCTGCTGAACCTGCTCAAGTACTGGCGCGAGGAGGGACAGAAGAAATTCCTGCACTCCACCTTCCGCAGTTACCTGTCCCCCGAGCTCATCGACGAGATGTTCCGCAGCAAGACCAACCCGACCCTGGGCGGCGAGGCGCGGGTCATCACGGCGTTCTTCTCCGACGTGCAGGGCTTTTCGACCTTCTCGGAAAAGCTCACGGCCTCGCAGCTCGTCGAGCTGCTGAACGAATATCTCACGGCCATGACGGACATCCTGGTGGCCGACCGGGGCACCCTCGACAAGTACGAGGGCGACGCGGTGGTGGCCTTCTTCGGCGCGCCGATGGAGGTTCCCGACCACGGCTACCGCGCCTGCCGCGTTGCCGTGGCCATGCAGGGCAGGCTGGGCGAACTGCGCGAGAAATGGCGCAACGAACGCCAAGCCCCAGGCGAGGCGGAGCGCAACGTCAAGGGCTATCCGCCCGAGGTCTGGGCCCCGGGGGACAAATGGCCGCGCATCGTCCACGACATGCGCGTGCGCATCGGCCTGAACTCCGGGGAGATCGTGGTCGGCAACATGGGCAGCACCATGCGCATGAACTACACCATGATGGGCGACGCGGTGAACCTGGCCGCGCGCCTGGAATCCGGAGCCAAGCAGTACGGGGTGTACACCCTGGTCAGCCAGGCGACCCTGGACCAGCCCGCCAGCGACGAGCGGGGCAAACCCTGCCGCGTGGGCGACCTTGTGGAATCGCGCTTCATCGACACCATCGCCGTGGTCGGCAAGTCCGAGCCGGTGCGCGTGTTCGAGGTGCTGGCCCTCAAGGGCGGACTGACCGCGCCGCAAGAGGAGCTGCTGCGCGTGTTCGGCGAGGCCATGGAACATTATCTGGCCATGCGCTGGGACGCCGCCCGCGACGGCTTCGCCCGGGCCGACACGCTGGAGCTGGTCCCCGAGGCCAAGGTGACCCCGTCGCGGGCTTTCATGGCCCGCTGCGACCTGTTCAAGGCCACCCCCCCCGTGCCCCCCGGCGAACCCTGGGACGGCGTGTTCCGCCTGACCAGCAAATAGACGGCGCAGGCCAGGGCAGGGCAGCCCCGCAGAGGCCGCAGGGCGCCCCGTTGGCTCACCCGGCGAACGTCCGCCGGGTATACCCGCGATTTCCCAGGCCAGCGCGAGGGGCATGCCGTGTATACCGGGCGCGAAGGGCGCGCCCCGGCGCACCCGGGCCGCTTGCAGCGCCGCGGTGACGGCCCCGGGCCCGTGCCTCCTGGCGCGCACTGGCCTTGCCGGAAGGGAGGCGGCTCATACAAGCCCGCCGTCCCGTGGTCTGCCCCCGGCGCGCGGGCTTCCCGGAACAACTTCGGCAGATATGGATTTTCGCCTACCGCGTCGCCCGGCGGCCGCCTGCGCCCGCCGAGGGCAGCGCGCGCGGGCCTTGCGGCCATCTCTCCAGGACCGCGAGCCCCGGGGCACCGAAGTCGGCGTCGACTGCGAAACACGGACGCCGGAGGAGGCGCAGCGGGACAGATCAACCTCAAGCACAACTTTAAATATCCACATAACTCTGTTTTCATTATGTTTATGGCCTAAATTCGGTATAACCCCGAGAAGGGGCACCGTCCTGGCCGATCATGTCGGCCTCAGATATCCAGTTCATTTTTAAGCATGTTGCATTGATCCCCCTGGGGCCGTTCCAGGGTGCTCCGGGAGCCAAAAAAGGCAAAAACCCAAAGAAACCGGCTGGCATCAGCGGTCACCACCATCGGAGCGCCTCCCGCCTCGCGGCCGCGCCAGGATAGCCCGAGGGGAAGACGGAACCCCGCGCGCAGCGCACAATCGTCTTAGCACTCTGAAAAAACGACGGAAACCACAACAGGCCAACGCAGGGAGGGCATCCCTGCCCACGGGCTTGTCCGGCGGGCAGCGGCGTCATTGGCGGCGCCAGGATCAACGCCCCTCCACGCCTGAGCCTGCCCGGAGAGGCCACCCCGTGTGGAGCTTCAAGGTCCCGCAAGGGGCATTTTTTTTGCGTATACAAGGGGATGTGCCCCTTCTTCGGGGCCGGAGGCGGGGGGAGGGGAAAAGAGCCCCCAAGGGGGGCGGTGCTTCAGATGGCGTCCTTGAGGAAAGAGAAATGGCGGGCGCCCCCCACACCCGGGGCGGAGCGTCGCCCTCTTGTGGGCATCTGGCGCCCGCCAGGGGACAGCCCGGCACCCGGAACGACATATCCCAGGCGAAACAAAGGCTTCTGCGCGAGGCGCTTTCGGCTGCCGGAGGATTTCGAGGCCCGACGCAGCGCGGCGAAATCAGGTCGTGCGGGGCAACGTGATGCGCCGAAAGCATCTCGCGAGGGGCCATTTCAGGTTCAGGGCACCCCGGAAACCCCAAAAAAGGAAAGACGCAAAGGAACAGGCTGGCATCAGCATCCCAGGCGAACCGAAGGGCCGGGGGAGGCCTGGAACCGGCCCTGTACGCCCGTCTCGCGCCCTGGCCGGGAGCCCCCACAAACGGGGAAGGGCGTTTCAGCCAGGAAGCAACCAGGAAGGGCACAGGGCGTCCGGAGCGTGGGGAGGCCGACGGCGGGTTGGTGATTTTGGCGGCATGGATGCCTGCTGCGGCATGATCCGCGCGCGTCCGGGGGCAGGGGGCCGCGACGGGCGGAAGCGGCCTTGCCGGGCGCCCGGAGGACAAATCGAACGCCCTGGCATCAGCATCCCAGGCGAACCGAAGGGCCGGGGGAGGCCTGGAAACGGCCCTGTGCGCCCGTCTCGCGCCCTGGCCGGGAGCCCCACAAACGGGGACGGGCGCCCGGGCAGCCCGGAAGGCCACGAGGAAAGGACAGACGGCCGGGAGAACAGCCGGCAAAGGCCGGGGCCGGGCCAGACGAAAACGGGGAAATCCGGCTGAACAAGGAAACGGAAGGCGTGAATGGCCCGCTGAGTTACCCCCTTTACGAAAGAACGCTCCGGCTTGCTCTTCGGGAAGGCTGCGGGCAGGCATCAAGTTAGAGTGTTGCCTCCTGGATTTGTTTCACGAACCACAAGCTGACATAAATTACACACAATTCAGCATGGTTATGCCCCTCTCGACCCATTTTAAAGTTAACATAATTTACATTATGAGACAATCAGGCGTTGGTGAACGGGGATGGCGACGGGGTCGGTGCTGCTGTCCCCGGGCCTGCCGCGCTTCCGTTTTCGGGCCGCTCTGCTCGACACATCTCGGGTGGCGCTGCAACTCCCGAGAAAACCCGGGCCGAGCCCGCCGCCATCCGATATCCATACGCCGACGGCGGACTCATGGCCTGCCTGCGCGCCGCACAGCGCGGGCTGTTCCGGGGGGAAACTTGAAGTGGTTTTGAGGTTCAGGCCATGACATGGCCGCTCAAGCTCCAGAGATTCAGACGGCCCCTGTTCGAGGTCATGGGCGCGCCCTCCGGGAATAGCTGTGGCCAAAAGCAAGGCCCGGCAGGCGTGCTCGCCCCTTCCCGGCCCATCACGGCCCCGGGGGCCACGGACTCCATCTCGAGGCCACCAGGGCGCCCCGTCTCTTTCCGGATCCCCCGGCCGGGCACCGGATTCCCGGCAAGGCGCGCCCGGCTGTATCGCCGCCCCCGCCGGGCGCCTGTTCCACCCACGCCAAAGGCCTGCCTCGCATCCCTGTCCCGCACGGGCCGTGTGGGGCCTTTTTTCCGTCCCGGACGACCCGTGGGCTGCCCTGGCCCCTCAAAACCCTTCAGAAGGCCTCCACCCCCTGGACGGCTCCGCTGCGGGGATGCGTCTGGCAGCAACAACGGCCACCAGTTCAAGTACAACCATATTGAATAATTAGCAGAAGCAAACATTCCAGCGCCGGAGGTGCCGGAGGCAGCGCAGGCTCCGGCGCCGGACGCGCATGTCCCCCGGCATGCCCCCCGGCCTGCCGCCCGCTTCCGGAGTCCGGGCACGGCCCGGGGATGCAGGCGACGCCTGGATGAGGAGCTAACAATGCCAACTAAATGTTCGTGCCCGGCAGGGCGCGCCAAAGGACCTGGATGTGGTCGCCCATCCCGGGGCCTGACCGGTCCCTGTGCCTGTGGCCTCAGATGCTTCCGGCGGGCGATTTCCGATCCCCCCTCCTCCCCCAAGGCCGCCAACCAGGCATCCCTGGCGGCAAAAAACAGTTTTCAGCCCGTGCCAGGGCTGAATCGCTGTTCCCCACGGTGAAATGCTCCAGGGTCGAGCCGCCCCCGGAGCCCTCGACGCTTTTGCCCGACCCGGCTTCGTGCCCCGGCAGGGCGCACCCTGGATTCGGCCCCAGTTCGCCCCGGACCCGGAAGCCCCGCCCGGCCAGTGGGCGAGGCATCCCCAGAATGCCCAGACGCGCCCCGGGCGGCATCCTGTCGGCCCGTTCATGAACGCCGCAAAGTCGAAGCAGCACAGGCCCCGGCGCCGGACGCGCATGTTCCCCGGCATGCCCCCCGGCCTGCCGCCTGTTTCCGGAGTCCGGGCACGGCCCGGGGATGCAGGCGACCCCTGGAGAAGAGGCCAACGGGGCAGAATATAAAATAATCCAGGATGAACACCCCTTCCGGGGCCCGGCCAGCCGGACCATGTGCCCCGGCCTGCCTCCCGGTTCCGGGTTCCGGGTTCGGCTCTGTCTTTACGGGCCGTTCCGCCCGGGCTCCGCCAGGGCGGCCCGAAGTCCCCTTCCGGCGGGCTTGGGCCAGGGGCATGCCCGGTTCGCACCACCAGACGGACGTTTCCCGCCCTGGAACGCCTTCGGGCGGGTGCTGCCAGCCGGGGGCGTGACAGCGGGCCGTCCCCGCCCGGAAGTCCCGGACGCCCGCACAGGCTGCCAGCCCCGGCTCGGACGATGCGCAACAAGCCGCCCCGAGCCCGGGCTGAAGCGGCGGGCAGCCGCCTCCCGGGGGCCCGCAGGCTTCCGGGCGGACGGGTGGAGGCCGCCCCCGCCAGCCCCGGCGGCCTCCCGCTGGTTTTGCGTGCCGTCCGCCCGCCCTCGATGGATGCACAGGGCCGAGGCTGCGCGCGGGCCCGCATCGGCGGCGAAAGCTGAAGATACGACCGTATCCCCGTCGACGGCGGGCGTGTGCGGGGCCGCGTCCCCCCGTGCTGGTCGACAATTCTGGCGCCTCCCGTCGACGGCGCGAGCGAGCGCGTCTTTTGGGCCGCCTTCTCGCCCGGGCCGCCAGCCCCGGCGGCCGCCGGGGCCGGGAAGAGGGACCGCCCTGCCCGCTCGTCCGCCCACTCCGTGCCCCCGACTAGCGGATGAACGCGCACAGGCGAAGAGCGCCCGGCCCTCCCGCCCCGCTCCGGCGACCCGGCTCCCGGAAAGACGTAATAATCCATTGCCCGCGCAAAGAAAAAGGCCCCTTGCGGGGCCTTGGAGGCGGCGATTGCCCCCGGCGTAGGGGGAGGCTGGCCGTGCGGGGCTGGTATTCGCTAGCGCCCGCGTGCGGGGGGCTGG
>NZ_JALNWM010000091.1 GCF_023230885.1 Desulfocurvus sp. | reverse complement strand
TCGTGGTAGCGCGCGTGGTCGTGGCTGCGGCCGCAGCGCTGGCAGTGCCACGCGCCGACGCTGCCGTGGAATTCCACCACCCGGCGCGAGCCCGCGCGCTGGTGCAGCCCGTCGATGTTCTGGGTCACCACCCCGGCCAGCAGGCCGTCGGCCTCCAGGGCCGCCAGGGCGCGGTGGGCCGGGTTGGGCTCCGCGCGGTGGAACAGGCGCAGGGCGTCGAGCAGGAACTCCCACACGCCCAGTGGGTTGGCCGCAAGGGCCTGCACCGAGGCCACGGCCAGGGGGTCGAAGCGCGACCACAGCCCGCCGGGACTGCGGAAGTCCGGGATGCCGCTGGGCACGGAAACGCCCGCGCCCGTGAAGGCCACGGCCCGCCGGGCGCCGCGCAGCAGCTCCGCCGCCCGCCCGCAGCTTTCGCGCCAGGGTTCGGCCATGCCCCTGCCTCCTAGCGGGCCATGATCCGCTGGATTATGGCCCGCGAGTTGGCCTCGACCCGCAGCAGCTCCTGCGGGGACAGCCCGGCCCCCAGGCCCACGGCCCGGCGCCGCTCGGCGGACACCAGATCCCCCGGCTCGTGGGCGTCGTTGTTGATGACCAGCGCCGCCCCGTGGGCCCGCGCCAGAGCCGCCACATGGCCGTTGGCCAGGCTGTGGCCCTTGCGGGTGGTGATCTCCAGCGCCACGCCGCGCTCGGCGGCCAGGGCCGCCTCCTCGGGGGTGATCAGCCCCGGGTGGGCCAGCACGTCCACCCCGGCCTCGATGGCCGCGAGGTTGGTGCCGCGCTCCACGGGCTCCACAGGCGTTTCGCCGTGGACCACGACGACCTGGGCGCCCAGCTCGCGCGCGCGGGCCGCCAGGGGCGCGATGAGCGCCGGGGGCACATGGGTCAGCTCCACCCCGCAGAACAGGTCGATGCCCGCATAGGGCGAATACAGCTCGGTGACGCGGCGCACCCCGGCAATGATGGCCTCGATGTTGGAGTGGTCGGCGTGGTCGGTCATGGCCAGGGCCGTATAGCCCGCCACCCGGGCGCGCCGGGCCAGCTCCGCCGGGATGAGCGCGCCGTCGGAAAAGGTCGTGTGCGTGTGCAGGTCGATCATGAACTGGCTGTCCCCCGTCCCGGAGCGCCGGGCTACATCTTGTACTTGCTGTCCTTGCCGGAGAATTTCTCCAGCAGGTCGTTCCACTTGGCGGCCTCCTCGGTCTTCAGCACGGGGCTGGCCCCGGCGGCGGACGCCTCGGCGTCGCGGGCCACGTCGTCGAGCACGGCCCGGGCCACGAAGATGGGGCAGCGCGCGCGCAGGGCCACGGCCACGGCGTCCGAGGGCCTGGCGTCCAGGCGGCGCAGGGTGCCGCCCTGATCCAGCTCCACCTCGGCGTAGTAGGTCCCGGCCTCCAGCCGGGTGACCTCCACCCGCGTGATGGTCGCGCCCAGGGCCGCGGCGAGGCTGACGAGCAGGTCGTGGGTCATGGGCCGGGGCAGGGACACGTTGTTCAGCACCAGGGAAATGGCCATGGCCTCCATGGCCCCGATCCAGATGGGCAGGGTCTGCTCCTCGCCCAGGTCCTTGAGCACCAGGACCGGCACGTTGGAGGCCTCGTCCAGGGCCAGGCCGTACACCTTCATCTCTACCATGGCTCACCCACCGCCTCTCCCCGCAGGGAATGCTTCTTGGCCTGCACGATCCTCACGTCCACAAGCTGCCCGGGCCGTCCGCCCCGGCCGCCCAGGGGCACGTTGACCACGCGCCCGCCCTCGTCGCGCCCGCGCCAGGCCACGGGCCCCCGCCCGTCCTGGCGCCGGCTTTCGGCCTCCAGCAGCACCACGGCCCCCGCGCCCACCCGGGCGGCCAGGGCCCGGGCCGTCAGTTCCTCCTGGAGCGCCTGGAGCCGCGCCAGGCGGTCCAGCTTCTCGTCCTTGGCGATCTTGGGCGCCATGTCCACCGAGCGCGTGCCGGGGCGGTCGGAATAGGCGAAGGAGAAGCTCGATTCGTACCCCACGGCGCGCATGGCCTCCAGGGTCAGCTGGAAGTCGGCCTCTGTTTCGCCCGGAAAGCCGACCATGAGGTCGGTGGTCAGGGCGATGTCCGGACGGGCCGCGCGCAGGGCCGCCACGAGGTCCAGGTAGCGGCGCATGTCGTAGCGGCGGCCCATGGCATGAAGTATCCTATCGGAACCGGCCTGAAGGGGCAAATGCAGCGCGGGGCAGAGCTGGGGCAGGGTCGCGAAGGCATCCACGACCTCCGGGGCCAGGTCCTTGGGGTGCGAGGTGGTGAAGCGCACCCGGGCCACGCCGTCCACGGCGCAGACCTGGCGCAGCAGCCCGGCGAACCCCGTGCCGTCGCCGTGGCGGTCCAGCCCGTAGCTGTTGACGTTCTGGCCCAGCAGGGTCACCTCGCGCACGCCGCGCCCGGCCAGGGCGCGGACCTCGGCCAGCACCTCGGCCGCCGGGCGCGACTTCTGGCGCCCGCGCACATAGGGCACGATGCAGTAGGCGCAAAAGTTGTCGCAGCCCTGCATGATGTTCACGAAGGCCTGCCCGGGCCGGGCCAGGGCCTGGCCGTCGTCCGGCCGGGCGGCCCCGCCGTCGTGGCCGGGGGCGTCGGCCGCACCGCCGCCCTCGGGCAGGTACAGGGCCCGGGGCAGGAAGGCGGGCTCGAAATCGAGCAGGGCCAGGGGCCCGGGCTCGGCGCCCGAGACCAGCGCCTCCAGGGCCTGGGGGGCGCGCGCGGTCTGGTCCGTGCCGAAAACCAGGCGCACCTGGGGGAAGCGCTCGAAGAACCCGCGCCCCACCTGCTGCGCCACGCAGCCGCCCACGGCGAGGAAGCGCCCGGGCACGTCGGCCCCCAGGCCCGCGAGGCGGCCCAGCAGGCTGTAGACCTTGCGCTCGGGCTTCTCGCGCACCGAACAGGTGTTGACCACGACCACCCGGGCGCGGTCCTCGGGGGCCCGGGTCCAGCCGTGGGCACACAGGGCCCGGCCCAGCCAGTCCGAGTCGTGGACGTTCATCTGGCAGCCGAAGGTCAGGATATGGAAAGTCTTGTTCTCTGCGTTCATGTGTCCGCTTGGGCGCCCGGGGCGCCGTCCAGCCAGCCGCGCAGCCAGGTCAGCGCGCGGCGGCGGGTTTCGTCCTTGGGGATGTCGTCGTTGGTTATGGCCAGTTCGGCGCGCGGGTTCTCCTCGAAGGGAACGTCCACGCCCACCACCTCGCCCAGCCCCGGGAAACGGCGCCCGGTGCGCTGGCGCTCCAGGGCCTTGGCGTACAGCCCGGCCATGACCAGCCCCTCGGGCCGCCTGGCCTCGCGGGCCATGGCCGTCTCCAGGCGGCAGCGCACATGGATCTCGGCGAAGCGTGGGATGAGCGAGCGGGCGTATTCGCGGAACCGCGTGCGGTAGGCCGCGCCGTCCATGAGCACCCCCCGCCCCCGGGCCGCCAGGTCGGCCGCCTCCTCGGCGAACAGGCGGTAGGCCTGTTCGCGCTCGGCGGCGGTGTATTGCGGCTGCGGGAAGTAGGCCTTGCGCCGGGCGTCCATCTGGAGCAGGACCACGTCGCGGCCCTCCTCGGCCAGGGCCCGGGCCAGGCCGCGCGCCAGGGCCGACTTGCCCGAACCCGGCAGCCCCACCACCCACACCGCCCAGCCGGTGCTCATCGCAGGTAGCGGTTGAAGTCCGCGTAGTCGAATTTCCCGTCCTCCAGCACGTTTTCCACGAAGCGCAGCAGGGCGGCGCGCACCTCGGGCGTGTGGCGTGGGTACCACTGCGGCGAGGCGACCACAAGCCCCCGGAACACGAAGAACGGCGCGACCACCTCCAGGGCCTGGGCGTCGCCCGTGCACTCCAGCCACTCGCGCCACAGGGCCAGGTAGAGCTCCAGGAATGCGCCCTCCAGCCGGGGCCGCCCGTCCAGCAGGCCGAAAAGCGCGTAATTCAGGGTCATGGTGGCCACGTCGCCCACGGGCTCGCCCCACACGCCCCGGCTGCGGTCCAGCACACGGAAGTCGAAGCGCCCCGTGGCCTCGCGGGTCACCAGCACGTTCCAGGGGTGGAAGTCGCCGTGGACCTCGGCCAGGCGGTGGGTGTAGCCGCGCAGCTTCCAGCGCCAGTCCACGAGCCGCTTTTCCAGCGCCCTGAAGCGCTCGGGCGGAAAGGCGTCGTAGGGGTGCGGGTAGCCGTCCACGATGCCGAAGATGCACTCGCAGTCGCCCACGAGGTTGCGCACATGGCGCACATAGCGGTCGGGCTCGTCGGTCCGGGTGGAATGCACGCGCGCAAGCCAGCGCCCGAACTCGCGCGCGAGCTCCAGGTCGTGCTCGGTGAGCCCCCGCTGGCGGATGCGCTCCAGCTCCCGGAAGTAGTCCGAGCCCGGGAGCATCTCGTTGACGAGGAAGAACTCGCGGGGGGCGCGCACGGGCACCAGCCGGCCCGAGGCGTCCACATAGCCCAGGCCCAGGGGCCGGACGTGGCGCTCCATGCGCGCGCCGGACTCGAACTGGAAGATGGCCACCCGCGCGCGGTCCCAGTAGTCCTGGTGGCCGTAGCGGTCGCCGCGCATGACCGAGATCACGGCCTCGCCCGCCTCGCCGTCGCGCTCCCAGCGCACGCGCAGCGGGCGGCCGTAGCCGAAGTCCTTGATGCCCTGCTCGTCCAGGGAGCCCACGGCGCCCAGGGCCGTGACGCGCACCGCGCCGCCCAGGGCCTCGCACAGGTACCGCTCCACGCTCTCGCGCCTGAGTTCGACCATCGCCAGCCTCCTTGTGCCGTCCGGCCGAAGTGCGCCGGGCGCCCGCCCCCGGGGGCGTCAGCGCGCCGGAGCCGGGCCGAAATGGCGTTCGTACACGGCCCAGAACTCGTCCTGCGTGAAGACGTGCTCCTGGGTGCCCAGGTTCTCCACGGCCCATTTGGCGCACACGGCGCCCAGGCGCGCGGCGCCGGGCAGGTCCTGCCCCAGGGCCAGGCCCTTGAGCAGCCCGGCGCGGAAGGCGTCGCCCGCGCCCGTGGGGTCGGCCACGCGGGCCACGGACACGGCGGGCACCTCGGCCACCGAGCCGTCGGCGCCGTGGATGCGCGAGCCCTTCTCGCCCAGGGTGGTGACGACGCTGCCGGTCATGCCCAGCAGGTCGGCCAGGGAACGGCCCGTGGCCTTCATGATCATTTCCAGCTCGTAGTCGTTGGACACCAGGGCCAGGGCCCCGTCGATGCAGCCGAGCATGGCCTCGCCGGACAGGGCGGTGATGTTCTGCCCGGGGTCGAAGATGTAGGGGATGCCCCGGGCTTTGTAGAGGGCGGGCAGGGCGACCATGTCTTCGAGGTTGCCGGGGGCGACGATGGCCAGGGCGTCCGCCGGGTCCACCCCCGAGGCGTCGAAGCCGCAGCGCGTGCCCATGGCCCCGGGGTTGAAGCAGGTGATCTGGTTGTCGGCCATGTCGGTGGTGATGTGGCAGTTGGCCGTCAGCTCGTCCGCGACGCGGCACACGCCCGACAGATCCAGGCCCAGGCCCGCCAGGCGCTCCTGGTAGCGGTCGAAGTCCCGGCCCGCGGCGGAGAGGATGCGCGGGCGCTCGCCCAGCAGAGCGAGGTTGTAGGCGATGTTGCCCGCCGTGCCGCCGAAGCGCTCGGTCAGGCCGTTGCCGACGAAACAGACGTTGAGGATATGGATCTTGTCGGCCAGGATATGGTCGCCGAACCTGCCGGGAAAGCTCATGATGAAGTCGAAGGCCAGGGAGCCGGAGACGAGAAGCTGCATGGGCGTGGGGACTCCTTTGGGGTTAGGCGGTCTGGGGCGGGCGGGTCTGCTCGCGTATCCAGTCCAGGAACGGGGCGCTGCCCCCGGCCACGGGCAGGGCGACAACGCAGGGCACGTCATAGGGATGGTTGCGGCGCACGGCCAGGGTCAGCTCGTCCAGGCGGTCGGCCCAGGTCTTGGCGACGAAGGCCGTCTCGCCCTCGTCGTGGACCTGCCCGGCCCAGGCGTAGATGGAGCGGACCGGGCCAAGGACGTTGACGCAGGCAGCCAGGCGCCGCTCCACCAGCAGGCGGCCGATGCGCGCGGCATGGTCGGCGTCCGGGGCGGTCATGTAGACCACAAGCGCTCCCGTGTCCACGTCCGCTCCGCCCCGGCTAGGGGCACACCGGCTTGGCGCCCGCCGGGAGGGTGAAAAGGTAGTCGACGATGAGGGCCTTGTCCTGCGGGTCCACCTGCGCGCCGCGCAGCATCATGCGCGTCACCGTCGTGTCCCAGGCGTCCTTGCCCCTGGCGCGCAGGCCCCGGCAGATGCGCACCGTGTCGTGGCAGCCGGTGCAGCGGGTCATGACCAGGGTCTGCCCGTCGCGGGCCTGGACGGGCGGGGCGGCCTCGGGCTGCGGGCACACGGGCGGGCTGCCCGGGGCCAGGGCCGCCAGCCAGTCCACCAGGGCGCGCTTTTCGTCCACGTCCAGACGCGCGCCGCCCCGGTGCATCTCGTTGACCGTCCAGTCCCAGCCGCCCCGGTCCAGCCGCCCGAGCTTGGCGCAGGCGGGCTCCGGGCCGTGGCAGGCGATGCAGCGCGCCTGGAACAGCCCCGGGCCGTCCTGCGCGGCCCGGGCCGGGGCCGCCGCAATGGCCAGGGCCAGCGCAAGGGCCGCTACGAGAACGCCCCCCGCCCGGCGGATGCATCCTTCCCGCGATATGGCCATGATCCTCCCCCGCCGCAGACGCGGCGCAATACAGACGGTATCAGCACCGGCGGCAAAAGCAAACCGTTTCCCCGCCGGGCCGTGGGGCGCGCGGCGCGCCAAAGGGGTTGACCTCGGGACGCCAACGGAGTTAGGCGGTTGGGGATTTGCCCGATTCCGTCACCGCCGCACCCTTCACCGAACGGAGACATCATGCCCCTGCACGTCGTGGACCACCCGCTGGTTCGGCACAAGCTCGGCCTGCTGCGCCAGGACGGGCTGTCCACCAAGGACTTTCGCCAGCTCGCCAACGAGATCGCCCGCCTGCTGACCTACGAGGCCACCAAGGACCTGAGGACCGAGAAAAAAACCGTCAAGGGCTGGGCCGGCGACGTGGTGGTGGACAACATCGAGGGCAAGACCCTGACGGTGGTGCCCATCCTGCGCGCGGGCCTGGGCATGCTCGACGGCGTTCTGGACATGGTCCCCGGGGCCAAGACCAGCGTGGTCGGCTTCTACCGCAACGAGGAGACCCTGAAGCCCGTGCAGTACTATGTGAAGCTGGCCAACCAGATCGACAAGCGCATGGCGCTGATCCTGGACCCCATGCTCGCCACGGGCGGCACGCTCATCGCCACCATCGACCTGCTCAAGGAGGCCGGGTGCAAGTCCATCCGGGGCCTGTTCCTGGTGGCCGCGCCCGAGGGGCTGCGCCGCCTGGAGGCCGCCCATCCCGACGTGGACGTGTACACCGCCGCGGTGGACGAGCGGCTCAACGACGTGGGCTACATCCTCCCCGGCCTGGGCGACGCGGGAGACAAGATTTTCGGCACCAAGTAGACCGAGGCGGGGCCAGCCCCGCCTTTTTTTGAACCCGGCCCCAAAACAAGACCTGCAAGGGAGGCGACGGTCATGGCCACAACCGACTACTCGTTCCGGCTCAAGGACAGCCTGCTTGGCGCGCAGATGCTTTTCGTGGCCTTCGGAGCCCTGGTGCTCGTGCCGCTGCTCACGGGGCTTGACCCCAACGTGGCCCTGTTCACCGCCGGGGCGGGCACCCTGCTCTTCCAGTGCATCACCCGGCGCCAGGTGCCCGTGTTCCTGGCCTCGTCCTTCGCCTTCATCGCGCCCATCATCTACGGCGTGCAGACCTGGGGCATCCCGGCGACCATGAGCGGGCTTGCGGCGGCGGGCCTGTTCTATGTGGCCCTGGCCGGGCTGATCAAGCTGCGCGGCGCGGGCATCCTGCACCGCGTGCTGCCCCCGGTGGTCACCGGGCCGGTGATCATGGTCATCGGGCTCATCCTGGCCAAGGTCGCCGTGTTCATGGCCGTGGGCAAATCCGGCGACGGCTCCGTGGACCTTTTCCCGCGCGACGTGGCCCTCATGGTCTCGCTGACGGCCCTGGCGGCGACCATCCTGGCCTCGCTGCTGGGCCGGGGCTTCCTGCGGCTGGTGCCCATCCTGTGCGGCATCGCGGCGGGCTACGCCGTGAGCCTGGCCATGGGCATCGTCAGCTTCGACGCCGTGGCCGCCGCCCCGTGGCTGGCCGTTCCGGCCTTCGTCCTGCCCGAGCTGAACTGGGAGGCCATCCTGTTCATCGTGCCCGTGGCCATCGCCCCGGCCATCGAGCATTTCGGCGACGTGCTGGCCATCGGCTCGGTCACCGGGCGCGACTATGTGAAAGACCCCGGCATCCACCGCACCATGCTCGGCGACGGACTGGCCACCACCCTGGCCTCCTGCCTGGGCGGCCCGCCCAACACCACATACTCCGAGGTCACCGGCGCCGTGGCGCTGACCCGGGTCTTCAACCCCGGCGTCATGACCTGGGCGGCGCTCACGGCCATCGCCCTGGCCTTCGTGGGCAAGCTCGGCGCCCTGCTGGGCACCATCCCCTCCCCGGTCATGGGCGGCATCATGATTCTGCTGTTCGGCGCCATCACCGTGGTGGGCATGAACACCCTGGTCCGCGCCGGGCAGGACCTCATGCAGCCGCGCAACCTGGCCATCGTGGCCGTGATCCTGGTTTTCGGCATCGGCGGCATGAGCTTCAACGTCGGCGAGGTGGCCCTGGCGGGCATCGGCCTGTCGGGCATCGTGGGCGTGGCGCTCAACCTCGTGCTGCCCGCGCAGCGCGCGGGCAAATAACGGCGCGGCGGAGGCGAAATGGACTTCTACAAGGACAAGGCGGTGCTCGTCACCGGCGGGTGCGGCTTCATCGGCTCCAACCTGGCCATCCGGCTGGTGCGCGCCGGAGCCAGGGTGACCATCGTCGACTCCATGTTCGAGGACTACGGCGGCAACCTGCACAACATCGCCCCCGTGGCCGACGACGTGCGCCTGAACATCTCCGACGTGCGCGACCAGGTCTCCCTGCGCCACCTCGTGCGCGGGCAGGAGGTCATCTTCAACCTCGCCGGGCAGGTCAGCCACATCGACTCCATGCTCGACCCGGTGACGGACCTGGAAATCAACGCCAAGGCCCAGCTCGGGGTGCTCGAAGCCTGCCGCCACGCCAACCCCCGGGCGCGCATCGTGCTCACCAGCACCCGCCAGATCTACGGCCGGCCGCGCTACCTGCCCGTGGACGAGAACCACCCCCTGGACCCCGTGGACATAAACGGCATCAACTGCATCGCCGGGGAGTGGTACCACCTGCTCTACCACCGCGTGTACGGCATCCCGGCCACGGTGCTGCGCCTGACCAACACCTACGGCCCGCGCCAGCTCCTGCGCCACAACCGCCAGGGCTTCCTGGGCTGGTTCATCCGCCTGGTGCTGGAAAACCGCGAGATCCAGATCTTCGGCGACGGCGCCCAGCGCCGGGACATGAACCATGTGGACGACGTTGTGGACGCCATCCTGCTGGCCGGGCAGCGCGACGAGGCCGTGGGCGAGGTCTACAACCTGGCGGGCGACGAACCCGTGAGCCTCAAGGACCTGACCGAGCGCATGATCCGCATCGCGGGCAGCGGCTCCTACCGGCTGGTGCCCTGGCCCGAGGAAAAAAAGCGCATCGACATCGGCGACTTCTACGGCAACGCGGCCAAGATCGAGGCCGCCCTGGGCTGGAAGCCCCGGGTGGGCGTCGACCAGGGACTGGCCGCGACCTTCGAGTACTACCGCGGCTGCCTGGGCAAATACCTGGACTGAACCGGCCGCCGCAACGGAGCGAACATGCCCATCCCCACCGCCCCTGCGGCCCGGGCGCGGACAGCGCGCCCCGGCCTGGCGCCGGTCCTGGCCGCCCTGATCCTCTGTCTGCTGCTGGCGGGCTGCATGTCCTCCGGGCGCTTCATGGACACCCTGACCGAGGGCCTGGGCTCCGGCGAGGAGCCCAGGCCCCTGGGCGGCGTCCAGGGCGCGCAACGCGAGGCCTGGCTTGGCCCCCTGGAGCCCCTGGCGGGCGACTCGGACCTGGAGGAGCTGGAACTGGCCTTCGAGGAGCTGCCCGCCGGCCTGGACCGGCGCTGGCTGAACTTCGAGACCCAGGTCCAGTGGGAAGTCTCGGCCCGGGGCGTGCCCGAGGCCAGGCAGACCCCCGAGGGCCTGCGGCGCACCCTGCAGGCCCGGGCCACGCCCCAGGGCGGCGCCACCGCCCGGGCCCCGCTCACCGCCCTGCGCGACGACAAGGGCCGCTGGCAGCCCGCAGGGGCCGACGGAGCGCCCCTCCCCTAGGTCGCCGCGAACGCCCGGCGCAAGGACATCCCGGCCGGGCCCCCGTGCGCGGCGCAGCCCGCCGCCGAGGCACGGGGGCGCCCGGAGCCGCGCCCGCCGTTGACAGCCTCCCCCCCGTCCGGCCACAGTGGGGCCACCCAAAGGAGACGCATCATCCCCATGTCCCTGATTGACGAACTCGCCGCGCGCGTGGTGCTGGCCGACGGCGCCATGGGCTCGCGGCTGCACGAGAAAGGCGTGGCCGCAGGCGCCTGCTTCGACGCCCTGAACCTGACCCGCCCCGAGCTGGTGGCCGGGGTCCACGCCGAATACCTGGCCGCCGGGGCCGAGCTGGTGGAGACCAACACCTTCGGCGCCAACGCCTTCAAGCTGGCGGGCTTCGCCCTGGCGGACAAGGCCCGCGAGATCAACCTGCGCGGCGCGGCCCTGGCCCGGGCCCAGGCGGGCGCCCTGGCGGGCGGCCGGGCCCTGGTGGCCGGTTCCATGGGCCCCCCGGGGCGCATGGAGCACCGCCCGGACCCCGGGGCCCTGGCCGAGGCCTACGCGGCCCAGGCCGCCGCCCTGGCCGAGGGCGGGGCCGACCTGCTGCTGCTGGAAACCTTCGCCGACCTGGACACCCTGCTCGCGGCCCTGGCTGCCGCCAAGGGCGCCTGCGCCCTGCCGGTGGTGGCCCAGCTGGTGCTCCCGGCCCAGGGCGGCGCTCTGGCCGCCCCGCGCGCGGCCTCGGCCCTGCGCGCCCTGGCCGAGGCCGGGGCCGATGCGGCGGGCTTCAACTGCGGGGCCGGGCCGCACAAGGCCCTGGAGCTGGTGCGCGGCCTGGGGCCGCTGCCCGTGCCCCTGACCCTGTTCCCCAACGCGGGCTACCCCGAGCGCGCGGGCGACCGCCTGCTCTACGACAGCTCGCCGGACTATTTCGCCCGGGCCATGCACGAGTGCGCGGCCCACGGCGCGCGGCTGCTGGGCGGCTGCTGCGGCACGGGGCCGGAGCACATCGCGGCCCTGCGCCGCCTGCTGGACGCCCAGGGCGATCCCGCCCGGACCCCGGGGCGCCCCGCCGCCGCCCCGGCCGCCAGCCAGGGCGCCCCGGCGGACGCCCAGGACACCCCCGCCCTGCCCCAAAGCCGCCTGGGCCAGGCCCTGGGCCGACGCAAGCTCCTGCTGGTGGAGCTGGACCCGCCCCGGCACCTGGACACGGCCCCGGCCATGCAGGCCGCCCGGGCCCTGGCCCAGGCCGGGGTGGACGCCATCACCGTGGCCGAAAACCCGCTGGCCGCGCCGCGCCTGTCGGGCGTGGCCCTGGCGGGCATGATCCACCGCGCCACCGGCCTGGACACGGTGGTCCACCTCACGGGGCGCGACCGCAACCTGGTGGGCATGCAGTCGACCATCATGGGCCTGGCCGCCCAGGGGCTGACCAACGTCCTGGCCGTCACCGGCGACCCGCCGCCCCAGGGCACCGACGACGCCGTCACCGGCGTCTTCGACCTGCGCTCCTTCGAGCTGATCGCCCTGCTGGCGCGCTTCAACCGGGGCGAGAACCACGCCGGGGAGCCCCTGCGCCTGCGCCCGAACTTCACCATCGGCGCGGCCTTCAACCCCAACACGCGCAACCCGGCCCTGCAGGTGCAGCGCGCGCGGCGCAAGATCGAAAACGGCGCGCGCTTCCTGCTGACCCAGCCGGTCTACACCCGCGAGGCCGCCGAGCGCTGCGCCGAGCTGACCGCCGGGCTCGGGGTGCCGGTGCTCCTGGGGGTCATGCCTTTGGTCAGCGCGCGCAATGCCGAGTTCCTGCATAACGAATTCCCGGGCATCTCCATCCCCGGGGCCATCCGCGAGCGCATGCGCCGCGCCGGGGACCAGGGCGCCCGCGAAGGCACGGACATCGCCTGGGAGCTGCTGGAGCACGCCTGGCCGCTCTTCGGCGGGGCCTATCTGATCCCGCCCTTCAACCGCCACACCCTGGCCCTGGAGCTGGCCGCGCGCCTGCGCGCCGCCGGGCTGTGGCGCCCCGGCCCCTGAAAAACAGGGGGCGGCGCACCGCCCCCCGGTGCGCCGCCCCCGAAAATTCCCCGCGCCCGCCCGCGCGGAAATCCCTACCCCTGGCCGGGCAGGATCACCCGAAGAGTCGTTCCCTCCCCACCCTCCTCGCCCAGGGCGACGCTGCCGCCCATGGCCCGGGCCATGCTGCGAATGCCGTAGGTGCCAAGGCCCGCTCCGCCGG
>NZ_JALNWM010000294.1 GCF_023230885.1 Desulfocurvus sp. | reverse complement strand
TGGCCGCCTCCATCATGACCCTGCCCATGTTCCCGGACATGACCCCGGAGCAGGTGGAGACCGTGTGCGCCCGGCTGCGCGAGGCCCTGGCCGGGGCCGGGGTGCGCTGATGGACCGGGTGCGCGCCTGCGCCGAGGGCGACCTGGCCGGGGCCGCGGCCCTGGCCGGGGCCTACCCCTACGGCCACTGGACCCTGCTGCCCGAGGACGCGCGCGCGGTCATGGCCGCCCGCCTGGAGCGGGGCTGGCAGACCTGCGCCGACGGCGACTTCGTCCTGGACGCGGGCCGGGGGCCCGAGGCCCTGCTGCGGGCGCGGATGCTGGACTGGGACAGCGATTTCTTCGGCTTCCCCTGCGGGACGCTGTCCTTTGTCCACGCCCGGGGCGACGGCCCCGCGCGCCTTGGGGCCTACCGGGAGCTGCTGCCCCGGGCGGCGCGCTGGTTTCGTGCGCGCGGGGCGCGGTTCGTGACCGTCAAGTGCGACTCCCGCGACACGGCCCTGGTGCAGGCCCTGACCGAGGCCGGCTGCCGCATGGTCGAGGTCCAGGTCAACCTGTGGCACGACCTGGCCCGCATCCCGGCCCCGGGCCTCGCCCCGGGCTTCGCCCTGCGCGCCTCGCGCGACGAGGACCTGCCCGCCCTGCGCGACGTTTCGGCGGCCTCGCGCTGGGACCGCTTCCACGCCGACCACGCCTTCCCCGCCGGGCTGACCGACGCCTTCCGCCGCACCTGGATCGGCAACCTGCACGCCTCGGCCTCCGACGAGGTGCTGGTGGCCGAGGCCGACGGCCGGGCGGCGGGCTTCGTGACCACGCGCCTGGACCCGCAGATGCAGGCCGGGCAGATCAAGCTCGTGGGCGTGGCCCCCGCCAGCCGGGCGCGCGGGCTGGGCACGGCCCTGGTGCTCCGGGCCCTGGAGTCCATGCGCGGCCGGGCCGTGCGGATGCTTGTGCAGACCCAGGCCAGCAACTGCGAGTCCGTGCGCCTGTATCTCAAGGCGGGCTTCGCCTGGGCGCCCTCGGGGGCGACCTTCCACTGGTGGTCGCCGGGGGCGGCCCCGGGAGCGGCATGACCGCCCGGCCCGTGGTGACCGTGCTCATGGCCGTGTACGATCCCGACCCCGCGCAACTGCGCGAGGCGGCGCAGTCCATCCTTGGCCAGACGTTTTCCGATTTCGAGTTCCTCATCGTCGACGACGGCGGCGGCCCGGCCACGCGCGAGGCCCTGGGCGCCCTGGCCGGGTCCGACGCGCGGGTCCGGCTTGTGCGCAACGAGGCCAACCTCGGGCTGACGCGCGCCCTGAACCGGGGCCTCGCGGCGGCCGCCGGCACCTACGTCGCCCGCCAGGACGCCGACGACGTGTCCTTTCCCCAGCGGCTGGCCCGGCAGGTGCGCGCCTTCGAGGAGCGCCCCGAGCTTGTCCTGCTCGGGGCCAACTGCCTGGACCTGGGGGCGGACGGCAGCCGTCGGCCGTGGGGCGCGTGGAGCGGCCCGGAACTGGAGGGGCTGGTCTTCCGGCGCAACCCCTTCCCGCACAGCTCGGTGATGTTCCGCCGCGCCGAGGTCCTGGCCGCCGGGGGCTACGACGAGTCCTATGACACCACCCAGGACTTCGAGCTGTGGATGCGCCTGGCCGCGCGGGGGGCGCGCCTGGACATGATCCCCGAGCCGCTGCTTCTGCGCCGGGTGGGCGGGCGCTCCATCACCGCGCGCCGGAAGTGGCGCCAGTGCCTCAACTCCCTGCGCGCCCGCCTGGCCCACCCCGGGGCCGGGCTGGCCGTGGCCTGGCGGGAGAGCCTGCGCCAGTTCGCCGTGGCGGCCCTGCCGCCGGGGCTGGCCCTCTGGCTGCGGGCCCGCAGGCGCCGCCCGCGCTGAGCCGCGCGGGCGCGACGGATCCAGGAGAGAGCCATGTGCGGAATTTCCGGTCTGCTGCTCCCCGGCCACGGCAGGGACACCCTCGTCCCGGCCGTCGAGGCCATGACGCGCACCCTGGCCCATCGCGGCCCCGACGGCGAGGGCGCCTGGTGCGCGCCGGGAGTGGCCCTGGCCCACCGGCGCCTGGCCATCCTCGACCTCTCGCCTGCGGGCGCCCAGCCCATGCGCTCGGCCTCGGGCCGCTTCACCGTGACCTTCAACGGGGAGATCTACAACTTCCGCGAACTGCGCGCCGCCCTTGCGGGCCGGGGCCATACGTTCACCGGCGGCTCGGACACCGAGGTCATGCTGGCGGCCTTCGAGCAGTGGGGCGTGCGCGGGGCGCTGCCGCGCCTGGCGGGCATGTTCGCCTTCGGCCTCTGGGACGCCGCCCGGGGCGAACTGTGGCTTGGGCGCGACCGGCTGGGCGTCAAGCCCCTGTACTACAGCGTCCTGCCCGGCGGAGGCGGGGCGCAGCCCGGGCTGGCCTTCGCCTCGTAGCTCAAGGCCCTGCGCGCGGCCCCGGGGTTCGACCCCGCCCTGGACCGTGCGGTGCTGCCCCTTTTCCTGCGCCACGGCTACATCCCCGCCCCCGGGACCATCTACCGCGCCGCGCGCAAGCTGCCCCCCGGCTGGCCCGGGCCGTCACCGAGGCCATGCAGGCGCTGGGCATGCAGGGCGGCGACTTCG
>NZ_JALNWM010000090.1 GCF_023230885.1 Desulfocurvus sp. | reverse complement strand
CGGCTGGCCCCGCGGACCACGAAGCCTACCGCGCTGGTCCGGCAGAACTAGTAGGTCACCGAGCAGACGGGGCGCCCCGGGGTCATGGGCAGGAAGAGCGGCAAGCGCGCATCCGCCATGCCGACAAGGCGCCCGTCCACATACCACCACATGCGCTGCCCGGGGTCGGCGGGCGTGGCCCGCAGGGCGATCTGCTGGTACTCGGCGGGCAGGTCGTCGCGCAGGACGTACTGCGTGGCGGCGCAGGGCGAGAGGATGACCGGCCCCGCGCCCGGGGGCACGTCGCGGCAGTCGGGGTGCAGGGCCGCGAGGGCGGGGACGGGCCTGCCCTGGGCGGCCATCCAGGCGGCCAGCTCCGGCGGCACGGTGCGCACCGTCCGCGCGCGGGCCGGGCGGGTCAGCAGGCAGTCGCCCTCCAGGCGCAGCCCGGTTTCGGCGTCGACCATGATCCGTCTGTGGTCCGTGCAGCGCGGCAGGGCCAGCCTCGGCCCGGCCTGGGCCGGCAGGGTTTCCGGGCAGTCGGGCCCGGCGGGCAGGCGGCTTGCGGCGCACAGCCGGACCTCGCGCATGTTCGGCGCGGCGGGCAGGGCCACGTCGCGCGCGGGCGGCTCCAGGGCGCGCAGCAGGTCGAAGAACAGCGGCCCGGCGTGCATGGTCCCCGAGATGCCGTTCACCGGCGCGCCGTCGGGATTGCCGACCCAGACGCCCACGGCCAGCGTGGCCCCGAAGCCCACGGCCCAGGCGTCCTTGTGGCCGAAGGACGTGCCGGTCTTCCAGGCGGCCGGGGGCCGGTCGCGCGTCAGGCGCCAGGCGTCGGGCATGTCCGGCCGCGTCAGGCGGGTCAGGATTTCGCCCACGGCCCGCGCGGCTTCGGGGGAGAACAGGGCGAAGCCCGGGGCGAAGCCCGGGGCCGGGCCGGGAACGAAAGCCGGGACCGGCTCCGGAGCCGCGCCCGGGGGGGCGGCGACGACCCGCCAGGGCCGGTGGACGCCGCCCTGGGCCAGGGTCGCATAGAGGTTGGTCAGGTCCGCCAGGCGCACCTCGCACGCGCCCAGGGCCAGGGCCAGCCCGTAGTGCCCCGCCGGGCGGTCGATGCTCTCCAGCCCGCCGCGGCGCAGCAGGGCGTGGAAATCGGCCACGCCCACGCGCGCCAGCAGGCGCACCGCCGGAAGGTTCAGGGATCTCGCCAGGGCCTCGGCCACGGTCACCTGTCCGGAGAAGGTGCCCGAGTAGTTCTCGGGCGCGTAGCCCGCGAAATCCGTGGGCACGTCCAGCAGGCGCGACTCGGGGATCGCCAGGCCCTTGTCGAAGGCCAGGGCGTAGAGGAAGGGCTTGAGGGCCGAGCCGGGCGAGCGCGGGGCCAGGGCGTTGTTCACCTGGCCCTGGAAGGCGTCGTCGAAGAAATCCGCCGAGCCCACCAGGGCCAGCACGTCGCGGGTGCGGCGGTCGACGACCACGGCGGCGGCGTTGGTCAGCCCCAGGGGGCGCACCAGGGCGACGTGCCGCGCCACGAGGCGCTCGACCACGGCCTGCTTTTCCGGGTCCAGGGTGGTGGCGACCAGCGGGCGCGCCCCCAGCCGGGCGCGCACCAGTTGCGTGAAATGCGGGGCGCGCATGGCCGAGGCCGAGCGCCGGGCGACCATGGGCTGGCGCATGGCCCGGTGCGCCGCCTCGGGGCTCACGGCGCCCCGGCGGGCAAGCTGGGCGAGAACCCGGTCGCGTACGGCCAGGGCCGCCTCGGGGTGGCGCGCGGGGTCGTACCGCCCGGGCGCGCGGGGCAGCACGGCCAGCAGCGCGCATTCCCCCAGGGAAAGCTGGTCCGCGGGCTTGTCGAAATAGAGCCGGGCCGCCGCGCCCACCCCCACGATATTGCCGCCGAAGGGCGCCGCGTTGAGGTACAGCTCCAGGATTTCCGTCTTGGAGCGGCGCAGGCCGAGCTGCAAGGCGCGCAGGGCCTCGATGAGCTTGGCCGTCAGGGTGCGCGGCCGGGGCTCGGCCAGCCGGGCGACCTGCATGGGGATGGTCGACGCGCCGGAAACCACCCGGCCCGCCAGGGCATTGGTCCACGCCGCGCGCAGCACGGCCAGGGGATTGACCCCCGGGTGGACGCGGAACCACCTGTCCTCGGACTCGACCAGGGCCGTGACCAGCTCCGGGGCGACCTCGTCCAGGCGCACGGGAAACCGCCACATGCCATCGGCGGCCAGGAAGCGGCGCAGCTCCGTGCCGTCGCGGGCCAGGACGCGCGTGGCGGGCGGGGGAGTCAGCCGCTCCAGGGGGAAGGGGAAGGCCGCGTCCAGCGCCGCGAGCAGCGCCACGGCCCCCAGGGCCAGCCCCAGCAGCGCGAGCCCGGCGCGCGCCGGGCGAGGCAGGCGGCGCATTCCCGGCTATTCCCGCCGGACCACGTCCAGGCGCCCGGGCGCGTCCGCCGCCACGATGTCCGGGTCGTACATTGCCTCGGCCTGCACCGGGGGCAGGGCGAAGCTGCCGGGCGACACGGCCCGCAGCTGCGTGTAGCCGACGCTCCAGCGGTCGTCCACCGCGTCGGCGAAGAACAGCACGCGGTCGTCGCGCAGGTCCTGGTGGCCGTCGATGGCCCGCTGGGCGGGCTGGGCGAGGGCGGCGGCCTCGGTGGTGGCCAGGCGCTGGTTCTCCACTTCCAGCCCGGCGGGCAGCAGCGCCTGGACCACGACGTTGCGCACCTCCCCGCCCGTGGAGCGGACCTCGGTGCGCATCAGCACCAGGTCGCCCTGGGTCAGCCGCGCCGCGTCCAGGGGGCGGCCCGAGCGGTCCAGGAACGCGCGGCGCACCTCCAGGCCCCGGCTGAGGCTCTCGGCGGCCTCGGGCACGCCCTGGGTGGTCACGCTCCAGAAGACGGGCCCCTGGTCGGCATCCAGCTCCAGGGCCAGGGGGCCGGGGTCGGGGATGTCCGTCAGGGCCAGGGTCGGGAGGCCGTCGACGGGGAACCGGGTGTCGCCCGCCAGCAGCCTGCCGCGCATGGGCACGGGCTCGTGGGCGGCCAGGATCTTGCCCAGGGCCGCGAAGCCCAGGGCGTTTTCCTGGGTTGTGCCCCAGCCGTCGGCGGTCATCAGCCGGGACACGGTTTCCGTGAGCCCGGGGATGGGGGCGCTGTCGGGCGCGGCGTCGGCCAGGGCCAGGAGGGTCAGCGCCGCATCGCGCAGGGGCGAGGCCATGCCCCCGCCGTCCTCGCGCCGGTCCCTGGCCTCGGGCAGCCCGCGCAGCAGAGCCCCGAAGGATTCCAGGTCGCCGCTTTGGGCATAGGCGCAGGCCAGCAGGGTGCGCGCCAGGGCGCCCAGCCCGTCCAGGCGGTTGTCGCGCAGTTCGTCCATCGTCCCTCGGTCGGGGCGGTCGGCCTTGGCCAGGACGAACAGGGCGTAGGCCACTGTGTCCCAGTCCTGGCGCCGTTCGCGCACCAGGTTGTTCATGTGCTCCAGGGCGCCGCCCAGAAGGATCGGCGCGCCGTAGCCCGCCTGCGCGGCTTCCAGCAGGAAGTGGGTCGCATAGGCGCTGACCCAGGGCTCGGGCTCGTCGCCGCCGGGCCACAGGGCGAAGCCCCCCGAATCCGTCTGCATGGTCCCCAGGCGGGCGATGGCGCCCTGGACGTAGGCGGCGGGAGCCTTGCGCGCCGTCAGTTCCGGGGCCAGCTCCCGGGCCAGGGCCCCGAAGCGCAGCAGCGGGAACGCCTGGGACACCACCTGCTCGGCGCAGCCGTAGGGATAGCGCAGCAGGAATTCGAGGCGGCCGGTGAAGGCGGTCATGGGCGCGTGGCTCACGACCACCGAGCGGCTCACCGTCCCCGGGACATAGCCCGCCGGGGCGGGCGCCAGGGCGCCGCCCTGGGGCGGGAGCGTTCCCGAGGCGCGGGTCCGGCGCAGGGGCAGGGCCGGGCGCACGGGCAGGTCGACGGCCACGCGCCGGGTTTCCCCGCCGCCCGAGGCCGTCACGGCGACGCGGGCCGCGCCCGGGCCGCCCTCCCGGGCCGCCAGGGGCATGTAGATCGTGGCCTCGGCGGCGTCGTCCAGGCGCAGGGTCGTGGGCCGGGCCGGGCTATGTACGGCCCCGGTGGCCTCCACGAGTACGGTGACCTCGGCCGCCCGGCCCAGGTCGTTGCGTACGGTGACGGGCATCTGCACGGTGTCCCCCGCGGCCAGGAAGCGCGGCAGGGTGGGGGTCACGGCCAGGGGCGCGCGCACGCGGGTGGTGGCCCGGCCGGTGCCGAAGCGCCTGCCGTCCAGGCCCACGGCCACGATGCGCAGCGCGCCCTGGAAGTCGGGCAGGGCCATGCTGTGGCGGACCCTGCCCCGCGCGTCGGCCACCAGCGGGCCCGACCACAGGGCCACGGGCTTGACGCGCAGGATGCCCTGGGTGCTCATGAACCGGCTTTCGGCCGCCAGGGCCGCGCCGCCGCCGGCCCGGGCCGCGCCCATGACGCGGGCCAGGTCCGGAAAGAGCATGGCGAAGGTGTCGAAGCTCTGCACGCCCAGGGCGCGCCGGGCGTAGAAGAAGCCGAAGGGATCGGGGTCCCCCGCGCCGGAAAGCTGCATGATGCCTTCGTCCACGGCCGCGATGGTCACCACGGCGCCGGGCTCGGCGTCGACCTCCACGTCCAGCCCGGACTCGGGGCGGACCTCCGCCGGGGCGGACACGGCCACCCGCATCCGGTTGGCCAGGTTGTCCACCAGCAGCGGCACGGCCCCGAAGGCGCGGGCCACCGAGCCCTCGCCCAGGTCGGCCACCTTGCGCACCAGGATGGCCGTGACGTGGACGTTGGGGGCGTAGGCGGCCTTGACCGGGAAGCGGACCTCACCGGTGTTGCCGCGCAGTTCGACCACCCGCGTGTCGTTGACGTTCTGGCCCTCGACGGCCACGAGCAGGCGCCCGGCAAAGGGCGCGCGGACCTGGATCACGGCGGTGTCGCCGAGTTGGTATTGCTCCTTGTCCGGCACCAGTTCGACGCGCGCCGGGTTTTCCATGGCCCAGGGCGAGAAGCCCCAGCCCCCGGCGTAGAACGCGACGCCCGCCGCCGCCCCGGTGTCCGGCGCGGCGACGACCACGCGGTAGCTGCCGTGGGTTTCGGGGGTGAAGCGTACCGTCGAGGCGCCCGTCCCGGCGGGGATGATCGTTTCGCGCAGCAGCTCGGGGTTGTTGACCGATTCGTAGCGGTAGTCGCCCGAGGGCGAGCGGCGCAGCACGGAGCGCCAGCGGTCGCGGTAGAGCCGGGCGGCCAGGGCGCCGTGGTCGCAGGGGCGCCCGGCGGGGTCCACGGCGACGAACTCCACCTCCACCGGCTTGCCGGGGTCCACCCCGCGTTTTTCCAGGTTCCGGACCCCGAGATAGTAGGGATAGGCGTGGACGGCCACGGCCTTGCGGGCGGTGACGCCCCGGCCCCCGGCCTCGCTCACGCGCCCGAGGATGGTCGCCTCCAGGGCCGCCGGGGGGCGCAGGCCGCCGGGCAGGGCGATTTCGAAGACGGCCGCGCCGTCCGTGTCCAGGGTGCCCTCGGCGGTGAAGAACTCCTGGGGCTGGAACTCCGCCTGCGGGTCGCCGAAGATGTAGTCCTCGAAGCCCGGGGGGGTGAAGGGCGCGGCCCGCAGCACCGCCCGCGCCGTGACGGGCAGCCCGGCGGCGGGCGGGCCGAAAAGGTAGGCCGCCCGCATGTCGGCCAGGACGGTCTGCCCGGGGGCGAAGCTGTCCTGTCCGGAGCGCACCTCGACCTTGATGCGGTCGGGGATGAATTCCTCGACCTTGACGGTGGCGCCGCCCACGGGGGTGTCGCCCGCCAGCAGCTCCAGACTGTGGGCGCCCGTGGGCGCGTATTCCGGCAGGGCGATTTCGAAGGCGGCCTGGCCCTGGGCGCCCGTGGTCAGGGCCAGGCGGCGCACTGTGCGCCCCCGGGGATCCTTCTGGACCAGGACCAGGGGCATGGCCGGGGGCGCCGACAGGTCCTCGCCGCGCACCACGGCCATGCCCTTGATCGTTTCGCCCGGGCGGTAGAGGTCGCGCTCGCCGTAGAGATAGGCCCGCAGGCCGTCCGGCGGCGCCTGGACCCCCGCCACGTCCAGGCCGGTGGTGCCGATGCGCAGGCGCGCGGGGTGCAGGAAGGTGAAATCCCCGCCCCGGCCCTGGGCCAGGATCAGGAACGGGGCTCCGGCCTCGCCGCCCCGGGGCGCCGCCAGGGACGCGGTGCCCTGGGGGCCCGTGGTTGCCGTGGCCAGGGGCTGGTTCCGGGTGCTGACCAGGGTCAGGGCCACGCCGGGCAGCGGCTCCAGGGTGGTGTTCGAGATGGCCCAGACCAGGAACCGGTCGGCCTCGCGCTTGGCCACCAGCCCGATGTCCGTCAGCACTATCCAGCGGAAATCGCTTTCGTCGCCGGGGCCCCGGGCCGTGAGCAGGAACATGCCGCGCTCCCCGTCGGGAAGGGCGTCCTTCATGCGCAGGGGGTGGCGGCCCACGGCGTTGGGCTCGCCGCCGGTGGCCAGCTCCCAGCGGCGGATGGGCCCGCCCAGGGCGCCGGGGGCGTCGGGCGAATACCATTTGTTGTAGACGATGTGGTCGTAGTCGCGCAGCAGCTCGTACACGTTGTTCGGGTACACGCGCTCCAGGCGCAGGCGCACGGTGTCCGTGTTGACCACGTCCAGAGCCAGCCCGGCCAGGGAGCCGCGCGGCAGGAACATGCCGTTGCCCACGAACTCCACCGAGGGAGGCAGGTCCGGGAAGGCCAGCTCGCGCGTCTGGGCCTCGGGCAGGCGCGCGCCGTCGGCTGCGGCGAAACCCTCGGGCAGGGTCAGGGCGTAGGTCGCCCCGGGGCGGAAGGGACCGTCAAGGACCAGGGTCGTGCCCTCGGCGGAGGCGGCGAATTCCACCCGGGGGGCCACGGTGATGGCCTGGGCCGCCTCGGGGGCCACGGGGGTGGAGAACTTCAGGCGGACGCTGCCCCCGGAGCGCGCCGAATCGGCCTGGGCCTGCTCCAGGGTCAGCTCCGGGTTCAGGCGCACGGCGATCCTGGCCGTGGCGGCCTGGTCCAGGGCCAGATCCGAGCCGGACATGGTCAGGCCCCGGCCCACGTCCAGGCGGTAGGTCCTCCCGGCCGGGGTCTTGGCCACGGGGGCCGAGGCGAGGTCCATGTCCTGCGAGCTGTATGCCTGCTCGGCGCGCAGGGGGACGGTCGTTCCGCTGTCCAGGTCGGTCAGGGTCACGTTGGCCAGGGCGTCCTCGGGCGCGACCTCCTGGTTGAAGGCCAGGCGCGCGGTGATCACGACGGTGCCGGGGGCGTCGCCGGGGCGCTGGTCGAGGTCGATGCCCGTGACCACGAAAGACCCGGTGCGGACCGTGGCCCTGGCCTCGCCGCGCAGGCCAAGGGCCGGGGCGAAGGCCACCGTGTGCCGCGCGTTGGCCCGGAAGCGCCCGGCGGCGGTGAACTGCAACTGCGTCGGGCTGGCCCAGGTCCATCGGCCCTCCAGCTGCGGCTCGATGGTCGCCGCACCCTCGGCGCCCGGGGCGTCCGCCGCGATGGGCGCGGTCAGAAAGACGTTCAGCTCCTTGCGGTCCGCGGTTATTTCCACCCGGGCCACGGCCGGGCGGCTGCCGTCCTCCCCGGCGCTGAAGTCGGCCACCCGCTCCTGGTCCGGAGCCCCGTCCGGGGCCCTGTCGGCGTTCAGGCGCAGGATCCAGATACCCTGCGCGAGAACGAGCAGGCACAGGCAGGCGATGAGGATGTTCTTTTTGTTCGCGGGGGGCATGGCGTCACCTTGGCGTGTCTTGCCGGGCGGCCAGCGGGGTGCGGGCCGTGGCGGTCGGGAGAGTGTTGGCGCAAGCGTATCTTGCGACCGAAAAATACCACGGCCGGAAGGGATTGCAAAGCGCACCCCCCAGCCGCCCCCGGGCGCCCGGCCTCTGCGGGCCCGCCCCGGGCACCCCGGGGCGAAGCAGGGGGAAATAGGTGAGCCGAACAGCTCTCCCCCTGACGCGGCCTCTCTCTGGCGGTCCAGCACCAGTAACGAGAGAGGGCACAAGGAACAGCTTCTCTGGCCACGCGGCTGCCCGAACAGGCCGGGCCACGCGAATAGGGGGCCAGAAAAACTCTGGCCCCCTATTCGCGGGGAAATACGGCAGAGAGGGTGGGCCAGACCCGCGGTCAGCGCGTCTCGTAACTATTGAGCTTTTGGCTTCTTGGCTGAGGTTCGTGTGTAGTACTTTTGTGACAGTTTGCAAGGCTAGGTGGAGGGCTTGCGCCGGAGAGGAAGGGAATCGCTGGATCGATGGCCTTGCCTCTGCAACCAGGCGAGATTGTTTGCTTAATATGCCGTATGGTTAATTGAGCTTGTACCCGCAGGTCGGCCCACCCGTCAAACAGAAAGCCTTCTCGACGAAGAGGGTTGGGCATGTCAAATCGTTTCCTCAGGAGCGCCTGGAAAGCGTTCGAGAACAGTGTTGGCAAACGCAGTCCGCTCCCTCTCCGGGACAACATGCTCTGCCCAGCATCTACACAGCGTTTCCCACGCGTAATTTTTCGATTCGCCAATGGTGTTTGCGAAGTGGGCTGGCCACTCGTGGTGGTTGGGTACAGTCATGGCCCGTTCCAGGGCATCGCGTATGACTCCTGACTTTTTATTCAATCTTGCTGCCAAATTGTTTATTTTTTCTGCAACGCTTTGAAAGATATCTCTTTCTGGGGCATTTCCACCGGGCAAGCGAATACACCCATCGCTCGGATCTTGATCTCCGTCAAGGAGGCCTATAGCTTGAACAGGGATGCGCCCTCTTGCGGCGAGATTGCCAACAATCGTGACTACATTAGCTGGACCGACTGGTATGAATTTTATTTCTTCAACGGGCACATGTTGGGCTAAGAGGATGGCTTTTGCTGCTGTGGCAGATTCTTCGTCCTCGCTAAAGATATATACTAATGGCTCTATTTTGTCGTCCATTCGGTTAAGGGCAAATTCTGGAGTAATTCCATAGAGTATTGAGGGGCCAGCTTCTCCTCTTTGGATGAAAATGCGTCCCTCCTCTGGCAACTCTGAAAGGATGTAGGGGCTATGCGTGCTAAGAACCACTTGAACCCTTTTTGTTCTAGCAACCCAAAGAAGAAAGTGAATTAACCGTCTCTGAGATCGTGGGTGTAGAGACGCTTCGACTTCATCTATGATTACCAAGGATGTGTCAGGAACATCCTGCAGCAATGAAAGCAAATCGAATGCAGAATCTTCCCCCGCTCCTTGGTGAAATTGCGAGTACTTAATGCCATGCGATCCAACAACGCCCACCAGCTTGTCTGGGTCTGTGTCCGCGCGGCAAATTCTTGCTTCAGTGTATGGCCGTCCCATTATGGAGGAGTAAAACTTCCTGAGATCGTCCCTGAGATTGTCCGAGGCTATTTCTCGCGCGAGAGCGTTAGCGACCTTTGCATATCCGACTTCAGCAGATATCGGCAATGTTCTGGATATGTCCTGCCAAATCACACTTCGCTGAGGTCTTGGCTCTTGGAGACGCCAGCGTTTTGTTGGTTTATTAATTTGATAGAGCGAGGAGTTGGGGCCTTGTGCGATGTCAAACAAGAGTTCCACATCACGAACCGTGTCCCAAGCCGTTTGAGGGAAGAAATCACTGGGGAAAAAGCGTTTCTTCTTGTCTCCAGTTGGGTCGTCATAGAGCGATGCAAGTGCTTTTAAGACAGTCGATTTGCCGCTTCCATTTTCGCCAGCTATCGCACACACAGGAAATGGAAAACGAACCTGTTGCCCCGTCCAGCCTCTAAGGCCACTGATTGTGACCGAGTTGACAAACTTGGGCCAGGGATTCCTGAGTTGCTTTTGACGGATCAGGGTGATCTCTTTGTGAGCCATTTTATTCCCTCTGGTGTGTGCGGGAAGCAATGTTTTTGGATGTACTACCCAGTTTGGGCTTGAAATTTGAATATCCTTCAAGGACGGCTAATGCAATTCTTATCAGGATGTGCATGGTAGACTCACTCTGCTTGGTCACGCCCACCCGGTAGGTGTCGAACTCCTGCCACCAGTACCGGGGCATCCGCACGTCCAGCCAGACGCACATGCTTTCCAGGACCTTGTTGTGGCCCTTGTCCAGCGGAGCCAGCTTCTCGGCCACCTTGGGCCTCCGCTCCAGGTTGGCATTGTGGGACCGGGACAAGCCGAGCATGGCCTCCTGGAAGCCCGCCTCGGAGATGACGCGGGCGGTGCAGTTGAGGTGAAGGCCCGGCCCGCGGTATGAACACGCGTCTCCGCCCAGCTACGCGATTCTTCCTGGATGTAGTCATTGGCAAGTTTTTGAATGATTTTCGGTGTAAGTTTCTCGGCCATACCATCCCCCATGTATTCAATCATGCCGTGAAATATCGAAGCCAAGCGTATAGCCTTTGGCCGGGCCTCACGCAAGTAGGCCGTACCCAAGGACAAGTGGACTTCGGATTTCCCGAACAGGGGGCGGAAGGGGGCAGGAATGACGAACCGGAAATAGTAGACCCCGGCCCGTCTCTGGACGTTGGTAGGTGGACGGTATGCCACGGCTCCCTCAGCGAGTGCTTTGGGCCAGACCTTTGTACCAGTCCATGCCAGGGGGTGTTGAGCCAAAGAAAAAGCCCAGGTATTTCACTGGGCTATTGAGTCTGTGGCGGAGAGGGTGGGATTCGAACCCACGTACGGGCTATGAACCCGTAACTCGATTTCGAGTCGAGCGCGTTACGGCCGGACTTCGCTACCTCTCCGCTTTTGGGTGCCGGGCCGGGCGGTGGCCTTGCCTGGGGGCAGGATACGCCAGGGCGCGCGGCTGGGCGAGGGGCGGCTGTAGGGCAAAAATGGGCGGCTTGCAAGTCCATTTATGCGGGGGGGGCGGCTTCTTGTGCGGGGGCATCTGTGGGGCGGGCGGCGCATGCGCGGGCTTGGCCCTCCGCCAGCCGCGACCTCATCGCTGAGCGCGGGTGGGCGGGGCTGGTGCGGCCTGCCTCGACCCGGAGCTGCGGCGAGCCACGGGGCCGCACTGGAAATCAAGGGCGCCGCAGCGAGTCCACGGGCCCGCACCGGCTGCCTCATCGCGTACGCGGGCGGCGCATGCGCGGGCGTGGCGGATCCTCGGGGGAGGAGGCATTGCCCGGCGGCGTCCGTTGGAGCCGCGCGGGGTAGGGCGCTGGGCCGGGGTTGGCGCGGGTAAGGGGCTCGTCTCGGGCCGGGGTTGGCGGGACCAGGGCCGGGCAGGTCAGCGGCATGTCGCGGGGGCGCCGCGCGGGCGGGGCGGCGGGGCGGGGCCCTAACCACGCGCCGGAACCCAAGGGCGCCGCCGCCCGGGCTGGAGCGGGGCCGCGTGGGTGACGCCCGGCGTGGCGCGGATTTCCCCGGGGGGCTTGTGGTGAAAAGGCGTTGCCATTGGCGCGGGGAGTGCGCATAGTAGGAGCGTGGAGGACCATGCTCATGGCAGAACCTACGGACCGGACGCGGGAGTTTTATGAGCGCGGCGTCAGGGCCGCGCGGCAGGGGCGGTTCATGGCGGCCGACCACTTTTTCCAGCGCGCGGTGGAGCTCGTCTACGGGCTGCGCGGCACCGAGGGGCGCGTTCACGGGGCGCGGCACATCGCGCGCATCTATGCCGAGCTCGGCCTTGCGCGCATGGCTGCGCGGCACTACCGGCGGGCGCTGGCGCTGCTGGAGCGCGCCGGGGCGGGCGGGTCGGTGTTGTTCGGCGTCGTGGCCGCGCGCCTGGAGGAGCTGAACGGCGCGAATCTGTCGCGGGTGCTGGCCGGGCTGGGAATCCTGTCTCCGGGCAACGGCCCGGTGACCGCCCTGGAGCTGCACAGCGGGCAGGTGCTGGATGAAGTGCGGGCCATCGCGGCGCGCGGCGAACCGGACGACGCGGCCTGCGCCCGCGCGGCCCGGCGCCTGAACGCCGCCGAGGTGCCCACGGGCCGGGGCGGCGCCTGGACCGCCCGGCTGGTCCGGCACCTGTGCGCGGACGGCGACGGGCAGTAGCCGGTCGGGTCTTTTCCCCGCCGCCCGGCCCGGGCGTTCCGCCCCCGGGGGCCGGGTTGCGGCCCGCAGAGGCGGCTTGCGGATTCCGGGGCTGTATCTCGCGCCCTCTCTCGGGCCCGCCTGCGGCCCTCGGACTGTGTCCTGCCTTGGCCCCTGCGGGCGACCTGTGCCCCGGGGCGGAGCCTCGCGCCCCCCTCGAGGCAGCCTGCGGCCCCTGGGCGCCGCCCGCCTTGGCCCCTGCGGGCTGGCATGGTCCGGGGCGGCATCTCGCGCTTGCCTGCGCCGGGCTGTGTCCTGCCTCGACCGTTACGGGCCAGGTCGCGGCCCCGGGCTGTTCCCTGCCCCGGCCCCTGCGGGCGACCTGTGCCCCGGGGCGGCGCCTCGCGCTCCCCTCGGGCGGCCTGCGGCCTCCGGGCTGTTCCCTGCCCCGGCCCCTGCGGGCCACTCCGCCGCCCGGGGCGTTCCTTTCCGGCCCTTGCGGGCCGCACCCCCCTTGCCGCGTGCGTTGTCCTTCAGGTCGATTCGGAGCCGTGGCTTCCGGGCGGGGCCGGGGGGGGCGTGGCGGCCTGGCGCCGGGCGCGGAAGAAGCGGCGCAGCACGTCGCCGCATTCCTGGGCCAGAACGCCGCCCAGGG
>NZ_JALNWM010000089.1 GCF_023230885.1 Desulfocurvus sp. | reverse complement strand
GGGGCGGCTGTCCGGGGCGTCCAGGAAGGCCGCCGGGCCGATGTCGCCCCAGGGCTGGCCCTGAACCTGCCAGGCCATGCAGGTGGTGCCGAGCATGACGGCCCTGGACGGGGCCCAGGCCAGCTCGCCCTGGAAGGGCCGGGGGCCTTCGGCGGGCTGCGCGGCGGCCGGGTCCGCCTCCGGGGCGGGGGCCTGGTCCTGGTCCTGGGGGCCGGCCCCGGGGTCCAGCAGCAGCACCGGGGCGTCCAGGGTGCGCAGGGTCAGGGCGGGCGGGACGCCGGGCCCGGCGGGAACCACGACCAGCGCATGCTGCGCGGCGACGGTGCTGTCGTGCAGGATCACGTCGCAGCTTTCCCCGCTGCCCAGCACCATGTCGCCGGGGCGCAGGGGGATTTCCGCGCCCATGTGCGGGCCGGAGAAGAACTTGAGCAGCAGCACGGGGCCGGTGGCGGCGCTCACTGGGGCATCCCCCAGCCGGCGGCGGGCGCCGGGGGGGCGTCCGTTCCGGGCTCCCTGGTGCGCACGGCGCAGCCGCCGGGCTTGGGCGCGTTGGCGGCCGTTCCGGGGGCGACGAAGTTGGGCGACGCCGGGGAGGTGGAGAACCCGAGGTCCTCCAGCCCTGCGGGCACGTTGGATGCCTCGTCCAGGGTCAGCAGGCGCGGCGAGATGAGGATCAGCCGCTCCATGCGCTGGGTGGTCTTGGTCTTGGTCTTGAACAGCGTGCCCAGGGCGGGCAGGTCCATGAGCACGGGCACGCCGGTCTCGTCGTCCTTGAGCTGCTCGTAGAAGTAGCCGCCGATGAGCAGGCTCTGGCCCTCGCTGACGATGCCCTGGGTGCGGATGGTGGTCTTCTTGACCACGGCGGGGATGTCGCTGGTGGTGGAGCCGGTGCTGGGGTCCGCGCCGTCCTCCACGGTGATGGCCATTTTGATCTGCGCGGGCTTGTCGTCGTATTCGATGATATGCGGGGTCACGTCGAGCACCGTGCCCGAGGAGACCTCGCGCAGGTCGACCACCTCGGTGCCCACCACGCGGATGTAGAAGGTCGTGCTGGCCTCCAGGCGCGCGCTGGTGTTGTCGATGGTCAGCACCGAGGGGCGCCCGAGCACGCGGCCCTTGCCGTTGGATTCCAGGGCGTTGATCTGGGCCATGAAATAGTCGGAGCCGAAGCTGTAGACCGTGGACAGGGTCAGCCCGTCGCCGATGAGGGCGTTGGGCAGGTCGGAGGGCAGGGGCACCCGCTTGGCCGTCTCGGAGAGGCTCTCCAGGCCGCTGCCCACGCCGGAGGACGTGTACGGCCCGCCGTGGCCCGCGCCGCCCCATTTCACGCCCAGGGAGTTGGAATAGTCCACGTCCACGTCCACGATGGCGGCGTGCAGCTCCACCAGTTGCAGGGGCTTGTCCAGCTCGGCGATGGCCTTCTCGTAGTATTCCATGCGGTAGGCCGAGTCGCGCACGATGACGGCGTTGCTGCGCGAGTCGGCCAGGATGCGCGGGGCCAGCTCGGCCACGGGGGCGCCGGGCAGCGCCCGGGCCTGGGTGTTCAGGGGCGAGGCCACGCGGCGGTCCAGCTCCATCTGCTCCTTGGCCCTGCGGCGCAGGTCTTCGAGGATCTTGGCCGCCTCGCCGTCCTGCAGGCGCAGGAGCTGCTGTTCCTCGGGCAGGGGCGGGATGGTCTCGCGCACGGCCGCCCCGGCGCCCGAGCCCAGGGCGAGCTGCGAGTCGGGGGCGCGCTGGTCCATGACCATTTCGGAGAGGATGGTGGCCACCCCGGGGATGGTTTTCTTGTTGTCGCCCGAGCCCAGCTCCGTGTCGTCGGCCCAGGCGTGCTTGAGGAAGAAGACGCGCACCACCTGGTCGTTGCGGAAGGCGGCTTCGTAGGCGGCGATGGCGGCGGCCACGCCCTCGGTGTATTCCGCCGGGCCCGAGAAGGCCAGGACGCGGTCGCCGTCATCGGCGGCGCAGGGCAGCTGGGGCGAAAGCAGCCCGGCGCGGGTCAGGATGTCGCGCATGCGCGAGGGCGTGCTGGCCGTGAGGTAGACCATGCGCCGTTCCAGGTCGCGGCGCACATAGAAGTGCAGCACGTCGTCCATGAGATACCATTCCACCCCGAAGGCCGTGTAGGCCGCCGCGAGGAATTCGTCGGCCGACATGTCCTGGAACATGCCGCTGATCTCGCCTTTGACGTTGGGGGTGAACGCGGCGCGCAGGCCCTGGGTCCGCGCGAAGGTTTCCAGCACGTCCACCAGGGGTGCCTGCTCGGCGTAGTGCGTGAAGCGGACCTTGAAGATGGAGCTGATGGGCAGG
Organism: Desulfocurvus sp.; assembly: GCF_023230885.1. Lineage (GTDB taxonomy): Bacteria > Desulfobacterota > Desulfovibrionia > Desulfovibrionales > Desulfovibrionaceae > Desulfocurvus. The sequence continues at coordinate 10,360 of NZ_JALNWM010000089.1, read as the reverse complement.
GTGTAGCGGCCGGCGACGCTTTCGGAGAAGGACTGCCCGCCCGCCGCGGGACCGGCGGCCCGGGCAGGGGCGCCGCTCCAGGCTCCGGCCCACAGTGCGCAACACAGCGCGACCAGCGCCAGGCCCCGCCCGGAAAGGGAAAAAAGTCGTGTGCGCAATGCCCCAGGCCCCCGGGAATGTAAGTATATCAACCAGTCTTGCACAGCTCGGCCCAGAAGTCCAATTCGTCCAGGAAGTGTTGCAGCGCAAGGGGCATCTCCGCCGCGCGCATGATGCCCAGCAGGTGCTCGGCATCGTAGCACAGCATGCCCCGGCGTGCATCCAGGGAGACGACTCCTGTGTCCGTGCCCGCGCGGGCCAGGGCCGCCAGGCCCACCTTGCGCAGCAGGGCGTCGCCCCCCGGGCCCGGGGCCAGGCGCCCCAGGTCGGCCGACAGGCGCAGCGTCCGGCCGTCGGGGGAGCCGGCCTCCACCCGCAGGCCGCCATCGAGCCGGAAACGATAGCGGCCCCGGGCGTCCGGAGCCGGGGCGCGCCAGCCTGCGGAGCGGCACACCGTTTCGATCCACTGTTCGAGCATGGCGTCATCCGGGCGGAAAGGTTGCGCCGCGGCGGGGCCCGCCCTGTTGCCCCTGCCGCGCTGCCGGGCCGTGTCCTTGCTGGCGCGCCGCCCGCCGGGGGCTTGCGCCGCCCCGGCACGCGGGCGGCGCGGCGTCCGTCACGGCCCGGGCGCAGGCGCCGTCCGCGGCCCTACACGCTGGAGAGCTTGGACATGGTCTGGTACTGCTGCTGGAGCAGGCTGTTGTATATCTCCATGAAGGCCCGGATCATGTCGCGGGCCAGGTCCTCCAGCTTCTGGGCCGTCTCCTTGCGGACCTGGGCCACCTGGGACTGGCCCTCGATCTCGGCGATGTTGGCCTGGATCATGGATGCGGCGAACTGGCTGGCGGAGTCGAAGAGCTTGGCCGACCCGGCCACCACCTGGCTCCAGAGCATGGCCTGGCTGGAATCCTTGAAGCCCATGCCCATGAGCCCGCCGGCGATGCTGATGGCGGCGCTGGTCAGGCCCAGGGCCAGCTGGGTCCAGGCCATGGTGCGCATCTCGGCGGCCTTCTCCTTGGCCAGGGCCATGATCTCGTCGCGCTGGGCGAAGCCCTCCATGAGCTGGGAGGCCGACTCCTCGCCCATGATCTCGATCATCAGCAGGACCAGCATGGCCATGATGTCGCGCACGCTTTCGATGGTCGGAGCCCCGGCCGCAGGGGTTTTCATCACCTCCAGCAGGCTGGCGGCGTCCAGGGTGGTGGTGGCGGCGAACTGCTCCCACTCGGTGCGCAGGGCGGCGACCTGTTCGGAGGCCACGGCGGGGTTCAGCTGGCGGACCACCGCCTCCAGGACCTCGCCCGGGGTGGCCGTGGGGTGGGCCTCGATGTAGTTGGCGATGGCCGAGCTGAGGGTCTGGGAGTCGACGCCCGGCAGCAGTTCCGTGAGTTTCTGCTCCACGTCCTGCCACTGGTCGGCGTCGCCGGTCATGAGGTCCGCCCCGAGGGCGTTGGATATTCCGGTGATGGTGATGTCGCTCATTGTGCCTCCTGGAAGGATGCGCGGCCCGGGGCCGCGCGGTACGGGGGCCGTGCCCTACGCCAGCTCGGGGCTGCTGGCCTTCATCAACAGGTCCATCAGGTTCTGGGTCGACTCGGTGATGATGTCGCGCATGGCGCTGAAGATGGCGTCCAGCAGCGCCTCGGCCACCTGCTGGGAGGTCTTCAGGATCTGCAGCAGCTTTTCCATCAGCGCCCGGAGTTCCAGCAGCTCGGCCTGCTGCATGGTGTACCGGAAGTCCACCACGGCCTTGGCGCCGGTGGCCACGCCGACGGCGGCCTGCATCACGCAGTTGGCCAGATTCATGATTTTGATCAGCTTTTCCATGGTCGTGGCGGCCTTGCTGGCTGTGCTGGCGACCGTGGCTGCCGTGCTGGCGGCGGTGCTGGCGGCGGTACTGGCCGTGGACGCCGTGGACGCCGTGGCGCTGGCGGTGTTGGCGGCGGTGCTGGCTGTGCTGGCGGCAGTGCCCGCCGCGCTGGCGCCCGAGGCGGCGAAGCCCGCGCCCAGGGAGCAGATGGCGCCGATGATGGCCAGGGCGATCTCCAGGCCCATGCCGATCCAGCGCGCCGTGTCCTTGGGTACGCCGCAGGCTTCGAGGAGCATGGCCGTCAGCCCCGCAAGGGAATATTTGCCGTCCGACGCCGCCCCCGCCACGGCGGACACGGCCAGGGTGCAGGCGATGGCCGCCGCCGCGATGGCCAGGCCCGCCGCCGCCCCGCCCGAGGCCACGGAGATCACCGCCGCGACGGCCACGGCGATGATCGCGCCGATGACCGCCGCCACGGCGCCCAGCCATTTGAGCAGGCCGCCCGCGGGCTTGGAGTTCATCTTCTCCACCTGCTTGTTGTAGTCCTCCTTGGCCAGCTCGTAGCGCTCGCGGTCGGCCAGTTGCGAGGCCTCGATGCCCTCGGAGGTCAGCTTCTCGATTTCCTTTTGCAGGTGCTGCATGAGAAAGAGCAGGTAGGCCTGGGAGTTGGTGTTCACCGAGTCGCCGTCGTAGTCGTCGAGCACGGCCAGCAGCTCCGCCGGGTCCAGGGTGCTGGCCCTGGAGAACTGGTCCCATTCCTGGCGGATTTCCGCGGCCAGCTCCGTGGAGAGGCTCACGGCGAACTGCGCCTGCAGGGCCGTGAGCAGGTCGTCCATGGTGGCGTTCGGATTCTGGGCCACATAGAGGGTGGCCGCCGCATGGATCTCGTCCATGCTCTTGCCGGGGAAGGCCTGCTGGAGCAGCTGCTCCACGTCGGTCCATTCGCTTTCGTTGGCCTGGTAGCGGGAAACCAGCTGGCTGGTGTCGATGCCCAACAGGGACATGGCGTCCTCCCATGCCCGCCCGGTCGGCGGGCCGTTGCGTCAGGGTCTTCTATGCCTTGTTCTCGCGCGTTTCCAGCAGTTTGAGCATGGAGCCCGCCTGGCGGCCATAGGCGGCCAGGGCCGGGGCCAGGCCCGGGGTCCGGCCGGCGGCCCGGGCGGCCTCGAAGGCGCCCCGGGCCTGCTCGGGCAGCCCCAGGGACATGAGGCACACGCCCGAGCGGAAGGGGGCCACGGGGTCGTTCGGGTTCAGGCCCATGACCACGGCGTAGCCGCGCACCGCGTCGGCCCATTTGCCCTGTGCCTCGCAGGCCCCGGCCAGGCCGAGCCAGCCCCGGGGGTCGGCCGAGGCGAACAGGACCATGCCCTGGAACAGGGCCTCGGCCTGGGCGTAGTCTTCCACGCTGTAGGCCGCGTGGGCCAGGGCGTAGAGCCCCTCGACGGCCTGGCGGGGCAGCATGGGATCCCGGGGCGAGCCGCCCGCGGTCTCGATGTCCTTGACCAGGGCGTCGCGGATGGCCGAGAGCCTGTCCACTGCTTCGGGGGAGTACAGATCGTTCATCATATCGCTCGGAGGTTGCGGGTTTCGCGTGGCTCAGGCCTTTTCCTTCTCGTCCAGCATGTGCAGCATGGAGGCGGCGCGCTGGGCGTAGGGCAGCTTTCTGGGGTTGCCCTGCATGGCGTCCAGGGTCGAGGCGGCGGCCTCGAAGGCGTCGCGCGCGGCCCAGGGCTTGCCCAGTTCCATCAGGCAGACGCCGGACCGGTAGGCGGCCACGGGGTCGCCGGGGGTCAGGGCCATGGCCATGCCGTAGCCCAGGGCGGCCTGCTCCCATTTCTGCTGGGCCTCGCAGGCGCCGCCGTAGCCCAGCCAGCCGCGCACGTCCTGGGGGCCGTAGAGGGTCATGCCCAAAAAGACGTTCTCGGCCTGGAAGTAGTCTTCCACGGCGTAGGCCGCGCGGGCCTGGGCGTAGAGTTCCTCCAGGCCCTCGCGGGGCAGGGAGATGATGTCGCGCACATGGCCCTTGGCCTCCAGTTCGGCCATGATCCTGGCGCGCAGGGCGGGCCACTGTTCGTTCAGGTAGTCGCTGTCGAAAGACATGGGTTCCCCCTTGCTCAAAGCGTTTTGGCCAGCGTGCCGAACACGTCGGTGTTCTTCTTCACGCAGTCCACGGCCATCTGCTGGGCGCTGTCGCAGTCCTTGGCGGCCTGGTCGAACTTGGCCCCGGCCATCTTCATGTCCGTGGAGGCGATGTTCTTCTCGCTGTCCAGGCCGTCGCGCAGGCTTTGCCACTCGTCCTCGTTGTGCTTCTTGTCGCCGCCCTTGGTGGAGTAGCCGATGTTGTTGTTGTCGCAGAAGGCGATCATGCCCGCGGACATGCTGGTGGCCTTGTCCTGGTCGTCCGCGTCGCGCTGCTTTTCGGCGGCTTCCTGGGCGTATTTGTTGACATCCTTGTAGTAGTCGGTGGTGTCCTCGTAGTCCGCGTAGGCCTTTTCCATCTTGGCCTGGCCCTGGCCGGCCGCGGCCACGCACAGGACGGCGAAGGAGACCATCGGGTTGTCGCCCATCATGGCCTGGAGCCTGCTCTTGGCCGTGGCGCTCAGGCTGGCCTCGCCGCTGCTGTTCACGGACGTGCCCTCGCGGGCGATGGAAAGGATGGAGAGCAGATCGGTCATGGTCGGCCTCCTAGAGCTTGACGATCATGCGTTTCTTGCGTTTGGCCGCCTCGGGCGCCGGAGCCTGGCCCTCGGGCCCGGGGGCCTCGGCGCGGCGCGTCTCGTCCAGGGCCTTGCGCATCATGTCATAGGCTTCGGGATGGATCAGGTTCTCCCGCAGGGCCAGGGTGACATCGTCCTCGGTAAGCCCCACGGCCTCCAGCAGGGCCTGGTGGCGCTGGCGGCTCTTGTGCAGGGCGTCGCGGCGTCGGCGCAGTTCGGCATCGGCCTCTTCGGCCTCCCGGCGCAGGGCGTCCAGGGTCTGGTCCAGGTCCTCGCGCATGTGTCTTGCCTCTTTTCGCTAGTGTTCCTGGGGCTGGCCGGGGGTCATGCCGTAGAACATGTCCCAGCCGGTGAGCTCCACCTGCGGGGCGCCGGTGCCCAGGCCGGAGAGGGTGAAATCCAGCCGCCCGACCTTGCCGAACTCCATGCCCGGCGGGTCGGAGCGCTGGGAGGCGCCCTTTTGCTGGACATAGTCCAGGCGCACGTCCATGCCCCCGCCGGGCCGGGTGGTCAGGCTGAAATCGGCCACGGAGCTCAGGGTCGGGGCCTCGTGGAGCATGTAGGCGAACAGCAGCCGCTGGGTGGGCGGGTAGTCGCGCATGGTGGTGTCCACCAGCCCGGGCACGTTCTGGAAGGTCAGCTGGGCGATCTGCCGGGCCGCGGCCTCGCCGCCCACGGCGTCGATGAAGGCGTCCAGGCGGCGGTGCTCCTCGTCCTCGGGCATGTTGGTGCCGCCGCCGCCGTGGACGTGCCCGTCCACCGTGATGGGCCTGCGGAAGAAGTCCTCGATGAACTCCTGGGGCAGGTCGCGGTAGCCCGGGGTGCGCGCCTTGGCCAGCTCGGCGGTCAGGCCCTGGCGGATGGTCTGGGTCATGACGGCCTTGTCCACGGCGCCGTCGAGCAGGTCGGCGGTCCGGGCGCCCACGGTGGCGGTGCCTCCGGCGCTGCCCTGGCGCAGGGTCTCCACGTCCAGGGCGGTCACCCGCCGGGGCGGGCAGGAGCTGTAGAGGGCGTCCCAGTTGTCCAGGCGCAGCACCGGGTCGTCGGAGCCGAAGCCCTGGACGGTGATGTCCAGGGAGAGGCTTTCGCCCATGTCGTAGTCGCGGTTGCCCACGCTCTGTTCGGTCTGTTCGCTGTGCAGCCGCATGGTGTCCCCGTCGATGGTCACGGACATGCGCAGCTTGTGGGCCTGGCCCGTGCCCGGGTCGGCCCCGTGGATCTGGGCCCCGCCGTGGTTCATGAAGGCTTCCACCAGCGGGCTCATGGCCGGGTCGTCGGCCAGGGCGGACATGAGGCGCCCCGGGGTGCCCTGGCCGACCAGCCGGGCGACCTGCTGGGCCCGCTCCGGGCCGCCGCAGGCGTCGATGAAGGCCTGGAGCTGCGTGTCCAGCTCGTCCGGGGTCGCGTCGGGGTCGGCGGTGAAGAACTGGCCGTTGACGGTGACGCCGTTGCGGATGAAATCGGGGATGAAGCGCTGGGGCAGGCCCCTGGCGCCCAGGGGGCCGTCGGTGTGCAGGTCCTCGGCCAGGGTGCGCGCCAGGGTCCGGCCGATGGTTCCGGTGTCGGGCTGGCCCTGTTGCAGGGCCTGGACATCCCGGCCCAGGGCCACCACGCCCCGGCCGATCTGCTGGCGGACCTCGGCCAGGGGCCGCAGGCCGAGCATCTGGCCGGAGAGCTCACCGCGCCGGGCCTCCTGGGCGCGCACGGTGTCCGTGGTGTTGCGCACGGCGAAGTCCCGGCCCAGGGCGTCGAGCATGCGGGCGGCCTCCCGGGCCTGCTCCGGGGTGGCCCCGCCCGGGCCCGCATCCTCCAGGCCGAGGCTTTCGGCCAGCAGCAGCAGGGCGTTGTTGGCCTTGTTGGCCGTGCTGACCACGCTGGCCATTTCCCGCTGGCCGAAGTCTCCGGGCAGGGTTTCGCCGCCCGAGGCCACGATGTCGGTAATGGCGGCCATGAGCCCCCGGCACTGGGGCGATTGCAACGCCCCGGCCAGCTGCTGGCGCTGGTCCTGGCTCAGGGACGCGGTGGCCTCGGCCAGGGCCTGGGCCAGGGCGTCCACGCCGTGGTCCACGTCGCCCGCGCCGTCGAGCATGGAGCTGGCGCGCACGATCTGTTCCACGAAGGCGTCGACCCCGGCCGGGGTGGCTCCGCCCGCGAGCAGGGCGCCCACGGCCTCGCGGACCTGGCTTTTCAGGTGGGCGCCCGGGGCCGTCCCGGCCAGTTCGGCCTGGTCCAGGATCACCTCGTCGCCGATGCGCACGTCCAGGTGGTCGTAGCGCGAGGCGATGGAGTCGCGCAGGGCCTTGGCGTCGGCGCGTTCGGCCCCGCCCAGCGAGTCCTGCGCCAGCACGGCGTCGAGGTTGGCGAGCATGGTCCGCAGGCCCTGGCTCTTGGCCGCGGGGTTTCCGGCGCGCAGCAGGGCGGCCAGGTCGTCCCTGCCCGCCCGGGTCAGGGTTTCGGTCAGCGCCTTGTACTGGCGCGAGATGCCGGTGGGGATGCGCTCCTTGCGCGAGTCCGGGGCGTTGGGGAACAGCCGCCCGCCCGAGAGGCCGCGCAGCAGGGTGCGGAAAAAGCCCATGGCGTGGCCCAGGGTCTGCCGGAGGTCGCGCAGGAAGCGCATGGGCCGGTCCGCCGGTCCGCCGGGGTCGCGGCGCACGGAGCCCGAGCTCAGGCGGCAGCCGTGCTCCTCCATCTTGAGGAACAGGCGGTCGTTGCCGGGCAGGCCCTCGGTGCCCGCGTTCATGGCGCCGTAAAGCACCGTGGCCTTGCCGTAGGGCAGGGTCGGGCCGTCGAGCATGTCGATGCCCCGGTGCCCGCCGCCGGGATCGCTCTGGAAGCCGTCGATATGCGAGGAGGGCCGCTGGTAGACCTCGGGGCTGGAGTCCAGGAAATCGCGCAGGCGGTGCCCGGGGTCCTCGATGCTGAAGGCTCCCTCGCTGAAGCGCGCGCCTTTTTCCTGGGCCTTGGCCATGAGGAAGGTCGTCAGGTCGCGGATGTTCTCCGCCGTGGCCGGGCCGTGGCCGGAGCCGTCGCGAATGCCCGCCCACAGGCTGTGCCCGCGCTCCACGCGCTCCTGGAGCAGGCGCGGCATGTCGCGCACGGCCTGGTCGCGCTGGTCCCTGGGCAGGGCCTTGATCTCGTGTTCGACCATCTTGCCGTCCACCTGGACGAGGTGGCCATCGGGCGGCATGCCCAGGCCGACGCTTTTGGGCATGAGCGAGCGCGGGGGGGCCGCGCTTTCCCACTGGTCCAGGGCCTGGCTCATGGCCTGGCGGGAGGTGTTGGCCAGGGGGCCCAGGCTGCCCAGGGGCACCTGGCCGACGACCTGCCGGCCCTCCTGGCGGACTTGCCCGATGTGCCGGGCGTCGGCGCCGCCACGGACGGCGCCGCCGGGCTGGATGCCCTGGTCCAGGCCCTGGAGGGGCCCGGTGCCGGGAGGCTGGATGGCGGTGGTGACGTGCATGCCCATGATGGTTCCCCTTGCGAAAGCGGCTGAGACGGCGCGCGCCTAGATGCGGATCATGCCCTGGGCGGGCGCCTGTTGGGCGGGGGTCGAGGGGCCGTTCCCGGCGGCCTTGATCTTGGCGCGCCAGTAGCGGGCGGCGCCCACCAGGGCGCCCAGGGGCTCCTCGATCCACGCGGGCTCGTCCACGGGCAGCGGGAAGTGCTGGTGCAGGGCCACCAGGTTCTCCTCGGGGTCGATGCCCAGGGTGCCGCCGCCGGTGTAGGCGCCCATGTAGTTGCCGCAGAGCATCTCGTGCAGCAGGGCGGCATCGGTCTCGTGCGCCCGGCCGAGGTAGAAGCTGACCACAAGCTCATGGTCCGCCTCCACGAGGCAGAACAGGCAGGCGATGTCGCCGTCCACGGTCAGGGCGGCCACGCCGTTGGCGTCGAAGGCCAGCCCCTGCCCGCCGATGACGGCGTTGACATGGTCCAGAATGGCTTGGGCGTTCTTGGCGATGTCCATGATCCTCGGGCTCCTTCGGGTTCCGGCGCGCGCCGGGCCCGGGTGACGTTGTTGCCTGTGCGCCGTCTTAAGCAAGGGGGGTGCCAAGACGGACTTTTCGAATTTATGCTTTCTTTTCTTAGTCTTGCGCCTTCGGTGGCGGCCGGTGGCTGCGTCTGGAGTTGGCGCGTGTGCCAGCGTTGTTGGCGGTTGTCAGCCTCCCGCGTCCGTGCCGCCGTGGCGCAGGAGCTTCTTGCGCAGGCCCTCGCGGGTGATGCCCAGCAGCTCGGCGGCGCGGGTCTTGTTGCCCTCGGCGCGCTCCAGGGCCTTGTGGATGAGGCGGCGTTCGTTTTCGTCCAGGCGCAGGCCTGCGGGCCGCTCCCCGGGGCCGCGCCCCAGGCCGAGCACCCGGGGCGAGAGGTCCGCCTCCTCCACCCGGGGGCCGAAGCTCAGCACGGCGGCGCGCTCCATTTCGTTGCGCAGCTCGCGCACGTTGCCGGGCCAGTCGTAGCGCAAGAGGGCCTGCCCGGCCTCGGGGCTCAGGGGCTTGTCGGTGTGTTCGGCCAGGAAACGCCGGGCCAGGATGAGGATGTCCTCCCCGCGCTCGGCCAGGGGCGGCAGGTTCAGGACCACGGAGTGGACGCGGTAGAAAAGGTCCTCGCGGAAGCTGCCGTCGGCCACGGCGCGCTCCAGGTCGCGGTTGGTGGCGCAGACGATGCGCACGTCCACGGGCACGGGCCTGGAGCCGCCCACGGGCACCACCTCGCGCGCCTCGAGCACACGCAGGAACTTGGCCTGATGGGCCGGGCTCATGTCGGCTATCTCGTCCAGGAACAGGGTTCCGCCGTGGGCCTGGCGCAGCAGGCCCTCGCGCTTGTGCACCCCGGTGGCCACCCCGCTTTCGATGCCGAAGACCTCGCTCTCGAAGAGGGATTCGGGCACGGCCGAGCAGTTGAGGGCCACGAAGGGTCCGCTGCTGCGCGGGGAGTTGTAGTGCAGGATCTTGGCGAAGACTTCCTTGCCCGCGCCCGTGGGGCCGAGGATGAGCACGTTGATGGAGTGCGGGGCGATGGAGACGGCCAGGCGCATGACCTCGCGCATGGCCGGGCATTGGCCCACGAACTGGGCGGGCTCGTAGGCGCCGCACAGGGAGCGCACCAGGGTGTTGCGTTCCTCGCCCAGGCGGCGGTAGGCGCGCTCCAGCTCGCGGTTCTGGCGGCGCAGCTGTTCGAGGAGCTCCTCGCGGTGCAGGTCGCGGGCCTCGACCTTGACGAGCATGAGCCCGAAGGCCTCGGCCAGCTTGGCCACGGGGGCGGGCACTTCGCCGGTCCTGGTCAGGGCGAACAGCCGGTCGGCCTGGGCCGTCTCGCCCCAGGCCAGCCGTTCGCACACGTCGACCATGACCCCGAAGGCCTCCCTGGCGGAAGCCGACAGGGAGGCCTGCGCGCTGTCGGCCTTGCGGGAACGCTCGTCCATGCCTCCCCCTTGCGCCGGTGCGCCGTCCGAAGAGGCGCCGCCCGCCCGGCCGCAGTCCGGCGCGGGCTTCGTGTCCGGCGAGGTATGTCGAGAATATACCTTCTTCGCGTGGGGTTGTCACGGCCAAGCTTGGCGGGATTCCCTGGTAATTCCGCCTTGTGCGGCGGGGGGAACGGGGGATGCCGGGGGGCGGCGGGGCCGGGGGGGGGGTGTCGGGCCTACCCTACCTCACCTCGGGCGCCAGGCCGGACGGGCGAGTGCGGGGGGGGGTCAGGACCCCGGCCGGTGGTTCAGTACGGGGGGCAGCAGGTGGAT
>NZ_JALNWM010000088.1 GCF_023230885.1 Desulfocurvus sp. | reverse complement strand
CTGGCCGATGCGGCGGGGGTGGACATGGTCCTGGTGGGCGACTCCCTGGCCATGGTCGCCCTGGGGCGTCCCGACACCCTGGACGTGGGCATGGACGCCATGATCCACCACACCCGGGCCGTGGCCTGCGGGGTGGCGCGCGCGCTGGTGGTCGGCGACATGCCCTTCGGCTCCTACCAGGCCGCCGACGCCGACGCCGTGCGCAATGCCGCGCGCTTCCTGGCCGAGGGCCGCGCCGGGGCGGTGAAGATCGAGGGCGGGGCGCGCGTGCTGGGGCGCATCGAGGCCGTCCTGCGCGCGGACATTCCGGTCATGGGCCACATCGGGCTCACGCCCCAGAGCGTGGCCCGCATGGGGGGCTTCAAGGTCCAGGGCCGCTCGGCCCGGGCGGCCCGGGCCCTGTTGGACGACGCCCGCCGCCTGGAGGACGCGGGCTGCTTCGCCCTGGTGCTGGAGGCCGTGCCCGCGCCCGTGGCCCAGGCCGTCACCGCCGCCGTGGGCATCCCGACCATCGGCATCGGCGCCGGGCCGCATTGCGACGGGCAGGTGCTGGTCAGCCACGACGTACTCGGCCTGTTCGACCGCTTCACCCCCCGTTTCGTCAAGCGCTACGCCGAGCTGGGCCGCGAGGCCACCCGGGCCCTGGCCGCCTTCTGCGAGGAGGTGCGCAGCGGGGACTTCCCGGGGCCGGAGCACAGTTTCGACATGGACCCCCGGGAGCTGCGCGCCGCCGGGCTGGACCGGCCCGGGGCCCCCGCAGCAGAGGACGCCCCCCCCGCCGGGGACCAGGGCTAGCGGAGGCCGCCGGTGGAATGGGAACTGTCCGCCCTGTGGCAGGGGCTGGGCTGGCCGCTGGCGCGGCTGTGCTTCTTCGTGGCCCTGGGGCTCCTGGTGGGCACGCTCATCGAGGCCCTGAACTGGGCGCGTTTCGTGGCCGTCCTGGCCACGCCGCTCACGCGCACGGCGCGGCTGACCGACGTGAGCGGCGCGGCGTTCTCCATGGCCTTTTTCTCGGGCGTGTCGGCCAACACCATGCTGGCCGACGCCCACGCCCAGGGCCGCATCAGCGACCGCGAGCTGCTGTTCTCCAACCTCTTCAACAGCCTGCCGACATTTTTCCTGCACCTGCCCACCATGTACGCCATCACGCGGTCCCTGGTGGGCGAGCTGGCCAACGCCTATGTCGGCCTGGCGGTGCTGGCGGCGGTCCTGCGCACGGGGGCGGTGGTCCTGGCCGGGCGGCTGCTCAATCCGCCCCTGGACGAGGGCTGCATCCCCTGCCGCCTCGAGGAGAGCAAGGTGCGCTCCTTCCGCGAGGCCCTGAGCCGGGCCCTGTCGCGTTTTTCCAGGCGCATCCGGCGCATCCTGGGCATCACCGTGCCGGTCTATGTGCTGTTCTTCCTGCTTCAGGAGTGGGGGCTCTTTGCGGCCATCGAGGGGTTCATGGCCGCGCATCTGTCCTTCCTGTCCTGGCTGCCGCCCCAGGTCGTCTCGGTCATCGCCCTGCAATCCACGGGCGAACTGGCCGCCGGGCTCTCGGCCCTGCGGCCTCTGCTGGACCAGGGCGCCATCGCCCCGAACATGGCCGTGCTCACGCTGCTCATCGGCAACGTGCTGTCCTCGCCCATGCGCACCATCCGCCACCAATATCCCTACTACGCGGGCATCTTCCCCCAGCGCGTGGCCGTGAGGCTCATCGTGGCCAGCCAGACCCTGCGCGCCGTGTCTATGGCGTTGGTCGCCGCGCTCTACGCCCTGGCGGCCTTCTAGCCCTTCCTGCCGCCGTCCGCCGCGGCCCGGGCCGTAAGCCCCGGCGACAGGACGACCACGGCCACGCGCCAGCCGTCGTAGTCGGCGTAGGCGCCCGCGCGCAGGCGCACCTGGTCCAGGGGTACGGCCACCTCGGGGATGGGGATGTCCAGGTGCAGGTCGGCCTCGGGATGCAGGCGTTCCATGACGAAGAGCAGCAGGGCGTGGGTGCCCAGAAGGTGCGGCGTGCGCAGGCCCCCGGGAGGCATGGCGTCCAGGCGCCCGGCCGTGGCGTAGGCCTCCTCCCAGGTGGGCGCGGGCGGGGGCAGCCTGTCCTTGGGCACCAGGAAGGCGCGCACCGTGGCCGCCCGGCGGTATACGGGGGCGGTCAGGGCCCGGTCCAGCACCAGGGCGCCGTCCGCCAGGTGGTAGGCCACATCGTAGGCCAGCCCGGCCACGCGCCCGTGGGCGTCGGCCAGCACCAGGCGGCCCGAGGCCGTGCGCGACTGCGGGGCGCCCGGGGGCGCCGCGTAGCGCAGCAGGCTGTGGGCCGCGACGCGGAACCCGGGGTAGGCGAAGGGCTGGCGGTCCAGGGCGGCGGCGGCCTCGGGGGCGTAGCCCGCTCCGCGCGGGGCGGCGCCCTGGATGCGCCCGAGCAGGGCCCGGACGGCGAAGGCTGCGTCGTCGGGCGGGCGGGCCGGGAGGTGCTGGGCGGCGGGCACCGGGGCCAGGGCGCTCGGCACCCCGGCGCAGCCCGCCGGAAGCAGGGCCGCCAGCAGGACGCAGGCCGCCAGGGCGCGGGGCGTCAAGGCGAAACGGCTTACGGAACGGGGCATGGCGGACTCCGGGGACGCGGGTTCCCCGCCATGCTAGCACGGACGGCCCGCGAGCGCATCCCTGCGGACGGGGCGGCCCCGCGCCCAACAGGGCGCACAGGCGCTGCCGCCCCCAGGGCCGGGGCCCCTGGGCGGGACGGCCCCGCGTTGCCCCCGCGCGGCCCCGCGCGGTACGCGGGGTGCCGGGTGCGCCCCTCCGCGTGCCGCGTCCCACCATGCCGCGCCCCGGCGTTGCGGGTGCGTTTCGTCCGGCCGTCGCCGGGGTTTCGGGCGGGGCTGTGTCAGTATGCCTTGCCGGGGTTCATGATGCCGTGGGGGTCGAAGGCGGCCTTGATGCGCCGCATGAGGTCGCGCTCGCGCGGGGAAAGCTGCTGGTCGAGGTAGGGCAGCTTGGTCAGGCCCACCCCGTGCTCGCCGGACATGGTCCCGCCCAGGGCCAGCACATGGCCCAGGATGGTCCGCTTGGCGGCCACGGCGTCCTCGGCCTGGCGGCTGGCGTCGTACATGATGTTCACATGGATGTTGCCGTCGCCCAGGTGGCCGAAGGCCAGGATGTCCAGCCCGCGCTGTTCGGCCACGGCGCGGATGCGCTCCAGGGCCTGGCCCACGCGCCCGCGCGGCACGGTGATGTCGTCGCTCATCTTGTCCGGGGCGATGGTGAACGAGGCGGGGTTGATCAGTCGGCGCACCTCCCACAGGCGCTCCTCGTCGGCGCCGGTGCCGCGCTCCAGGAACACCGGGGCCGTGGGCCCGAGCACGCGGTCCAGGCGCCGGGTTTCGGCCTCCAGGGCCTCGCACCCGCCGTCCAGGCGCAGGAGCAGCGCCGCGCGCACCTCCGGGCCCCAGGGCACGTCGCCCACGCGGCGCACGGCCTCCAGCACCGCCTCGGCCATGAATTCCATGGCCGTGGGCAGGATGCCCGCGGCCAGCACCGCCCGCGCCGCCGCCAGAGCCTGATCCACCCCCGCGTAGCCCGCCAGCACCGAGGCCGTGGCCTCGGGCAGGGGCAGCAGCTTCAGGGTCAGCTCGGTGAACAGCCCCAGAGTGCCCTCGCTGCCCACAAACAGGCGCGTCAGATCCAGCCCGACCACGTTCTTGTGGTTGCGGCCCCCCGTGCGCAAGACATCGCCCCCCGGCAGCACGGCGCGCACACCCAGCACATGCTCGCGCGTCACGCCGTACTTCACGGCGCGCATGCCGCCCGCGTTGGTGGCCACGTTTCCGCCGACGGTGGAGACGCGCACGCTGGCCGGGTCCGGGGCGTACATCAGCCCGAGGGCGGCCAGCTCGCGTTGCAGGTCGCCCGTGACCACCCCGGGCTGGACCACGGCGCAGAAGTCCTCGCCGTCCATCTCCAGGATGCGGTTCATGCGCAGGGTGGAGACCACCACGCCGCCGCCCCGGGGCACGCAGTCGCCCACCACGTTGGTGCCCCGGGCCCGGGGGAAGAGCGGCACCCGCTCGCTGTGGGCCCAGGCCAGCAGGGCCACGGCCTGCTCCTCGGTCTCGGGGCGGACCACCGCCCAGGGCGCGTCCGCAAGGCGGCTGGAGTCCATCCCGAAGACGGCCGCCGCCTCGGCGTCGAGCACGCAGCCGTCGCCGGGGAAGGTCTGGCGCAGGAAGCGCCGCTGGTTCCTGTCCAGGCCCACGGCCGCCCCCGCTAGTAGCGCGCCAGTTCGCGCGCGGTGTCGCGGGCGATGTCGCGGTTCTTGATGTCGTCGCGCCGGTCGTGGACCTTCTTGCCCCGGCCCAGGGCTATCTCCAGCTTGACCCGGCCCTGCTTGAGATACAGGCGCACAGGCACCACCGTCAGGCCCTTCTGCTCCACCTTGGCAGCCAGCTGGGCGATTTCGTGGGCGTGCAGCAGCAGCCTGCGCTCGCGCTCGGGGTCGTGGCCGGTGTGCACGGCGTTCTCGTAGGGCGCCACATGCACGCCCACAAGCCAGGCCTCGCCGTTTTTCAGGCGCACATAGCCGTCCTTGAAGCTCACGCGTCCGGCGCGCAGGCTTTTGACCTCCGAGCCCATGAGGGCGATGCCCGCCTCGAAGGTTTCCAGCAGGTCGTAGAGTCGCCGGGCGTTCTTGTTGCTGGCGATGAGTTTTTCGCCGGTCCTCGGTTTCTGGGTCATGGTCAGATCAGGTCCTCGGATTCGATGAGCGAGGAGAAGAAGGTCAGCTCCTCGGGAAAGCGCTGGAAAATGGTGTCCATGACCAGCTTGTTGATCTTGTTCACGGTGCGGCATTCGAGCACGCGGCGCAGCAGGTCCTTGCATTCGGCCATGGTGGTCTGGCGGATGATGCGCTTGATGCCCGGGATGGCCTGGGGGTTCATGGACAGGGAGTCGATCTGCATGCCCATGAGGATGGGCACGCAGAACGGGTCCGCCGCGACCTCGCCGCACAGGCTGACCTCGATGCCGCTCTGGTGCGCGGCGTCCACGACGTGCTTGATGGAGCGCAGGATGGCCGGGTGCAGCGGCTGGTAAAGGTACGACACGTTCTTGTTGGTGCGGTCGATACCCAGGGAATACTGGATCAGGTCGTTGGTGCCGATGGAGAAGAAGTCCGTCTCCTTGGCCAGCAGCTCGGCGGTCATCACCGCCGAGGGCAGCTCGACCATGATGCCCACGGGCATTTCCTCGTTGAAGGGCACGCCCTCGGCGCGCAGCTCGTGGCGGGCGATGTTGAGCACCTTGTTGGCCTCGCGCAGCTCGCGCAGCCCGGAGATCATCGGGTACATCATGGCCACGTTGCCCGCGACGCTGGCGCGCAGGATGGCCCGGATCTGGGCCTTGAACAGCTCCTTGTGCTGGAGGCAGAAGCGGATGGAACGCAGGCCCAGGGCCGGGTTGCGCTCGTCGATGGCCCCGAGCTGGGAGACGACCTTGTCCGCGCCCAGGTCCAGGGTGCGGAAAACGACCTTGCCCGGCGCCAGGGAGGACGCCAGGCCGACGTACTCCCGGGTCAGCTCCTCCTCGTCGGGCAGGGTCATGCGGTTCATGTAGGAATATTCCGTGCGGTAGAGCCCGACGCCCTCGCCGCCCAGGTCCTGGACGGCGGCGACCTCCTCGAAGAGCTCGATGTTGGCCAGCACCTGCACCCGGTAGCCGTCGATGGTCTCGGCGGGCAGGTGGCAGTTGCGGATGATGGCCTTCTGGTACAGCTCGAACTGGTTCTGGAGCAGGGAATACTCCAGTATCTCGTCCTCGCCGGGCTCGACCAGGATGCGGCCCTTGAGGGCGTCGATGATGACCAGCTGCCCGTCGCGGACCTCGTCCTCCAGTTCCTGCACGCCCACCAGCGAGGGGATTTGCAGCGAACGGGCCAGGATGCCCGTGTGCGAGGTCTTGCCGCCCTCGGCGGTGGTAAACGCCATGATCTTGTCCACTTCCAGGCCCACGGTGTCCGCCGGGGCGAGGTCGTGGGCCATGAGGATGATGCGGCCCTCGATCTCGCGCAGCTCGCGGGCCAGGCCCATGAGCTTGGACTGCACCCGGTCGGCCACCAGCCGCACGTCCTGGATGCGCTGGCGGATGTATTCGTCCTCGATGGCCGCGAACTTGTCCTCCAGGTCCTTGACGGCCTTGAGCAGCGCCCATTCGGCGTTGATGCGCATGCGTTCGATGAACCCGCAGGCCGAGTCGCGCAGCTTGGGGTCGCGCATGATGGTCGCGTGGGAGTCGATGATCAGGGAGTGCTCGCGCAGCTCGGCGGGCACCTGGGCGCGCGCGGTCTCCAGCTCGTCGGCGGCCTGGGCCAGGGCCTGGCACAGGCGGGCCTGCTCGCCGGGCACGAGGTGTGCGGCGATGGACTGGCGCGGGATGCTGCCGTAGAGCCTTCTGTTCATGAAGAAGGCCTTGCCGATGGCGATGCCCGAGGAGACCGGGATGCCGGTCAGGACCTTTCGCGCCACTATTTCTCCTCGCCGAAGCGGCTGCTGAAGAGTTCGCTGATGCTTCGCACGGCCAGGGGCGCGTCGCTGCCCTTGGCCCGGATGGTCATGGTGCAGCCCGGCGAGGCGGCCAGGGTCAGGATGTCCAGGATGCTCTTGGCATCCACCTCCTGCCCGTCCACTACCAGGCTGATGTCGCAGGCGAAGCGCTGCGCCTCCTTGGCGAGGCGGGCGGCGGGCCGGGCATGCAGCCCCAGCTCGTTGCCCACGCGCACCTCGGCGCTGGCGCTGTCTTCCTGTGCTGTCTCCTCGTTGCTCACTAGAGCCTCCTTCCCTATGCCGCGCCCAGGCGCGGGGTGCAAGCGTCTCAGATCGGCGACAACCCGGCGGCAAGGCGCATGAGCCAGGGCAGGCCGAGATATGCGGCCACGGCCAGGACCGCGAGGATCTCCCGCGAGAGCCCCGTGGCGGTAAGGATCATGCCCACGGCGGCGAAGGCGAAGCCGGTGGGCAGCCAGAGGAACCAGGCGAGGTCCGCGGGCCAGGCCAGGGCCCAGAACGCCACAAGCAGGACGGCGTTGAACAGCTTGACGCGCTGGCTCCAGTTGATGAGGTTCCAGCGCCCCAGGCGGTGCAGGAAGGTCAGCCCCTCGCAAAAGCCCATCCAGAAGGTCAGGGCCTTGAAGACCACAAGCCCCTGGAACAGCAGCGCCCCCAGGGCCACGGCCAGGCTGCCCTGCCCGGCCGCCACAAGGCAGGCGCAGGACAGCGACCAGAACACCAGCACACTGCCGCCAAACAGCGAGTCGCCGATGGCCGACAGAGTGTAGACCGTGGTGGCGCGCACGTTTTCGAGCATCTCGGGCGGGAACAGGCCCTTGGCGATCTTGCGCTCCATGCCCAGGAATATGCCCACCAGCAGCGGAGTCCAGAAAGGATGGGTGTTGTAGTGCGTGGCGTAGCGCACCCGGGCCTGGCGCAGGGCCTCGGGGTCGCGGTAGAGTTGCACGAGCCCCGGGTCTATGGCGTAGGCCAGCCCGATGTTCTGCATGCCCCGGGTGTTGAAGCCCGCGCCCACGAGCCATGTGCGCAGCAGGCAACGCAGCAGCACCCGCGCCGAAGGGAACGCTCCGGACGCCTGGGCGGGGGCGGGGGGCCGCCGGGTGGACTGTTGCACATGCTCTCCCGTGGTGCGTTGCAGGGCGCGCAGGGACCGCGCCGGATCAGCCGTCCAGCCCGCCCAGCAGGGCGTAGGCCTGTTTCGTGGTCCAGCCCGGGGCGCGGGCTGCCGCGCGGCGGGCCACCTCGCGGGGCTTGCCCCCGGCGGCCAGCTCCTCGCGCAGGATGGCCCGCAGGCCGTCCTCGTCCAGATCCCGGGCGCCGGGCGCGGGCGGACCGACCACCACCGTGAACTCGCCGAGCAGGGGCACGTCGAGCTCCCCGAGAGCGTCCAACCTCCCGAGTATAAATGCCTCGTGTACCTTGGTCAATTCGCGCGCCACGCAGACCTCGCGCGGGCCCAGGGCGGCGTGGGCCGCGGCCAGGCTGTCCATGAGCCGGTTCTTGCGCTCGAAAAAGACCAGGGTGGCCCCGGTTGCGGCATGGGCCTCCAGCAGGCGGCGGCGGTCGCCGTCGCGCCGGGGCAGAAAACCCAGGAAGGTGAACGGCAGCGGCGGCAGCCCGCAGGCCATGAGCGCCGCCAGGGGCGCGCTGGGGCCCGGCACGGGCACCACGCCCAGCCCGGCCTCGCGGCAGGCGCGCACCAGGGCGAAGCCGGGGTCGGACAACAGCGGCGTGCCCGCGTCGGACACCAGCGCCGCACTGCCCCCGGCCCCCACCAGCTCCAGCACGCGGCCCAGGCGCTCCTGCTCGTTGTGCTCGTGGCAGCTCACAAAGCCCCGGGCCGGGATGCCCAGCGCCTTGAACAGCGAGCCCGTGCGCCGCGTGTCCTCGGCCAGGACGAGATCCGCCCCGGCCAGCACCTCGCGGGCGCGGGCCGACAGGTCGCCCAGGTTGCCCAGGGGCGTCGCCACCACATACAGCGCGGGCGCCAGGGCCCTTGCGGGTGCGTCGTTCACCACGGCTGCCAGCCTCCCTCCCCGCCTGGGCCGGGGCTCAGGTCGAAGGCGTTTTGCACATGCTCCACCGTCACGCGGCCCCGGTCCTCGACCACGGCCAGCAGGTCGAAGCGGCAGGGCCGGTCCCAGGCGTCGTGGGCGGTCAGCCATTCCCCGGCGGCCCGGGCCAGGTTGCGGCGCTTGGCCGGGGTCAGGGCGTCGTGGGGCGTGGCCAGCTGTCCGGCGGTGCGCGTCTTGACCTCGGCGAAGACCACCGTGCCGCGCCGCTGGCACACGATGTCCAGCTCGCCGCCCCGGCCGCGCCAGTTGCGGGCCAGGACGGCGTAGCCCCGGGCCGCGAGGTGCGCGGCCGCCGCGTCCTCGCCCCGGCGGCCCAGGGTCAGATGCCCGGCAGGCACAGCGAATCCTCCCGCGCGCGCGCCCTGGGGCGCACGCCCTGGAACGTGCGGCGGTGCTGGGGGCAGGGCCCCAGGCGCTCCAGGGCCTGCATGTGCGCCCGGGTGCCGTAGCCCTTGTGGACTTCCAGGCCGTAGCCCGGATAGCGCCGGGCCAGGGCGGTCATCAGCCGGTCGCGGAAGGTCTTGGCCAGCACCGATGCGGCGGATATCTCGGGGATTTTCGCGTCGCCGCCGATGACGGCGCGCTGGGGCGGGCCCAGGCCGGGCACGGTCTTGTCGCCGTCCACGGCCACGAAGACCGGGCGGACGCGCAGCCGGGCCACCGCGTTGCTCATGGCCGCGAAGGTCGCCCGCAGGATGTCCATGCGGTCGATGTCCGCAGGCCAGACCACGCCCAGGGCCCAGGCCGCGGCCTGGGCCTTGATGGCCGGTTCCAGCGCCAGGCGGCGCCGTTCGGACAATTTCTTGGAGTCGCCCAGGCCGGGCAGGTCGAAGCCCGGGGGCAGGATGACCGCGGCGGCCACCACGGGACCGGCCAGGCAGCCCCGCCCGGCCTCGTCGACACCGGCAAAAGGCCGGGGAAACGCTTCCCCGGCCCCTTGGTGACAGCTCAACAGCGACATGGGTCGCCTCCCGCCGCGCTCATGGACGCGGGCGCGAACCCGCAGCAAAAGACCCCGGGGGGACTAGTCCCACTGGTTCTTGGTCTTGATGCGGGCGGCCTTGCCCTTGAGGTTGCGCAGGTAGTAGATGCGGCTGCGGCGCACGCGGCCTTCGCTGATCAGCTCCACGCGCTCGATGAACGGGCTGTGCAGGGGGTAGATGCGCTCCACGCCGACGCCATCGGACACCTTGCGCACGGTGAAGGTGGCGTTGGTGGTGCCGCGATGCACACGCAGGACCACGCCCTGGAACGCCTGGATGCGCTCCTTGCCGCCCTCGATGATGCGCTGGTGCACCTTCACGGTGTCGCCCGCCTTGAACTGCGGGATGTCGATGCGCAGCTGCTCCTGCTCGATCTTCTTGATGATTTCCATATCAAAACTCCTTGCAAGGAATGTTTTCTCGCGTTGGGAACCGTCTAATACAGGTCGCCCAGCACGCGGTCAACGATCATCGCCGCCGCCGCGCGCACGGGCAGGTGGTTGTACCCGCCCAGGGCATGCAGGGGCCGCAGCACGCCGTCGGCCCGTTCCAGAATCTCGGGCGCCAGCCCGTGGCCCGTGCCCAGGACCAGCACGACCGGCCCCTCGCCCAGCCACCGGCGGACCCGGCCCGGGGTCGCGCTCCCCGCGCCGCGCGCGCTGGTAGCCACCACCCGGGGCGCCTGCCCGCAGCGCCTGCCCACATCGGCCAGGACCTCGTCCAGGTCGGCCGCCGCGCGCACAAGGCTCAGGGCCTCGGCCCGGTCCGCGTTGGCCTCGCGGCCCGGCCCCTCGAGCCAGTGCCCCAGCAGCGAATCCAGCAGGGCGCGCTGGTCCACGAGGGGCGTGGCGATGTAGTAGCCGCCGAGCCCGCACGTTCGGGAAACGCGGGCTATATCGTGAACGTCGAGATTTGTCAAAGACACAGCCACGGTCTGCCCGAATTTGTTGAGCACCGGGGCGTGCAGCAGGGCCAGGTGCAGATTGCGGCCCAGGCCGGGGCCTTTGGCGCGTCGCGCCCGGCGCAGCACGTCCAGGTCCGCCTCGTCCAGGTCCGTCTCGGCCAGGAGGTCCGGGCGCCGGGCCAGGGTTGTTTCCAGGGCCCGCTCGCGCCGCCAGGCCGCCACCCGCCCGTGGTCGCCCCCGGCCAGCACCTGCGGCACCCGCAGCCCCCGGAATTCCTCGGGCCGCGTGTAGTGCGGATACTCCAGGAGCCCCTGGGCGAAGCTTTCCTCGTCGGCGGACTCGTCGTGGCCCATGAAGCCCGGCAGCAGCCGGGCCACGGCCTCCACCAGGCACAGCGCCCCGGCCTCGCCCCCGCCGAGCACGAAGTCGCCCACCGAAACCTCCTGGAGCGGAAAGGCTTCGAGCAGGCGCTGGTCGATGCCCTCGTAACGCCCGCAGACCAGGGTCAGGGCCGGTTCGGCGGCCAGTTCGCGGGCCAGGGCCTGGTCCAGCCGCTTGCCGCGCGGCGACAGGTAGATCATCCGCCCGGGCCGGGGGATGCTCTCCAGGGCCGCCGCCAGCGGCGGGCAGGCCATGACCATGCCCGGGCCGCCGCCGTAGGGCCGGCCGTCCACGGTGCCGCGTTGGTCCGTGGCGAAATCGCGCGGATTCACGCGGGCGAATTCCACAAGCCCCGCCTGCGCCCCGCGGGCCATGAGCCCGCTGGCCAGGGGCGAGTCGAAGAACTCGGGGAACAGGGTCACCAGGGTGAATCGCACACGCGCTCCGGGCGGGCTCAGGCCCCGCCGCCGTCGAGATAGAGTTCCAGAAGCCCCGGGGGCGGGGCGATGGTCACCGTGCCGGCCTGCGGATCCACGGCCACCAGGAATTCCTCGGCCACCGGGAAGAGCACCTCGCGCCCGTCGTCGGTGACGATGGTCCAAACCTCCTGGCCGCCGGGCAGCATGATGTCGCGCACCTCGCCCAGGCGTTCCCCGCCGTCGAGCAGCACCGTCAGCCCCTGAATCTCGTGCAGGAACAGTTCCTCGCCGCCGGGATCGGGCAGGTCGGCCTTGCGCGCCAGGACCTCATGCCCGCGCAGGGCCTCGGCGGCGTCGCGGTCGTCCACCCCCGCCAGGGTCAGGAGCACAAGATCCTTGTGCTCGCGCCAGGAGGTGACCTCCACCCGCCGGGGCCGGGCCGGGGGGCGCCTGCGGGCGCGGGCGACCTGCCCGGGGCGGAGCGGGCCGGGGCCCAGGGTCGCCAGGGGGTCGGGCCGGGGCGTGCGCGGGCCCGGGCGCAGATACACGCACGCCAGCTCGTCGAACAAAAAAGGGGACTGCGCGTGGCAGACCACGCGCAGCTCCCCCCGAACCCCATGAGGCTTGAGGATCTCGCCCACGACGACGAAATCCTTGTCCACGTCCTGCACCCGCTCCTCCGGCTGGCTGCGGTTGGCCGCGTTCCGGCCGGGGGGCGCGCCGCGTCCCGGCACCCCCGGCGGCCTGGGCCGCCGGGGGTGCCGGGACACGCCGCCAGCCGCCGGGGCGGCGGGCGGCCTACTCGATGATTTCGAGTACGGCCCGTTTCCTGGCCTTGGTCGAGGCCGCACCGATGATGGTGCGCATGGCCCGGGCCGTGCGGCCCTGCTTGCCGATGACCTTACCCAGGTCTTCCTTGGCCACCTTGAGTTCGATGACCGAGGTCTGCTCGCCTTCTATCTCCGAGACGGACACGGCGTCAGGATTGTCGACCAACGACTTGGCAATGTACGAGATCAGGTCCTTCAACATGATACCCTCCGCATCGCAACGTGAGCTGGGACGCCTCGCAGAACATTGCCGCAGGCCGCCGGGCGGGCGGCGGAACGGGAAGGGGGGCGCCTACTCGGAGGCCTTGGCGGCCTGCTTGAGCAGCGCGCGGACCGTGTCGGAGGGCTGGGCCCCGCGCTCGATCCACATCTTCACCTTCTCCTGGTCCACCTTCAGCTCCACCGGCTCGACCATCGGGTTGTAGTACCCGACGTAGTCCAGGGCCCTGCCGTCACGGCGGGTGGGGCTGTCCACGGCGACAATGCGGTAGAACGGACGCTTCTTGGAACCCATCCTGGTCAAACGAAGCTTCATAGCCATCTTTTCTATACTCCCACTGGTAGATTATTACAATTTCAATAATAAAAGCAAGCAACCGGCGGAAACCGGCTGTTTTCCTATTTGCCGTGTATTTGCAAGCGCCCCGGAGCAGCCGCAGCCCGGTTCGCGCCGTCTAGCGTTTCTTTTTCTTCAGCTTTGCGGGCTTGACCCGCTTCTTGCGTTCCTTGCGGGCCTTGGTGAAGCCGCTCTTGGGCTGGCCCTCGTCCATGCCCGGCATTCCGGGCATCCCGGGGGCGGCGCCGTCCAGGCCCTCCAGGCCGGGCATCCCGCCCGCGCCGGGCAGCCCCGGCATCTTGGGCATCCGCCCCGCCATGCCG
>NZ_JALNWM010000087.1 GCF_023230885.1 Desulfocurvus sp. | reverse complement strand
TGCTCTTCATGCCCATGCTGTACACCTCGCTGACGACGGCGGCCGGGTTCTTCTCGTTCGTCACGACGGACATCCCCCCCGCGAGGGTGTTCGGCGCGTTTGTCGGCGTCGGGGTCATGTTCGCCTGGCTCATCACCGTGCTCTTCGTCCCCGCGTACATCATGCTCCTGCCCGAGGGCGTCCTGCGCAATTTCGGCCTGGCGGCGCAGGGCGGCGTCGACGATTCCGTCCTGACGCGGCTGTTGCAGCGCATGGGCAGGTTCTCGTTCAGGCACGCGAAGCTGGTGCTGGCCCTTGCCGTGGTCTGCCTGCTCGCCTCCGCCTGGGGCATGTCGCGGATCAACATCAACGACAACTACGCCAAGCGCTTCGCCACGGGGCACCCCATCCGCCAGGCGGACACGGCCCTGAACAGGCATTTCGGCGGCACCTACACGGCCTCCCTGGTCCTGGAGGGGGAGGCCGGGGCCGAGGTGTTCAAGCGCCCCGAGGTGCTGCGCTACATGGCCGACATGCAGGCCTGGCTGCTCCGGAACGGGTACATCGGCAGAAGCACCTCCCTGGCCGACATCGTGCGCAAGGTCCACCAGGAGCTCATCGACGGGCGGGCCGAGAATTACAGGATTCCGGACTCGTCCGCAGCGGTCTCCGAATGCCTCATGCAGTACCAGCAAAGCCACAAGCCGCACGACATCTGGCATTTCGTCACGCCCGGGTTCGACTCCGTGAACATCTTCCTGCAGTTCCAGAGCGGCGACAGCACGCGCACGGGGGCGGCGGTGGAGGCGGTGGGGCAGTACCTGCGCGACCACAGGCCGCCGGTGGCCCTGGAACACCAGTTCGCCGGGCTGCACTACATCAACTATGTTTTCCAGTGGAAAATGTTCTGGGGCATGCTGTCCTCCCTTGGCGGAAGCTACCTCATCGTCATGGGCATGATGGTCGTGCTCTTCCGGTCCCTGGCGTGGGGCGTCCTGTGCATGGTCCCCCTGTCGCTGACCATCGCGTTCATGTACGGCGCCCTCGGTTTCCTCGGGCTGGACTACGACATGCCCGTGGCCGTGCTCGGCGCCATCTCGCTGGGCATCGCCGTGGACTTCGCCATCCACTTCCTCGAGCGCAGCCGCCAGATGACCGCGCAGGCGGGGA
This sequence comes from Desulfocurvus sp., assembly GCF_023230885.1. Lineage (GTDB taxonomy): Bacteria > Desulfobacterota > Desulfovibrionia > Desulfovibrionales > Desulfovibrionaceae > Desulfocurvus. The sequence continues at coordinate 11,867 of NZ_JALNWM010000087.1, read as the reverse complement.
CATGGGCGAAGGCCGTCCCGTTGATGTTCGGCGAACCCGCGCGGGCCATCAGCCGCAACGTCATCATCATCGCCCTGGGCTTCCTGCCCATGCTGGTGGCGGCCCTGGTTCCGTACAAGACCACGGGCATCCTCCTGTTCTCCATCCTGATTCTTTCCGGCGGGGTCACGCTGGTCCTGCTTCCGGCCACGCTGACGGCCGGCCAGGCCTGGCTCTTCCGCCCCCGGAGGATCGAGGTGCGCGGCGAGGACGCGTCCGGGTGCTGCGAGGCCGAACCCGTGTACACCGACGAGGCGGCCCCCCGGAACGGGCCGCGGTAGCGGCGGGCCCGGGCGCCCGTCCGGGCCCGCATGTCCGGTTTTTCAGTCTTGAAACAGCGTAAAAACAGGAGAGTATCCGTGAGACACGTTTGCGGAGTGGTGGCGGTGGCGTTTTGTCTGGCCTGGCTTGCCGCATGGAGCCATGCGGGGGAGGCCGTGTCGGCCCGGTCGGTGGTCGAGATGTCGAATCATGCCTCGCTGTACCAGGGCCGGGACTGCCGGGGCACGACGACGATGATCATAACCGACAAGCAGGGGCGCACGCGCAAGCGGCAGTTCAACATGCTGCGCCTGGACTGCGGCGCGCGGGACGGCGACCAGAAGTACTTCGTCTACTTCGTCGAGCCGTCCGACGTGCGCAAGATGGTGTTCATGGTCCACAAGCACGTCGGCGCGGAGGCCGACGACGACCGGTGGCTCTATATGCCGAGCCTCGACCTGGTCAAGCGCATCGCGGCCAGCGACAAGCGCACGAGCTTCGTGGGGTCGGATTTCCTCTACGAGGATATCTCGGGGCGCAACCCGTCCGAGGACTTCCATGAGCTGATCCCGGCCGACGGGCCCTTCCACGTCGTCAGGGGCACGCCCCGGAACCCCGGGGCCGTCGAGTTCGCCGCGTATGTGGCCCACATCGACAAAACGACCTGGCTGCCCATGCGCATCGAATACCACAAGGCCGACGGACGACCCTACCGGATCATCGAGGTCCTGGAGGTCGAGCTGGTCGCGGCCGCCGAGCAGGGGCGGCCGGTGGCCTATCCCACGGTCGTCCGCTCCGTTGCCCGCGACCTGGAAACCGGCAGCCGGACCGAGATGGTCTTTTCCGACATCCGGTACAACAGCGGCCTGGAGGACGCGCTCTTCACCGAGCGCTACCTGCGCCGGGCGCCCAGGGAGGTTTTGCCGTAATGCTGGCGGCGTTTCCGGCCGGGGCCCGGCGGGCGGTCATCGCCTGCCTGGCCCTGGCGGCCGCCATGCTGGCGGCTGGCGGCGAGTGCGCGGCGGCCTCCCTGGGGGACCGGTTCGACCCCGTGGAGGTGCACGGCTTCCTGGAGGTCCGGGGCGGGGGGCGCATCCGGGAGGACGCCCACGCGAAGGACGCGTCCGTCCTGGATCTGCGGGTGCAGTGCGAGGCATCCACGCAGACGGACTGGGCCCAGTTCAAGCTCAAGCAGGACATCTGGCACGACGGGATCCTGGGGCGCGTGGAGGGCGACACCCGCGAGGCCTGGATGTTCCTGCGGCCCACGGACAACCTGGACCTCAAGCTGGGGCGCCAGGTGCTGACCTGGGGCACCGGCGACCTGGTCTTCCTCAACGACCTGTTCCCCAAGGACTGGCAGTCCTTTTTCATCGGCCGGGACGACGAGTACCTCAAGGCGCCCAGCGACAGCGTCAAGGCCAGCCTGTTCTTCGGCCGGCTGAACGTCGATCTGGTGCTCACGCCGTTGTTCGCCAGCGACCGCTTCATCACCGGGCGGTACATTTCCTACTGGGACGGGAGCCGCGGCGCCCTGACCGGGGGCGACGCGGGCCTGGACTACGAGCGGCCGGACCGCTGGGCGGCCGACGCCGAGTATGCGCTGCGGCTCTACCGGTCCGTCGGGGCCTTCGAGCTGGCGGCATACGGCTATTTCGGCTTCTGGAAAAACCCCGGCGGCGCCGATGCCCGGGGGACCGCGATCTTCCCCCGCCTGCATGTCTACGGGGCCAGCGTCCGGGGCCCCCTGGCCGGAGGCATCGCCAACGCCGAGTTCGCCTACTACGACTCCACCGAGGACAGGGGCGGGCGCAATCCGGGGATCAACAATTCCGAGCTGCGCTACCTGGTCGGCTATGCCCGCGAGCTGTGCCGCGACTGCACCGGGAGCGTGCAGTACTACGTCGAGCAGCTGCTCGGGTACGACTCGTACGCGGCGACCTTCAACGGCAGGCGCCGCCGGGACGAGTTCCGCCATGTGCTGACGGTACAGGTCAGCAAGCTGCTCATGAACCAGAACCTGGAGCTGGCCGTGTCCGGATACTGGTCGCCCAGCGACGCGGACGCCTACCTGCGCCCGCGGATCGTCTACAAGTGGACCGACGACATCCGGCAGGAGATCGGCGCCAACATCTTCACTGGCGACCACCTCGGAACGATGTTCGGGCAATACAGGAACAACTCGAACCTCTACATGGCGCTGCGGTACAGCTTCTAGGCTCGCCGCCGGGCTCCGCCGCCCGGCCGGGGGCGGAGCCCGGCGGCCCGGATTGACAGGAAGGACGGGGGATTTTACATGCAGCTCATTGATAATGAAATTCATAATCGCATAAACGGAGTTCCCATGCATACCGCTGCTCCGAAGCCTGCCCGATCCCCCCGGGCTGCGGACGGCGCCGCGCCAGCGGAGCCGGTGCGCCAGTTCCCCGCGTTGCAGGAGCAGGGCCGGGCCGCCTGGTTCGCCCGGCTGTGGCAGGAGCGGCGCCTGGGGGGCGGGCTGGCCCTCACGGTGCTCGACGCGACCCTGCCGCAGGCGTTCGCCCTCGGCTTTTGCAAGGCCAACCGCTTCATCGACTTCGGGTTTTTCCTGGAGGGGGCGTTCACCAGCCGGATCGCCTCCGCGCCCGGGGGCGCGACGGAGCTGCACAACGGGGCCGGGCGGTTCGGCGTGGGTTACATGCCGCAGTTGTGCGGCACCGCGCACCTGCCCGCCCGCCGGAAGGTCCGGCTGCTGCATGTGCATGTCCTGCCGTCCACCCTGGGCGCCATGCTCGGGCGCGACGCGGGTCGGGCCGCCCCCTGCCTGCGCCGGGTGCTCGAGGGCGGCCCCGCGGACGGGTTCGTGCGCCAGCACAGGCAGTCGCCCATGATGCAGGCCGCCGCCAACGAGCTTTTCTACAGCCTGAGGAACAACGTCGGCATCGAAATGTACGTCGAGGCAAAGGCCTGGGAGCTGCTGGCCCTCGTGCTGGCGGAAACGGCGTCCGCCTGCCCGGACGCCGCGCTGTGCCCCCGGGTGCGCGATGTCATCCACGCCATCCGCGAGGAGCTGGAGGAGCGCTACGCCGACCCGCCGACCCTCTCCGATATCTCGGCCAGGTATTGCCTGCCCATTGCCAGCATCCAGGCCGGGTTCAAGGCTCTGTTCGGCATGTCCGTGATCGCCTTTGTCAGGGAATACAAGTTGCAGCGGGCCCGCAGGCTCTTCGCCGAGGGCGACATGAACGTCAGCGAGGTGGCCTGGGACATCGGCTACACCAACCTGAGCCACTTCTCCTCGGCCTACAGGAAGCGCTTCGGCGTCCTGCCCAAGGCCTACCTGCAATCCGTGCGCGAGCGCCTGCACACGCCCGCGTGCTGAGGGGCTGGTGCGCGGGCGCCGGCCAGTGTCCGGCGCGCCTCCCGCGCTCCCAAAGCTCCCGGCGCCGACGCGGCAGACGGAGCGGCCCCCCCGCCCGGGCCTTCGCCCGGCGCCCCCGCGCCCGGTGGTCCGGGGGCGGGGGCGCTTTTTGACACGGTCCGCGACTCTTTCGCTCCGGCCCGGCCGCCGGGGGCGTTGCTCAGCCTGGGCTCAGGCAGGTCAGGTGGGTGTGCTCCAGCAGCAGCACGGAGGAGCTGCGAAAGCCCGCCGGGGCAGCCAGGCGCGCCACGTCCTCCGGGGCCAGGCGGGCATGCAGCGGCGGGCCGAAGTTGGCCTCCTTTTTTGCGCATTCCAGCACGGCCAGGGTGCCCCCAGGCCGCAGGATCCGGGCGATCTCGCGAAACAGGGGCGCGGCCCTGTCGCGGACCGCCCGGATGTGCAGGACGGTGGCCAGCATGACCACGTCCGCCTGCCCGGTTTCCAGGGGCATGGCGGCCGTGATGTCGCAGACATGCCCGCTGAGCGGGGCCGCCCCGGGCTGGTTGCCGTTGGCGCGCAGCCAGTCGATGGACTCCCGGGAGGAGTCGAGGGCCACCACCCGGCCCGTGGGCCCCAGCCGCCGCGCCGCGTACAGGGCGTATTCCCCGGCGCCGCAGCCCGCGTCCACAAAGAGCGTGTCCTCGCGCAACGCCAGGTGCGCGAACACGGGTTCCGGATCCTGGAGCCAGAAGCTGCTGGGGCCGCGCCCCCGCGCCGTCGCGGCCCCGCCTTTGCATTGTCCTGTCGTCGGATTCATGGTCGTATTTCCTCCGCTTCGCTCTGTGCCCCGCTGGCGGCTACAGGTAGTGGATGAACGATTCAGTCTTCATCTTGTCGTTTTCGTTGGGGTTTCCGTCGAAAGTCAGCGCCAGGTGGGGCAGCTCCCCCGCTGCCGCGCCGCCGCGCAGGATGCCCAGGGATATCCCCGTGTTCTCGTACATGGAGGTCACCGAAATGATGCCGTCCACAGCGGGCAGGCTGCCCTGCGCCTTGACGCTGCGGTAGCGGCCGAAGGCCCCGCTGTAGAGGCCCAGGGTCCGGTCCGCGCGGCGCATGAGGGCCTCCGGGTCCGGCTCGAAGTGGCTGTGGGCGCCGAGCTCGCGGCCGATGGAGCCCATGAGCCGCCGCAGTTCGTCCAGGCGGGCGCGCCGCTGCGCCGCGCCGGACCCGGGGTTCGCCTCCAGGTGGTCGTGCCAGAGGCTCCAGAGGCATTCGCTCAGGGGCGCGCGGATGACCCGGTGGCCGTCCTGTTCCAGCCGCCGGAAGGTGCCGTCGTTGAGGAAGTCGTTGAACAGCACCAGCGGTTCGCCCAGGGCGAAGACGCGCTTGCCGGGGGCGGGTTCCTCGTTCCAGGCACGGACCCGGCGGGCGGCGGCCGCCAGGGCCGGTCCGTCCGGCGCGCCGGATTCGCCGCCTTCCAGCAGGGTCGCCAGGAGCTCCGGCCTGCGCGCCGGGGGCGCCAGCAGGACGAGGTCGCCCGCCAGCAGGACATGGAACATGTCCCGTGCGGGGGCCTCGCCCAGGTCCGGAAGGTCTTCCAGGAACGGGGCGCACACGGCCACGTCGCGGTGGCCGTTCAGGTCGAGCTGCGTGCGCACGAAGCGGGCGTACTGCCCGTCCACCTCCGCGCCCTCGTTCTGGGGCAGCAGCACGGCCGGGGGCGCCCCCGGGGCGCGGGGCGGGGCCAGGGCCCGCAACAGGTCGCCCAGCAGGGCCGTCAGGGAATAGTACTCGTTGGTCACCGTGTGGCGCCGCCCCAGGTCCAGGGACCGGGCGTCGCTGGGGGCGAGGGGCTCGACCTCCAGCCCGTGCCCGCGCATGGCCGCCGCAGCCAGCCGGGAGTATGGCGGCAGGTCGGGCAGCAGGAGCCTGTGGTCCCGGCCCGGAGCGAGGCCGGTCTCGATGCTTCCGCCCCGGGCGGCCCCTGGGGGCGCGGGGGTCTGCTCCGCGCCCGGGCGGGCGCCCTGGTGCTCCAGGCTGCCGACGAAGGCCTCCAGCCTGGTGATGACGCCCACATCCGAGGAGTGCTCGTCCACCTCGATGGTCAGGTAGGGCTTGTCGCCCATGATTTCCTTGAAATAGTGGGTGGTCACCGTGTCCGGCCCGCAGCCGTGGTGGGTCAGGAATATGGCGTGGAGGTCGGGGTGTGCGGCCACCACCCGCGCGGCTTCGAGGATGTGCTGCCCGAAGGGCCAGTACATGTTGGGGTGCTGCTCGAAGATGTCGGCCGGGGGCAGGGCGTAGAAGGGCAGGGTCTGGTAGCCCAGGGCCGCGAGCTTGTCCGGGATGCCGAGGTTCAGCACCGGGTCGGCCACGCCGTATATCTTGGAGATGAGCACGAAGGCCTTGCGCCCCGGTTCCAGGGCGTCCATCTGCTTGCCGCGCGCGTCCATCCTGGCCTCGAACGCCTTGAACGAGCGCATGGCCGCCTGCAGGGCGCGGCCGGTCTGCTCCCGGTCGGCGCCAAGCTCCCGGCCCATGTCCATGAAGACCTCGCGCATGAAATCCTGGCCCCGGCTGAAGGCGATGGTCGGCGCCAGCAGCTTGATGCCCCTGGTGTCCAGCGACATGGCCTTGTTGATGATCTTGAAGGCGGCCTGCATGTAGGGGCAGCCGTAGTCCTGCCGCGCCCTGGAGCCGGGGTGGGCCACGCTGAACAGGTCGGGGAAGAAGATGTAGTCCACGCCCATCCGCACCAGCTGGGCCGCGTGGCCGTTGATCAGCTTGACCGGGTAGCAGGTCTCGTCCAGGGAGTATTCCTGGGCGAGGCGGACGGTCTCCTCCGAGGTGGGGTCGGACAGGACCACGTTGCAGCCCAGCGCCTCGAAGAAGGGGTGGAACATGGGGAACATGCCGAAGGTGAACAGGGCGCGCGGCATGCCCACTGTCTTGCGGGCCGGGTCGGCCACCGGGTTGTGGCCCTGGAAGATGAAGTCCTGCATCTCCCGGCTGAAGGACGAATCCGCCGGGCGGCCCGCGGCCGGGGCCGGGGGCGCGGCCGGGGGCCGGGTTTCGTCCTGGCGCAGGCCCTTGAAGGCTGTCCGGGCCTGGCCCTGCGCCGCCATGTGCTCGCGGGCCAGGACCGCGGCGCCGTAGGCCCCGGTGACGCTGAAGAACGGCGGGACAACGACCCGCCTGCCGGTCACGGCGCGAAAGGCGTTGACCACGCCCTGGTTGTGCGCCACGCCGCCCTGGAGGAATATCCTCTGGCCCACCGGCTTGTTGCTGACCACCCGGTTCATGTAGTTCTTGACGATGGAGTAGCACAGCCCGGCGGCCAGGTCGGCCGTGTCGGCGCCGTGGGCCATGTGGGCGGCGATGCTGCTTTCCATGAACACGGTGCAGCGCTCGCCCAGGCCGATGGGCGAGCGCGCCGCCAGCGCCCTGGGGCCGATCTCGTCCAGGGGGACGCCAAGCTTCTTGGCCTGCTCCTCGATGAACGATCCGGTCCCGGCCGCGCAAATCTTGTTCATCTGGAAATCGGCGACCACCCCGTCCTTCAGGGCGATGTACTTGGAGTCCTGCCCGCCGATCTCGAAGACGGTGTCCACCTCGGGGTCCAGCAGGGTGGCCGCCCTGGCCTGGGCGGTGATCTCGTCGCGCACCAGGTCCGCGCCCACCATGCGGCCGATCAGGTGGCGGCCCGATCCCGTGACCCCGGCGCCCGCCACGCGGACCCTGGCGCCCAGTTCCCCGTGGAGTTCGTCCAGGCCCCTGCGCACGGCCCGCGCCGGGTCGCCCGCCGTGCGCAGGTAGCGGTAGGCCAGGATGCGGTCCCGGGCATCGGTCAGGACCAGGTTGGTGCTGGTGGAGCCCACGTCGATGCCCAACCAGGCCGTTGTCAGGGGCTCGTCGGGCAGGGGCTGGCAGCGGTGCCGGTCCCTGGCGTCGGCGTCGCCCAGGTCGCGCAGCGGCTCCAGCCGGGCGGTTTCCTGCGTGTACAGGTGGACCGGCTCGGCCCGCTCCAGGAATTCGGCCAGGGCGCGCAGGTCGATGGCCAGCTTCTGCTTCGCGGCCAGCACGGCGGCACCCGTCGCCCCCGCCAGGCACGAATGCTCGTGGACGCGCAGCTCGTCGGGCCCCAGGCCGAGCTCGGCGCGCATGGCGTCGACCATCGCCCCGTTCAGGGCGACCCCGCCCGCGAAGAGCATGGGCGGGGTTCTGGGCAGCCCGCGCATGACGGCGCCGCGATAGTTCTTGACCACCGCGCGCGCCAGTCCGGCCAGGATGTCCGGCACGGGCACCCCCTGCTGCTGGTGGTGGATGATGTCCGTCTTGGCGAACACGCTGCACCGCCCGGCGATGCGCGGGACGCTCGCGGCCCTGGCGGCGACGGTCGCGTAGTCCTCGATGGCCAGGCCCAGCCGGGAGACCTGCTCTTCCAGGAACGAACCCGTCCCCGACGAGCAGTTGGAGGTCATGGACACCTGGACGCCCGCCTTGTTCCCGGGAGCGAAGCTGGTGATGAACTTGGCGGTCTGCCCGCCGACCTCGATGATCGAGGCGCAGGCATCGTCCAGCAGCAGGGCGCCCTCCACCAGGGCGGCCACCTCGTTGGCGCGGCTGGCCGCCCCGGCCCGGGCGAGCAGGGCCCCCCCGCTGCCCGTGACCGCGCCGTACGCGACGCCACGCCTCCCGGGGAAGGCGGGGATGCCCCGCAGCAGCAGGCCGAGGGCGTCGAAGGCCTGCCCCTTGTGGCCCGCGTAGCCCGTGTGGACGATTGCGCCGTCCATGTCCAGGACGGCGAGCTTGACCGATGAATAGCCGATATCGATTCCGATGTGGTACATGCGGGCATCTCCCTGGCGGCAATCCGCCTGTGCTTGGGGTCGGCGCCGTTGGCCGGGCCGCCGGGCGAAGCGGCGGCCCGGCCCGGCGAGAGGAAAGGCCGGGTTCGATTCGGACCCTAGCCCCGGGGCGGCGAAATGGCTTGACCGCCAAGCGACGAAAAATGCCCCGGCAACGATTCCCGCGCCGAGAATTCCCCTTGCAATGGCCGTCCGTTGCGGGTTTGATGGCCGGGTTCCCGGGTCGGCCCGGGGCGGGAGGTTCCGCGCCATGCCCCGTTTGTCCCTGCGCGTACACATCTTTTCCCTGCTTGCGGCCATCGTGGCCGTCGCCCTGGCGGGCGGCGCCATGGTCCTGTGGTACACCCACAAGGCCGACACGCTGCTCTCCGGCGTGCTCGACCGCAATTTCGCGGCCTACGAGACCGCCGGGCGGCTGGTGGATGCCCTGCTGGAGCAGCGCGGCTTGGTGACCTACTACTTCCTGGACGGCGACCCCCTCTGGCTGGAGCGCCTGGAACGCAGCCGGGCCGGATTCGAGACGCTGCTGGGCCAGGCCCGCGCCCTGGCCCCCGACGCCGAGGCCCAGGCCCTGGTGGGGCGCGTCGAGTCCGGCTACCTGCACTACGCCCAGGGCCGCGGCGCGGTGCTGGACCTCTACCGCGCCGGGCGGCGCGACGAGGGCGCGGCCCTGCACCGCGACATCCGCGTCCAGTACGCCCGGGTCCTGCATCTGTGCCAGGAGCACCGCGCGCTGCACGAGGAGCGGATGCGCGCGGCCGGGCTGGCCGGGCGCCAGCGCATGGCCGTGGTCAGCGGGGCCGCCCTGGGGTTCATGCCCGTGGCCCTCTCCCTGGTGGGCGTGCTGGCCTTCGTGCTGGTGCGCCATGTGTTGCGGCCCATCCACAGCCTGGCCGAGGCCATGGACCTCACCGCCCCGGGCCCGGGCAACGAGATCACCGCCCTGGGCCGACGCGTGCGCGACCTGCTCCACGACGTGGGCACCGCACGGCACAAGCTGGAGAAAAGCCGCGAGCACCTGGTGCAGGCCGAAAAATGGGCACTCACCGGCAAGCTGGCCGCCAGCGTGGCCCACAGCATCCGCAATCCGCTGACCTCGGTGAAGATCCGCCTGTTCTCCCTGGGTCGCAGCCTGCGCCTGACCGACGAGCAGCGCGAGGACTTCGAGGTCATCACCGAGGAGATCGGGCACATCGATGCCATCGCCAGGAACTTCCTGGACTTTTCCCGCCCGGCCACGCCGCGCAAGCAGCAGGTGGACGCCGTGGAGGTGGTCCGGGCGGCCCTGACCCTCATGCGCCACCGCCTGGAGTCCTACGGGGTGCAGGTCGACCTGCGCGCCCCGGCCGGGCCGTGCCCGGTCATCGTGGACCCCGAGCAGCTCAAGGAGGTCCTGGTCAACCTGTTGGTCAACGCCTGCGAGGCCATGACGGCCATGACCGGAGGCGGGCGGGTGGAGATCGGCGTTGCGCCCGGCTACGCGGATCCCCTGGGCAGCGTGGTTGTCGTGCGCGTGGCCGACACGGGCCCGGGCATTCCCGCCGCCCTGCGCGAGCAGGTCTTCCAGCCCTTCTTCAGCTCCAAGGAGGAGGGCACCGGCCTGGGGCTGGCCATCGCCCGGCGCATCGTCGAGGAGCACGGGGGCTGGATCACGGCCGCCTCGCGCGAGGGCGGCGGGGCGCAGTTCTCCATCACCCTGCCCGCCAAGGAGGACGGCCAGTGGCACAGATCCTGATCGTGGACGACGACGCCCAGCTGCGCGAGAGCTTCCGCCGCCTGCTGGCCCAGGAGGGCCACGAGGTGCGCACGGCCAACTCCGCCGAGGCCGGGGTGCGCGCCGTGGGCGAGGCCGTGCCCGACCTGGTCATCATGGACGTGCGCCTGCCGGGCATGGACGGGCTGGAGGGCTTCCGGGCCATGCGCGCCGTGGAGCCCCGGCTCGCGGCCATCATCATGACCGCCTACGGCACGACGGACACGGCCATCGAGGCCACCCGCCTGGGGGCCTTCGACTATGTGCTCAAGCCCTTCGACATTCCCGACATCCTGGCCCTCATCGACCAGGCCCTGGAGGCCGGGCGCTTCCAGCGCCGGGCCGTGGCCATGGACGCCGGGCCCGGCGAGGCCGCCGGGGAGGGCGACGATGCGCTGGTGGGCCGCAGCCCGGTGATGCAGGGGCTGTACAAGGCCATCGGCCGCGTCGCGGGCACCGAGGCCACGGTGCTGGTGCGCGGCGAGTCGGGCACGGGCAAGGAGCTGGCCGCGCGCCTGGTCTACCAGCACAGCCCGCGCAAGGACGCGCCGTTCGTGGTCATCAACTGCGTGGCCATCCCCGAAACGCTTCTGGAAAGCGAGCTGTTCGGCTACGAGAAGGGCGCCTTCACCGGCGCGGCGGCCCGCCGGGTGGGCAAGATCGAGCAGGCCGACGGCGGCACCGTGTTCCTGGACGAGATCGGCGACATGCCCCTGCCCATCCAGGGCAAGCTGCTGCGCCTGCTGGAGGAGCGCAGCGTCGAGCGCCTGGGCGGCGCGGGGCCGCGCCGGGTGGACGTGCGCATCATCGCCGCCACCAACCGCGACCTGGAGGCCGCCGTGGCCGAGGGCCGCTTTCGCGAGGACCTCTACTACCGGTTGCGGGTGGTCACCCTGTGGCTGCCGCCGCTGCGCGAGCGCGAGGGCGACGTGGACCTGCTGGCCGACCACTTCCTGGCCCGCCAGGCCCGCGAGATGGATGTGCCCGCCCCCGGGTTCACCGACGACGCCCGCCGGGCCCTGGCCGGGCACGGCTGGCCGGGCAACGTGCGCGAGCTGGCCAACGTGGTGCGCAAGGCGCTGATCTTCTCGCGTGGGGCGCCCCTGGGGGCCGGCGAGATCCTGGACGCCATCCACGGCGACCGGCCCGGGGAAGCCCCGCCGGGCGACGATTTCGACGCGGCCCTGGGCCGCTTCGTGCGCGCCCGGCTCACGCGCGGCGGCGAGCGCGTGCTCGACGAGGTGGTCGACCACTTCGCCGCGCGGGCCATCGAGGAGGCCCTGCGCCTGACCGGGGGCAACCGGACCCAGGCCGCGCGGCTTCTGGGCGTTTCGCGGCCCACGCTGCTGGCGCGCATGGACAAGTACGCCATCCGCGTGCAGGCCCTGGTGTCCGGCAGGCCCCCGGGCCGCCCCCCGGGCCGGGGCTGAGCCCCGGCCCCCCCCCAACTCCGCGCTTGCCCTGGACCCCGGGGCACACTAGATGTGGAGTTATAGGAGGTTGTTCACTCGGCCCTAATCGGTCAGATTGGGTGTGCGAAAACTCAACTGCCGAGGGAGGACCGAGTGAACATCCATAGCAATGCCAGATTGACCCTGGTTCGTCG